>CAYFXL010000001.1:0-77538 GCA_964346945.1 uncultured Syntrophobacterales bacterium
TCGGGGGAGAGCTTTTTCATGATCATCGTCCGTTTCCTCTTCTTGCTGGCCAATGTGCCGTCAACCCTCCCAAGGCTTTCCTCGATCTCCCTCTTCTCCGCCCCGATCCTCTCCTCCATTTCCTTCAATTCCCTCTCCACTACCCCATATTGCCTCTTCAACTCATCGATTTCATCCATTATTTCCAGAATCTCTATCTCCCGTTGGCTATTAATCTCCTTTAGGGTTTCTATCTCCGTGAGAAGTGCCTGATATTCTTTGTTGGTTTTGACTTCGTAAAGCTTGGACTGCGCCCTCTTTATCCTCTCTTGCTCCAGCTCCAAATCCCCTTCCTTTTGTCTGCGCTCTTTTTCCAAAAGCTCGATTTTCTCCTTTTTCCTCGTTGACATCTCTTGTTCCGAGACCAATTGCTCATCCAAGGTGCTCAACTCTCTGGGATACCGTTCTTTATCGGCCTGAATTGCCTTGAGTTGAAGATCGACGTCCTGCAATTCTCTCAATAAGCGAAGCTGCTCGTTCAAGAAGAGACCCCCGAAACGTCATTCTATTGCATAAAAAAAGTGCACCATCGTGGGTGCACCTTCTTGACTCTGTTAGGGGTTTTTCCCCTTGCAAGCCAAGTGAATCCCCTTATTTCGGCCATGAAATATCCCCATATCCGCTTAATGGGCCCACCTGGGTTCGAACCAGGGACCTACCGGTTATGAGCCGGTGGCTCTTCCAACTGAGCTATGGGCCCACAATAATCTCAATACTATCGATAATTCACCTGAGCTGTCAAGCTGCTTGAGACAGAGCTCTGGGAAATCGGAAAGAGAAGCTTTGAGCGCGAATTAAGATTTTTCCAGTACCGATTCTTACCGATTCTTAGTGAGGCGAACTCTGGAATGCTCCGATAAATATTTTCACCAGCGATGAGCGAGTTTTTCAGACCTCTCTAAGATTCGATGAAGCTCTTCAATCGTTTACTCCGGCTGGGGTGACGAAGTTTCCTTAAAGCCTTTGCCTCGATCTGCCTAATCCTTTCCCGAGTGACGTCAAAGTCTTGGCCCACTTCTTCCAACGTATGGTCATATTTTTCTCCGATACCAAACCTCATCCTCAAAACCTTTTCCTCCCTTGCACTTAACGTGGCCAGGACTTTCTGCGTCTGTTCCACAAGATTGATACTGATCACCGATTCCGCCGGGGAAAGCCCCTGTTTATCCTCTATGAAGTCCCCAAGATGGCTATCCTCTTCCTCCCCAATGGGAGTCTCCAAGGATATCGGCTCTTTTGCGATCTTCAAGACCTTCCGCACCTTATCCAAAGGCATGTCCATTTTGTGAGCGATCTCCTCCGGCGTGGGTTCCCGCCCAATCTCCTGCACCAAATATCGAGAGGTGCGAATCAGTTTGTTAATGGTCTCGATCATGTGCACCGGAATACGAATTGTCCTAGCCTGGTCGGCTATAGCGCGGGTTATGGCCTGACGAATCCACCAGGTAGCATATGTGCTGAATTTGTATCCCCTTTGATATTCGAATTTGTCCACAGCCTTCATTAACCCGATGTTACCCTCCTGGATCAAATCCAAGAATTGAAGGCCTCGATTCGTGTACTTTTTGGCAATGCTCACGACTAATCTCAAATTCGCCTTCACCAGTTCGCTCTTGGCCTCATTGGCCTCCTCCACCCCTGCTTCAATGGCCCTCATTGCCTCTTTAAGCCTACCAGCGGAAAGCCCAGACTCCATCTCAACCAGCCTCACCTTCTTCCGAGTATTTCTCAGCAGTCTCTCCATTTCCAGGTAATCCCCGCGTTTCAGGCGGATCTTTGCCCGTAGCTCATCCTCCTTGGTTACCCCGTTTCTTTTCATCCTGAGATACGTCTTGGCCGCTCTGATGGAAATCCCCTTCTTCTTTGCATTGTCAACCAACTCCTTTTCTACCCTCTCGATACGGGCCAAGAAATCCTTCAATATTTGGACGATCCTATTGACCTGTTTCTCCCTGAGGTTAATGGCCCTAACGGCCAGAATCAGCTCCCTCATCCTCCCCTGTATCTCTTCCCTTACCCTCCTTCTCTGAATCTCATCTTTGTTTCCCTCAGATGATTCCTGAAGTAACCCCTCGATCTCCCCGTTTATCCACCTGATCCTGTTGATCGATTCCAAGATCCTCTTCCGCTGAAGCTCCTCCTCTCCAACACTGACCTCATCCTCATCGATATTTTGGGTAATTTCCTTAACGCCTATCTTACCCTCCCTCAAATCCCTTCCAAGGTGAATCAACTCCCTCAGTGCAATGGGACAATTGAGAACCACTTCGAGAATTTCCCGTTTCCCCTCCTCTATCCTCTTGGCGATATCAACTTCCCCATCCCTGGTAAGCAAGGATACCGAACCCATCTCCCTCAAATACATTCTGACGGGGTCGCTGCTTCTCCCATATGAATAGGGATCCAAGGAATCCGGCTCCTCCTCTTCTTCGAACTTACCAACCTCCTTGTTCTGGCTTACCTTCGAGGCCTCATCAACTACCTCGATATCCATCTCGTCGATCATCATCAATACTTCATCCATTTGGTCTGACGAAATCATATCCTCGGGCAAATTATCGTTCACGTCATCGAAAGTTAAAAATCCCTTTTCCTTGCCGAGGGAAATTAACCGCTCAAATCCGTTCGATTTTCCTCCCTTGCCCATTGGAATATCTCCTTCAGAAATTCAGCATGGAAAATCTTAGTTAAGAGGCCTCAATTCTTATACATCTCCATCAAATTCCTCTCCCTTGTCAAGAAATGCTGTCTTTTTTCCAAAAGTTCACCCAAGAGATCTTGGCGGTCCTCCTTTTCAGCCTCCTTTATCCTGCTCAAGAGGGCCTCTTCATCTCTCCTGAGTTTATCCATCTTAACCTTCCGAAAACAATCCCTCAGTGTCTTACCAAGGGAAGCCCCTTCAAAGGTTCCGTCCAAGAAAGCCCATTTGGAAATCCGATTCCTCAGTTCATCATCCTCAACATCAGCAAGGATATCCGGGATGGCCACAGCGCCCTTCTCGACATAGATCTCCTTGATCGTCTTGGCTACCATCTTCAATTGTTGATTCTCGAAATCCTCGAGCACCCCATCCGCGGCTATCTCGGGAATCAGATGATTGAAACTGAGCATGATCTCCAGTATCGTCTCCTCGGTTTTCGGATACATCTTCCCGTGAATCGCCTGCTTTAGCTCTTCTCTTCTCCTCTCCCGCCTTTGGGGAAGGGTCCTTATCGCATCAAGGATGATCTCCTCCTTCAAGGCTAATCTCTCGCCCAGCTTTTTTACATAGGACTCGCGGGCGATCGGGTTTCGGATCCGCTCAAGCATGTGGAGAATTTCATCTATAGCCCTAACCTTCCCATCGGCTGAAGCAAGATCAGATTCGGAAAGAACCTCATCAATGAAAAAGTCGAAGATGGGAATGGCTTGAAGAAGCATCCCTTGGAACTCATCCCTATGCCCTCCCTGGAGGAAGCTATCAGGGTCATGCTTCCCGGGGAGCCTGACCACGTTGCATGAAATTTCCTCCTCCAAGAATAGCGGCAGGGGCCGAATGGTAGCGGCAGCTCCAGACTCATCGGAATCAAAAATGGTAATGAAATGACTTGAGAATCTTCTTAAGAGTCGGATATGGTTTTCGGTCATTGCCGTTCCCAGGGTCGCAACGGAATGTTTATACCCGAATTGATGTAATGTCAACAGATCCAGATAGCCCTCGACGATCAAGGCCAATCCCTTTTCCCGAATGAAACCCTTGGCCACATGCAATCCGTAGAGGCTCTGACCTTTATGGTACAATGGGGACTCCGGGGAATTGAGGTACTTAGGTGAGTTTTCATCCAAAGACCGTCCCCCAAACCCCAAAACGTTTCCGGTAAGGTCGAAAATGGGAAAAATAATCCTTCCCCTGAAATGATCATACCATCCCCCCGTCTTCTTGGGAATGATCAGCCCCAGTTCCTGCGCCAAGTTGAGGGGAACCTTTTTGCCTTGGAGATAATTAACCAGCCCGTCCCAGCTATAAAGGGCATACCCCAGTCGGTGTTCTTCAATCACCGCCTTTCCAATCCCCCTTTTTCTCAGATATTCTCGGGCCTTCGTTCCATTCCTTCCAAATAAGAGGTCACGATAATAACCCATGGCCACCTGGTTGACCTTGAATAACTGCTCCTTCCGATCACTTTCCCTTTTCACGGATGGGGGAACCCTTCTTTGGGGAACAGGCACACCGAATTTTTTCGCCAGCACCTTAACCACCTGAGGGAAGGAGAGGTTTTCGGACTTCATAACGAATCCGAAAATGTCGCCGCCTATGCCACATCCAAAGCAATGAAATACCTGCTTCGTGGTGCTGACCATAAAGGAAGGGGTCTTCTCGGGGTGAAATGGACAGAGGGCACTGTAATTCCTTCCGGCCTTTTTCAAGGGAAGATACTCGGAGATCACCTCGACGATATCAGCCCTGCTTCTGACCTCCGCTATGACCTCATCGGGAATGTATTCCTCCAAACCAGACTCCGCTATTTAACGATTACCATGTTTAGCCAAACTCCACAACAGTTACCCCTGTTTTCATAACATCTTTAGGTCCAAATCGTTTCACATTCCGATGGTGTTTCAAGTGTTCTCCGATGGCCTCTCGCAGTCTTCCAGTCCCTGTCCCGTGAACGATATCAACCACCTCCAACCCACCCAAGAGAGCATCATCGATGAATTTGTCGACGACCGGAAGCGCTTCCTCTACCGTGAGGCCGACGACGTTGATCTCCGATCGAACTGCCATCTCAGCTGCGCCCTCGTATTTCAGCCCTTTATTCTCCGTGCTATCCTCCAGGGGCTGGGGCTCGCTCCTTTCCAGATCACGAAGAGGGACTCTTACCCTCACGTTTTCGACCTGAACATCCGCTTTCTCCATCTCGCAGTAGATCTCCCTAACGGCCCCAACGCGATTCAAGCCCAATACCCTTACCCAATCCCCTACCCTCAATCCCTCTACCTTGCCCCCCTTTTTGGTCCTGCCCCTGAATTGCTGAAGAAAGTCTTCACGAACCCGCTTCAATTCCCCCCTAGGCATCTTTACGCCATCGTCTCCCCCTTTGGCGACCTCCTCGACGATCCGTTGCAATTCCGTTTCGGTCTGTTGAAGAATAGTTCTCCCCCTATCCTCAACCTGCTGCAAGATCTGTTGCCTCCTTTCCCTGATGCGTCCAACCATTTCACGGAACCGGTCTCGATGGCCCTCAATCTCCTTCTTGAGGTGCACTATTTCCTCCCGGTCTTTCCGCAGATCCTCCTGCAACCTCTCGATATCGCGAATGGATCGAGATGTTCCACTTCCCTGGTCGCCGAGGTATCTGGTGGCCGAATCGAGTACTACTTTTGGAAAGCCCAATTTTTCGGCAACCACAAAGGCATTGCTCGAACCCGAATTTCCGTATATCAATTCATATCTCGGCTCCAGAGTCTCTGAGTCGAAGGCCACGGAAACATTTGTTGCCCCTTTATTGAGGTAACCGTATGCTTTGAGCTCATCCAAATGAGTGGTCACGACCACCGTGGCCCCCCTATCGATGAGGTAATCCAATACCCCTATGCCAATGGCAGAGCCCTCCCTTGCGTTAGTCCCTGCGCCGAGTTCGTCGAGGAGGACAAGGGAGAATCGGTCCGATTTCTCCAGGATATGAATAAGGGAGAGGATATGAGCGGAAAATGTGCTCAAATTCTCCCGGATATTCTGTTCGTCCCCGATATCGGCAAAGATGGAATGATGGAGAGGGATTTCACTTCCTTCCGTGGTGGAGATGTGCATCCCGGATTGGGCCATCAGTGACAAAAGGCCAATGGTTTTCAGGGCAACGGTCTTTCCCCCCGCGTTCGCCCCGCTGATAATGAGAGCTTTGGAATACCCGCCCAGATGAATATCGATGGGAACAATACGATCCCCCTCCCTCATGTAGAGCAATGGGTGCCTAGCTCCTAAAAGACGAACAACCCCATTTCTGTTAACGTGCGGACTGACACCACTCAATTTTTGGCTCAATTTGACCTTAGCATGGAGAAGGTCAACTTCCCCCAATATCTCTAAATCCCGTGAGAGTTCCTGATGATATTCCCCTATTCGCTGTGTCAACGCGGAAAGTATTCTCCTCTCCTCCTGCCTCTCATCTTCCAGTAACATGCTGAGTTCATTATTATAGTCGACGACTTCCAGAGGCTCGAGGAAGATGGTCATTTTACTGTGTGAATGATCGTGGACAATCCCCTCCATGTGGCCTTTGAACTCAGATTTGATGGGCAACACGTACCTGCCATTCCGGATAGTTATCAGTTGCTCCTGGAACAGGGGCTTGAGGTCCTCGCGTTTCATCATCTCTTCCAAAGACCTTTTGATCCTCTTCCTAGAGGCCGCGATATCGAACCTGATTTGTCTCAAATCCGAACTGGCATGGTCGAAAATCCTCCCCTGTCGATCAATAGTCCGAACGATCTCCGACTTGAGCCCTCTGAGGTCTGAGAACCGGGAGATCAAACCCCCATATAAAGGAAAATTTCCCTTTATCTTCTTGAAAGAGGATTTCAATCCCTCGGTGACCCTAATATTTCCCAAAATGTCGAGAATTTCCTCGGGGTCCAGAACCGCTCCTTCAATTTTAGCCCTCGCTATCGCCTCCCGGACGTCGCTAATCCCCCCCAAAGGAATTTCCCCATTAACCTCCACAATGTTCTTCAGCTCGTCGACCTCACCCAATCGCTTCTCTATCCAAGATAATTTCCTCTGAGGCCTTAGACTTCCGCAGAGGGCTTTTCCAACAGATGAAGTTGCGAATCCCTTGAGAAGGTCAAGTATTTGGTCAAACTCAAGGGCCTTGAATGGTTGGTTATCCATTGACCAGCTTCATGTTGAAAAGGTCAAATAAGGTAGGTTCGATGCATGTCAGATCCCCGAATTGAGGATAGACCATCTCCTTAGTGGGAAAGCTTATCCTTGACCATTTCATGGACTACCTTTGCGTCGGCGCGTCCCGAAATCTTTGGCATAAGCGACTTCATGACCTTGCCTAAATCCTTCATTTCGGAGGCATTGGTCTCTTTTATCGCTTCATCTACTAACGTGAGGATCTCGTCCTTGGAGAGTTGTTGAGGTAAGAAGGACCGAAGAATTTCCAGTTCCTTTTTCTGTTTCTCTATGAGCTCTAGTCGATTGGCCTGTTGAAAATGGAACAAGGATTCTTCCCCTTTTTTGACCAAGCCACTTACAACCTTGACGATGGTGCTGTCATCGAGCTTTTTCCTTTCCTCGATTTCCTTATTTTTCACAGCTGCACGGGCCATCCTTATCACCGACAGCCTAAGCTTGTCCCCGGATTTCAGAGCGGATTTCATCTCATCCGTCAATCTTTCTTCCAATGACATAAAGCCTCATCCTCTTTCCATCATTTTTTTCATCCTTTTCAACGTCCTCTTCCTTGCCGCCAATGCCTTCCTCTTCCGCTTCACGCTCGGCTTCTCATAGTGCTCTCTCCTCCTGATCTCGGAGATGATACCCGTCTTTTCGCATTGCTTCTTGAACCTCCTCAGGGCGTTTTCAAAGGATTCATTCTCCCTAACCCTAATGCTGGACATCCATATTCTCCCTCCCCTCGTTCAAGCAATATCGAATTTCAAAGTATACCAAAAATTTCTCACTTGTCAATTCACTCGAGGAGGAAGTTCCAGACTGACCCCTCTGTTTACTGAAATTCCTTGAAAATTCCGCCCTTATCTTTTATTATGTAGAAAAATCATTTCTTCACTTGAAGAAATTCAAGCATTCAAGGAGGAGGAGCATATCGATGGCAATCGTTAAATGGGATCCCCTTTCATGCGGCCCTTTTAGGGAATTATCGGCGATGCAGGACCGAATGAACAGGCTCTTTGAGGATGCCCTGGCCCGGACGAGGGTTATCAAGGAGGGATTGGGGGAAGGGGCTTGGGCCCCTCCCGTTGATATCTATGAGACAGGTGAGGATCTAGTGATCAAGGCCGAGCTCCCCGGAATCTCCACGGAGGATGTGAACATTAGGGTGGAAGATAACGTCTTGACCTTGAAGGGTGAGCGAAAACCAAAAGAAGGGATTGATAAGAAGAATTACCATCTCATCGAACGATCTTATGGACATTTTAGACGCTCCTTTGTTTTGCCCAACACCGTGGATCAGGAGAAGGTTGAGGCAAAGTTTAAAGATGGAGTACTATTCATCGCCATCCCCAAGTTGAAGAGGATACGGCCCAAAAAGATCGCCATCGAGATTGAGTAATGAGCACCCTCCGTGACCACCTTTCATTGCAGCTTTCCCGCATTGCGGGGGGTGAGAAATGCGGGAGCCCTCCATTTTGGCATTGAACCTCCGCGAGCAGAAACCCCCGGAGGGAATTCCTGCGGTGAGAACTCCTCCCAAATGGCCCGATTTGGACGATCCCAGCGGGGCCTGATGGTCTGTTGTAGAGAAGATAGAGGCCCTTGATGCTTTCGGTACGGTGCATTGGAGCCGAAAGAGGGACTGCGCAGGGGGCTCTTTCTACCCATTCGGTTGCGCAAGGAATCAATACGTCAACCTCTATCCCAAGCTTCAATGATAAGGCCATCCAAGTATATGTCGGAAGGGGTAGTTGAAGCGATGACAAGGCATCTGAGGGAGTTGGAGAGGAAATATCGATTCCTCTTCGAAAACTCTGGAGACATGATCGTCACGTTGGATAAGAATGGAATCATTACGGGTTTCAATAGGGAGGCTGAATTAACGAGCGGTTACCATAGAAAAGAGGTTATTGGAAAATCCTTTGTCGAGGTTCTGGCGACTGAGGGAGCCAAACAAACGGAGATGAGGCAGTTGCAGAAGAAGTTAAATATCCAACAATCAAAGCCCTTTGAGGCTGTGATGAAGACTCGAAGCGGTGAAAGGAGGGATATCCTAGCCAATTCCATGAGGCTCGAGGATGAACGGGGAGAGGTTACGGGATTAACCTGTATTTTGAGGGATGTGACGGAACGAAAGAGGGCCGAGCAGGAGACGAAGAGGGCTCAATACCTCCTTGAAAAGGTTGTGGATAACATGGCCGACGCCATCGTAATGACCGATAGAAAGGGGTTGATCACCTTTTACAATAAGGGGGCGGCGGAAATCTTCGGGCACCATCCCTCTGATATTCTGGGGAAACCCGTCTTGGATTTTTATGTGAGAAGAAAGGACGCCAAAACGGTTAAACAGATGCTCCTCAAATCCAAGGAGGGAAAGATTAGTAATTTCGAAACCCAATTCTTCGATCGGAATGGAAAGACGGTCTTTGTGAACATGTCGGCAACCTTGATGCTTGATGAGGAGGGAAAGGTCATCGGCACCTTAGGGATCAACAGGGATATTACCCAAAGGAAGATCCTGGAGAGGGAATTGAAAGAATCGGAGGAGCGTTACCGAACCATGGTAGAGAGCGCCCATGACATGGTAGCCATCGTCGGTGAAGACTACCGATTGAAATACGTCAACAGAAAGGCGGAGGAATTGACCGGGTACAGCAGGAATGAATTAATCGGGATGGATTTTCGACACCTCTTGCATAAGCGAAGGCAAAGGTCCGTGCTAGATAGGTTCCGAATGAAGAAGCGGGGGAAAAGAGTTCCCGTTCGATATGAATTCGAAATAGTCCGCAATGATGGGGAGAAGAGGAGGGTAGAAAGCAGTTCTTCCAGCTTTACGGACGCCGGTGGGTCGATGAATACCATCGCCTACATCAAGGACATCACCACGAGAAAGCAATACGACGAGGCCCTGAAGGAAAAATTGGAAGAGCTGGAAAAGTGGTACAAGCTGACCGTGGACAGGGAATTGAAAATGATTGAACTGAAGAATGAGATTAGGGCCTTGGCCAATGAAATCAATGAGCTAAAACAGAGCCTCATGCCCGAAGGCGAAAGAAAGACCTAGTATACCCAAGAAGAATAACGCATGGCATGAGGAATTAAATCACTTATCCTTTTTTCCCCCACCATATCCCTCTTTGAAGCCCTCAATGACCTCCTTGGACAGGTCCTTTGTGGCCTCGAAGATCCTCCGAAGGCCTTCCCTCAATTTCTTTTCCGCCTCTTCCGCTCTTTCGGATCTCTCTTTTTTCTCCCTAACCATGGCTCTTAAATATTGATTATAGAGTGACCCTTCGTCCATGTCAACGGTCTCGAGGATCCGAGGCACGTAATTAATTTCCCATGGGTATACCATCAATCAGCCTACGGGATAAGCGCGTTCTCCAGAAGCGAAAGAAAATCCATTTTCGGCAAATTTGACAATTACGTAAAAATAGGGTATTAATTTCTCAAAATGGTGAGAGAACAGTTGTATAAAATCGGCCAGGTCAGCAAAAAGGCCCGCGTAACCTTACGGACGATACGGTACTACGAGGAATTGGGCTTAATCCAACCTGTTGTTCGCACGAAAGGGGGGTTCCGATTATATACAGAAGAATCCGTAGAGAGGTTGAGATTTATCCAAGGCCTGAAATTACTTGACTTTCCCCTCGCTAAGATAAAGGAGATGTTCAAGATCAGGCAAATAGCACAATCGGGGGATGAAGCCTCTCATCGAATAATGCGACTTTTGCAGAGCCAGCAACGAGAAGCCATAAGGAAGAAGGGACAATATGAGAAGATGCTCCAAGAGATCCAGGCGACCATGGAGCTAGTTACGGAGTGCTATGGCTGTGAAACCAAGCCGACTTATGAGGCCTGCAGTTCCTGTGGAATTATCTCCCAACCCAGGGGACTTCCCCTGCCCTTAAGGGTTATTTTGTAGCCTCCGATGAGCTGGAGAAACCGCTATTGAGAAGTCATCCTTTTGGATGGCTTCTTTTACTTTTATGTAGTGGCGCCGACCCCCAATCCCCATCTTGGCACATTTATTGCTCAATTTCATTCTGCAGGTTTAATTTATTGGGCCGTTTGGCCTGCAAAAAGCCCTCTATCAAGCATAAAACTTCATGGGGCGAGAACAGATTCTGTCCCCTGTAAATGGCAGTTGTAACCATTTTGCATAGAAGTCCATAAAATTTTACGGGTTTTCCGCCGATGAAATCAGGCAATGTAACCGAATACCATTCAAAGAATGAACCCAAGGAATCAGTGCCTTCCGCAGAACCTCAAATTGAGGAAGAACTAGTCTCCGCGGTGGATTTGACTCGATCCCTCCAAAAGGCCATAAAGGCCTTCAAGCTCTACCAGCCGAACAATCCCATGCTCACAAGGCAGTTCGAAGAATTGACCACCAAGTTCACCGCTCATCTCGATGAATATCAATCATTGAATTTACAGGTTGGTGAATACAAATTGTTCTTTAAGGGGAACCCGGTATACGAGAATACGGACATGAAGGAGAGTTTGGCTTTCCTCCTTTATAAAGATGGGGTGAGGGAGATCCGATTTTTTAAGGGGCTTGAGAACCAAGAAATCTCTGATTTCTTAGACGTACTCCGAAAAAATGAGCAAGCAAGCAGGCTCGAGGATGATATCGTAACCCTCCTCTGGGAAAGGGATTTTTCTCACATCAGCTACTATGCCACCGACGAATTTATGGAGTCCAACGAAGTTCATGTTCCCGTGAATTATGAGGAGTTCCATACGGGGCTGGAGTTCTCACCAGGTATCGAAGGAGAAACTGTTACCACATCGGCGAAAGAATCAGCCGAGGCGGAGATGGTTCTTCCCTTAGGGGAAATGCTCACAGAGCCCACCGGGGATCAAAGGGAGACTTTTGCAAGGTATTTCCAGCTCACCTCGGAAGAAGTAGGATTGATTGACCGCCTCGTTAACCAAGAGGGCGATATCGATTTCGTCTCAACATTGGTCGAAAGCCTCATGGAAATCCTGCTCCATTTGGGAGAGGATTTGGAACCATATGAAAACATGGTCACCTTCTTCGATAGAGCCCTTGAATTTTTAGTGTTGAAGGGGGAATTTAAGGCCGCAGCGGAGATCTTGAAAAACCTGCGAGAAATTCTCGACTCCATGGCTCTTAAGGACAACCAAATCTACGCCATAAATCGCATTTTTGAAGGTGCTGGAAGCGCCCGGATTATTGGACTCACTGCGGAGACATTGAAACATGAAGGGTTTCTGGACCTCAATACGTGCTACGACTACTTCGACTTGCTCCCCAAATCCGCCATCGAACCCCTTTGCAATATGGTGGGCCAGCTGGAGTCTTCGAAGGCAAGAAATCTCATTGCCGAGATTGTTGGAAGGAAGGTCAAGGGTAACCTGGAGATGTTGGTCCCCTTCTTAAGCGATAAGAGGTGGATCGTACTGTGTTACGTTATCAACATAATCGGAAACTCAGGAGACCGGAACGCCATCAAATATCTTGCTCAAACTATCAGCCATCCCGATGAGAGGGTACGAAGGACGGCCCTCAAAGCGTTGTCCCGATACGGGGGGAAGGAGAATAGGGGTCTTCTCATTAAGATGCTGAATGACGAGAGCTCGTATATTCGATCCCAGGCCGTCATCCATCTTGCGAGATCGTCTAAGCATGAGGCCCTGAAGCCTATTCTGTCCGTCATCCAATCAGAAACCTTCCTGGACAGGGATTTTGCCGAAAAGGCCGCCTTTTTTAGGGCTATTGGCGAGATACGTTCCCATGAAGCCCTCCCCGTTCTGGAAAAAATTATCGGGAAGAGAAGTTGGTTTAAGAAGTCAAAATGGGATGAGCTCCAAGTGTGTGCGATTGGGGCTTTGCGGATGATTGGTACAGAGGAATCAAGGAGAATACTGGAAATGGGGAAACAATCTAAGAATCGGGGGGTAAGAAGGGCTTGCCTCCAGGCCCTAAATGAGCCGACGGCCTGACATGCGGAGGAATCAATGGCTGAGAATGTTGTACCGGATATGGCTATAAAAACCCCAGAGGAAGCTGTTTCGCTGGATGCGAACGAGGTAAGGAATTCCCGACTGGATAACGACTTGATCATCAAACTCCACATCTTGATGAAGAGCTCCCAGATTTATGATCAGAAGAACGTTGCCTTAAATCAGGTAGTACAGGGATCACTGGCATTGATTAAACACTTCTTGAAATCCGAGGGTTCCCTGGGCTTGAAGGTGATACGTAATGGACTCTTCATCAACGGCAAGAGGTTGAAGGTTGGGGTCGATAGTTATATCGGGTTTAAGTTCGTCTTGGAGCAGTTTCAGAAGAAGAGGGTGGGAGAGATTCGGATATCTGGGATTCTGGACGAAAAGATGCTCAAGGAGTTCGTCTATAATCTGATCAATTTGGGTGATGGAGATGAAGGGAACGCAAGGAAGTTGCAAGACCATTTGAATCGGCTCGGCATCAAACCCATTGAAGTTGAGCCACTGGAAATCTTCGAGGAGGATGAACTCTTTGGCGGCCACACAAATCCCAAAGAGGCTGGAAAGAAGCTCTTCTTCGAGACCATCGGGGTTATCAAAGGGGTGGTCACCGGGTTTAAGAAGAACCAATTTATCAACGCCAGAAAATTGAAGAGAATGGTCCAGGGAGCGGTCAACCTGATGGTAAAGGATGAATCGATACTCCTTGGCCTGACCACGATAAAGAATTATGACGAATATACCTTCAACCACTGTGTAAACGTAGCCATCTACTCTCTGGCCATTGGGCGGAGGCTCGGTTTTTCTAAGAAGACTCTGACCGAATTGGGGATGACGGGCCTTTTACACGATATGGGAAAGGCGAAGATACCCAAGGAGATTCTCAATAAGCCCGATAAGTTAGACGATGACGAATGGAGGCTCATGAGAGAGCATCCCATGACAGGTGTTGAGATGATGTTGAAGATAAAACAATTGGGGGAAATGAGCCCAAAGATGGCCATCGGCGTGTTCGAACACCACCTGAATTGGGATCTAACGGGCTACCCAAAACTCATAAGGAAAAAAGATCTCACCATATTCGGAAGGATTATTAAGATCGCCGATTGTTACGATGCTATGACTACACCCAGGGCCTACCGAAAGACAACCTATCGGCCCGAACAGGCATTGGCCATTATGGTGCAGGACAGGAATGGGTTTGATCCCGTGCTGCTCAAGGTGTTCATCGCCATCATCGGGATCTATCCCATAGGATCCCTGGTCCTGCTCGATACCAAGGAGATGGGCGTAGTTTATGAGACGAACCCAGATCCCCAATATATCAATCGACCGAAAGTGATCCTCATTTCTCAATCAGAGGGGAAGAGAAGAATTGGCCCAGCCGTAGATCTGGCGGAAATGGATGGCGAAAAGAAAACCTATAAGAGAAGAATCGTTAAGGCACTGGATCCTAAGAAATACCACGTCAATATCGTGGAGCATTTCTTGTAACCACAACGAACCCTTGGGAGTTCCTCCCAGCATCGACTTTATTCCGCCAATTCCCTGAATTGCTTCTCCGTCAAGACCTTAATCCCTAACTCCCTTGCCCTCTCATATTTCGACCCGGGATCTCTTCCCACCACGATATAATCCACCTTTTTGCTGATACTCGAGGCCGTTTTCCCCCCCAAGGATTCGACCAACTCCTTAGCCTCATCCCGGGTATAGGAATCCAAGGCTCCGGTGAAGACGAAGGTGAGGCCTTTCAGTTTAGCCATCTCGTTTATTCCTGGCTCAACGATGGTCAAACCGGCCTCTTCTAACTTCTTCAATACCTCACGATTCCTCTGATCCCCGAAAAATCGAGTCACGCTTTGGGCGAGCTCCGGTCCCACCTCTCTAATGGCCAACAGTTCCTCCTCCGTAACTCGAAAAAAATTGGTCAGGGATTTGAGCTCCCGCGCCAAGACCTCCGACAGGTGCTCCCCCACGTGGCGAATCCCCAGGGCGTAGACGAATTTGGCCAAAGGCTTCTTTTTGCTTCTTTCGAAAGCGTCCAGCATATTTTGGGCGGACTTATCCGCCATTCTCTCGAGGCCAACCAAGTCCCCTTTGGAAAGGTGATAGAGGTCCGCCACATCCCTCACCATCCCCCTGTCCACCAATTGAGCAACCAACTTATCCCCCAAACCATCGATATCCATGGCGCGCTTTGATGCGAAGTGTTTGATTCTCCCCTTGAGTTGAGCGGGGCACGACAGGCCGATGCACCGATGTACCGCCTCGTTTTCGAGGCGAACAACATCGGCCCCGCAGACGGGACACCTATTGGGAATGTGATACCTTCTTTCGTTCCCGGCCCTCGTGGAATCCACCACCGTTACAACCTCGGGGATGACATCTCCTGCCCTTTGAACGATCACGGTATCGCCTATTCGAACATCTTTCTTATCGATTTCATCTTGGTTATGAAGGGTGGCCCGGCTGATTTCGATACCCCCTACCCTCACCGGTTCCAAAACAGCTACCGGCGTGATGGCTCCCGTCCGCCCAACTTGAGGGATAATATCCAAGACCTTGGTCGTCTCGTATTTCGGTTTAAACTTGTAAGCCAAAGCCCAGCGGGGATTCCTGGAGATCACCCCCAAACGGGATTGAAGATCGAGGTCGTCCACCTTAATAACAACCCCGTCGATTTCATACGGCAATGACTCCCTCTTCTCAGAGATCCCATCGTAATATGCGATGGCATCACCGATATGCCGGCACCGCCTCGCCAAACCATTAGCCCGAAGCCCCCAATGGGCAAGGGTGTTGAGAAACTGCCAATGAGTCTTAAAGGTATATCCCACAACTTCTCCCAGGCCATAAAAGAAGATATTTAAGGGCCTGCTTGCCGTAATGTTGGAGTCAAGCTGCCTCAAGGACCCGGCCGCTGCATTCCTCGGGTTTGCGAAGAGGGGCTCGCCCGAAGCTTCACGCTTCTTATTCAAATCCGTGAATCCCTTGACCTCCATATAGACCTCTCCCCTGAGTTCGAGCCTTTCCGGAACGGGGATCTCCTTTCCCCTGAGGGTCAGGGGGATGGTCTTTATGGTCCTCAAGTTCTGGGTGATATTTTCACCGTTCACCCCATCCCCACGAGTCGATCCGATGACGAGATTACCCCTCTCGTAGACCAACTCTACGGCCACGCCATCCAACTTGGGCTCGGCGACGTAAGCGATATCTCCATCCATTCCCAAGAATCGGCACACTCTCTGATCGAATTCCCTCACCTCGACCTCGTTCTGCCCGTTGGCTAAACTCAGCATGGGAATCGTATGGGTCACCGTCTCGAATTCCTCCAACGGGGGAGCACCAACCCGTTGGGTCGGCGAGTTGGGGTCGTGGAGTTCGGGATAATCCGCCTCCAAATGCTCCAATTCCCTCATCATCTGGTCATATTCAGCATCGGAAATCTCGGGGTCGTCCAATACGTAGTATCGATAGTTGTGATATTCAAGGATCTCCCGGAGCTGTTTCGCCCTGCGATGAATCGAATCTGTCGCCATGGACCTATTCTCTCACGTCTCTTGACCTTTATAGGAGGTGTTTCCCTAACCTGCTAGTTCTATGGAAAATCATTTTTTCATGGGAAATCACCCTCGTTCAGCGGATTACGCTCAGGGAAGAGGGTTTTCCCCATAAGCCTTGGAAATTCCAGAACTATCCCTCATTCATCATCTTAGTGGTATTGTAAATCGAGGAGGATTGATTGTCAATTTTCTCGCGATGGGGAAATCCGCCGAAAAATCCCCTTTTGGGCCTCCTATTTTCGAGAAAACCGAGGGGACGAAGACTTCATAAAAAAAATTTATTTAAATTCAATAAGTTAAAATGTAATTTCAATATAATTTTAATTGTTGTTATTATAGTATCCCGTAATTATTGATATTTTATGATTGAAAATATTTCATAAATTTACCAATTAGGAAAGTCAACCCCCCAAGAATTCGAAAACTATCGAAATTATAAGTAGTTACAAAAAGTAAAAAAATCCCTTGACAAATGAAAATTTAAAGTCTAATAATAAGAGAAGTGGGATAAAGTGGTAAAAAGTGGTAAGAAAAGGGGAATCCACCATGTTCAGGGGAAGGCATGAACATACCATTGATCCAAAGGGGAGGGTGAGCATACCTGCAAAATTCCGGGAAGTCCTGGGCAAGAAGTACGACGACCGCCTCGTTATCACCAATTTCGACGGTTGTCTAGTGGCTTACCCGTATGAGGAATGGATCCTCCTGGAGGAAAAAGCCAGTTCACTATCAATGGTGAAGAAGGAGACACGGGCTTTCATGAGATTTTTCTATTCCAGCGCCATCGAGTGCACCCTGGACAAACAGGGAAGGATTCTCATCCCGCAAACCCTAAGGGAATATGCAGACCTCGATAAGGAAGTCATCTTGGTCGGACAATTGAGGAAGATCGAGATTTGGTCGAAGAGGAGGTGGAGCGAGGAAATCATCAAAGCCCATGAGAATTTCGACGAGATTAGCGACGTCCTTTCGGAATTGGGCCTTTGACCAAATTCATCGGAGCAATGGGGAGGTTTGAAATGGGATACCTACGATATGGCCTATGAACATTTCCCCGTGCTAGTAGAGGAGGTTCTCGAATTTCTTCAACCACATCCCGACGGGATATATGTCGATGGTACCCTGGGTGGTGCAGGCCATGCCATCAAGATCCTGGAACGAAGTTCACCAACGGGTCGCCTCATCGGTGTCGACCGAGATAAAGAAGCCATTGAGGAAGCCCGCAAGAGGCTAAAGCCATATGAAGGGAGAACCACCATCGTCCACGGAAATTTCTCCGATCTGAGGGAACTATTGACGAAACTGAATATCAGCAAGGTGGATGCTATATTATTGGACTTGGGAGTTTCGTATCAGCAATTGACCGACGCTAAGAGGGGATTCAGCTTCCAATCGGAGGGTCCCCTGGATATGAGGATGGATCGAACGGAAGGAGAGCCTGCATCAAAATTGATCAATACCCTCTCCCAAGGGGAATTAGAGGGAATCCTCCGGAGGTATGGGGAAGGAAGATGGGCGAGGAGGATCGCCAAGGCTATCGTCAGGCATCGGCAAAAAACCCCCATCGCCACCACGACGCAGCTCAGGGATATCATTTCCCGGGCCGTACTGAAACCTCCCCGTCATATCCATCCCGCTACAAAAGCCTTTCAGGCGATCAGAATAGCAGTGAACGACGAACTCAACAACTTGGGGAGGCTAATCCGAGAGGGTATCCCCCTGGTGAAGAGCCGGGGACGCCTCTGTATCATATCCTTTCACTCCCTGGAGGACCGAATCGTTAAGGAGACCTTTCGGCATTACGAAAGGTCCCCCCAATTATTAACCATTATCACCAAGAAACCGATTGCCCCTTCGAAGAGGGAAATTGCCGAGAATCCGAGGGCCAGAAGCGCCAAATTACGGGTTGCGGAAAGGGTTTGAAGTGAGCAAGATGATCTTTCCGTCAGCGATAGCCCATCCCATAAGGGGGATGGTAATACCCGAAAAAGTTAAGGCCAGGGGAAAGGCTCGTGGGCTCCTTGTATTTTGCATCATAGCTGCCATAATAGCCGGTTCCCTTTTTTACGTTTGGTCTCGGGTTTTGGTAATCAACCTGGGATACGACCTCTCGGAAGCCATGGAGGTGCATTGGAAGTTGGCCGGGGAAAACAAGAAATTACGCATCGAGATAGCCACCCTGAGATCCCTGGCAAGGATTGAACGGATTGCCCAGGAGGAGCTCGAGATGGAGAAGCCCCTGCCTGGGCAGATCATCTTGATGAAATGAGACGAAAACCCATAAATTGGACAAGAGCTCGTATATTCGTCGTATTTATTCTCCTTTTTCTCTGTTTTCCTCTCATTTTCCTCCGGATTATTCAGCTCCAGCTCGTAAAGAAGGACGAGCTCTCTCGATTGGCGTCGAAGCAGCACCAGAGTATCATCACCTTCATTCCTAAAAGGGGAACCATTTATGACGCCAAGGGAAAAATTTTGGCCAAAAGCATTGACGTAAATTCGGTCTACGCAAGGCCGCCTGACGTAAAAAACCCTTCCGAGACAGCCAAAAAGCTTGCCGCTATCCTCGATCTCAATAGGGGCGCTCTGATAAAAAAGCTTAAAACGAAAAAGGGCTTCGTTTGGGTAAAGAGGAAGGTTACACCAAAAGAAACTGCTCGCATAGAGGAATCCAGGCTCGAGGGCATACACTTCGTGAGGGAAAGCAGACGGTTCTACCCCCATTCACATTTGGCCGCTCATCTCGTCGGGTTTGTTGGAATAGATTCAAAGGGCTTAGAGGGTGTAGAGGCTAAATACGATGCCCACCTCTCGGGAAACACAACTCGACTCATTTTGGGGAGGGATGCCTTCGGAAGGGAGATTGTTACCCAGGTTCCGATCCCCGGAAAATCGCCGCAGAATTACAACCTCTACTTGACCATCGACACAACCATTCAATACACCGTTGAAAAGGAATTGAAGGCGGCCGTGGAAGGACAGGGGGCGAAAAGGGGTATGGCCGTCGTCATGGATCCCACAAGTGGTAAAGTTTTAGCTATGGCCAATTACCCATCCTTTAACCCCAATCGATTTTGGGATACTTCCCCAGACACATGGAGAAATAGGGCCGTTACCGACATCTTTGAACCCGGCTCCGTCTTTAAGGTATTTCTGGCTTCGGCCACCCTTGAGGAGAAGGTGGCCAAAAGACACGACATCTTCTTCTGCGAAAATGGGGCCTACGTCCTTTCGGGAAAAACGATCCGTGATATAAAGAAATATGGGTGGCTCAGCCTCGAACATATCATCAAATATTCGAGCAATATAGGCGCGGCCAAGATCGCCCAACGGGTAGGAAGGGAGAAGTTTTATGATTACATTCTGGAATTTGGCTTCGGACATAAGACGGGGATCGATCTGCCTGGCGAAGCCGGGGGGATCATTAGACCCCCTAAAACGTGGTCTAAGGTCGCCTTGGGAAACATAGGCTTTGGGCAAGGAATCGCCGTAACACCCATTCAACTCATAACCGCCATCTCAGCCATCGCCAACGGGGGAAATCTGTTGAGGCCCTACGTGGTTGATAAGATCGTCGATTCGCAAGGGAACATAATAAGCAAATCCCATCCCGAAATCGTCAGGCGAGTGTTATCGGAAGAGGTGGCTGAAACGATGACCACCATTCTCACGAGCGTTGTGAGAGAAGGGGGTACTGGTACGATGGCCGCCCTGTCGTACTATGAGGCTGCGGGGAAAACGGGAACGGCCCAGAAGGTGGATAGCCTCGTGGGAGGCTATTACGAAGACCGATTCATCAGTTCCTTCGTGGGATACGTGCCTAGTGATCAGCCACGTTTGGTTATTCTTGTGGTGATCGATGAGCCTCAGGGGATCCCGTATGGGGGGAGGGTGGCTGGCCCAGTCTTCAAGAATATTGCCGAGCGATCGCTGCAGTATCTCAACATCCCGCCAACGAAAGGGCCTCTCCTCGCTGAAGCCTCGACAAGGAAAGTAGCGTGGCAACGTCCGAAAAGGACCATGCATGAAGCGATGCCTCGGGGAAAACCTTCAAGGAGAATGCCCGATCTTAGCGGATTGAGTATACGCGCCGCCTTAAATAGGGTAAGGGCTTTGGAGTTGCTGGTTGCGGTATCCGGTAGCGGGAGGGTGGTCGACCAACAGCCAAGGCCGGGGACAATAGTGGGAAAGGGAGATGCCTGTTTTCTCACCTTTAGACCGGATTTTTGAGGGCCTGGGATAAGTATCTATGAAGCTGAGAGACTTGGTGAAGGGTTTGGAACACGGGCAAATCCACGGACAGATGTCCCGAGAGATTGAGGGAGTTGCCTACAATTCGAAACAGGTAGAGAGGAACTCCGTCTTTGTTGCCATGAAGGGACAGGAGGTGGATGGACACGATTATATAGAAGAAGCCATTGAAAAGGGAGCACGTGCTGTGATCCTGGAGGACGAAAATCGAAGGATCAGGGGGATTCCAACGGTGGTGGTACCCAACAGCCGCAAGGCCCTGGGCACTATCTCATCGGCTTTCTTCGGGAACCCCTCAGCTCAGATGATACTTATCGGTATCACTGGTACGAATGGGAAAACCACTACGGCGTATCTTGCGGAATCCATACTGCGAGGGGCGGGTTTCAAAACCGGCGTTATCGGAACCATCGACTACCATTTCGGGGGAACCGTGCACAGGGCGACAACGACAACCCCCGAATCCTATGATCTCCAAAAGATCCTGAGGCACATGTTGGAGGAGGGAATCTCCCATGTCATCATGGAGGTCACCTCCCATGCCCTCCATCAACACAGAATCGAGGGATGCCATTTCGATATCGGGGTGTTCACCAATTGCACGCCGGATCACCTCGATTACCATAAGACGATGGATCACTATTTTGAGAGCAAGACCAGCCTTTTTACCCAGTTTTTACGGAAAAGCATGAAGCCTCAATCCTTATCCCTCATCAATCTTGACGATCCCAAGGGACGAATTCTCTGGGAGAAGCTCTTCGAGCCCAAGATGAGCTATGGGCTCAATGGAGAGAGGCACATCTGTGCCAAGGATATCCGTGCCTCTATCACCGGTCTTTCAGCAACCGCCATCACACCCCAGGGAAATTTCTCCCTTCGCTCTCCCCTCCTGGGGGAGTTTAACCTCTATAATATCCTCGCCTCAGCGGGAATCGGACTTGCCCTGAAGGTCCATCCCAAGGAAGTTCGAGGCGGTATAGAGGCACTTCGTGGCGTACCGGGGAGGGTTGAGAGGATTCAGAATGAGAACGGTTTTCATATCTTTGTTGACTACGCCCACACCCCCGACGCATTGGAGCGGATTTTGAGGACCATGGGCGAGTTCAAGGAAGCGGCAAGGATCATAACCGTCTTCGGTTGTGGCGGTGACCGCGACAGGGGAAAACGCCCTCTCATGGGAGCGATAGCCGGCCGCTATAGCGATTTAGCGGTGATCACCTCGGACAACCCACGGACCGAGGACCCGGCAGCCATTATTGCAGAGATCGAGGGAGGATTGAGGACTGAGTCCATTCGCAAGATGGACCGAGCGGAGTTATCCGATGGGTTCAAGGGGAGGGGATACATCCAAGTCTTGGATAGAAGGGAAGCCATCCGACTCGCGATCAAACTCGCTAAACCCGGGGATGTGGTCATAATCGCGGGAAAAGGGCATGAAGATTATCAGATCATCGGAAGGGAGAGGCTCCCCTTCGACGATCGATATGAAATCACGGAAGCTTTGAAATACGCTCATGATGAGAAATAGTTTTTCCCTCCAGGATATCTTGGATTCAACAGGGGGCAGGTTGATACGGGGTACTCCCGGCATGATATTCGGGGGAATCTCCATCGACTCGCGGACCATCAAAAGGGGGGATCTCTTCGTCGCCCTGAGGGGAGCAAGATTCGATGGACACCAATTCGTGCAGGAGGCCATGGAGAAGGGGGGAGAGGGGTTCATCATCGAAAATGAAGCCGTGAGCGAGTCGGGCACCATCGCCGCAACAGGAAAGGCTATCATCGTCGTCGGAGATACCTTGAGGGCTCTGGGAGATATCGCCCATTCATGGAGGGAAAAGCATCCCATTCCCCTGGTCGCGGTGGCCGGAAGCAACGGGAAAACGACCACCAAGGAAATCATCGCGACTCTCCTCGAGGGATCCTTCAGGATTTTGAAGACCCGGGGGAATCGCAATAATCTGGTGGGACTCCCCCTCACGTTATTGGACCTATGCCCCGATCACACTATGGCTGTTGTAGAAATGGGGATGAATGTAAAGGGGGAGATAAGAAGGCTAACCGAGATTGCCAACCCTGACGTCGGCCTCGTCACCAATATCACTGAAGCTCACCTGGAGTATCTTGGTACCTTTGAGGAACTGATAAAGGCAAAGGGAGAAATATGGGAAACCATGCGATCCGATGGGGTGATTGTGGTCAACCAGGACGACGTTAACGTGGTGAAATTAGCGGAATGCTATCCCGGCAAGAGGATTACTTTCGGCTTGGAGTTCCCCAGCGATGTAATGGCGAGGGAAATCCGCAACGAAGGAGCCAAAGGCGTCCAGTTTATCCTAACCCTGAGGGGAGAGGAAGTTGAAGTAGCCTTTCCAATGATGGGAATCTCCGCCATATACAATGCCCTGGCTGCGACGGCAGTCGCCACCCTTTTTGGGGTACATTTGAAAGAAATGAAGGAGCGACTGGAAGGGGTTAAACCCTTTCCCATGCGCATGGAGATCATACGGTTGGTCAACGGGGCTACTATCATCAACGATACATACAACGCAAACCCCAAGTCCATGGAACTTGCCTTGAAGGCCCTCTCAGAGGTGAAGGAGGCAGGAAGGGGGATCGCCGTTTTGGGGGATATGTTGGAATTGGGCCAATTCAACGGTGAAGCTCACGCGCAGATCGGTGAGAGGGTGGTTTCCTTTGGCGTAGACTTCTTGTTCACCCTGGGGGAAAGCGCAGAAATCATCGCCAAAAGGGCCCGGGAAATGGGGTTGAACGAAAACCATGTGACGATCTCGAGGGACCATCAGGACCTCCTCCACCGCTTAAAGAGGACGATAAGGGAGGGAGATTGGATCCTGGTAAAAGGATCCAGGGGCATGTCCATGGAGAAGATTGTCATTGGGCTCATGGAGGACCAGGGGTAATGCTATACCATCTCATTTACCCGCTCCATACGCTTTATTCATTCCTCAATGTCTTTCGATACATAACCTTTAGGACTATCTATGCCACGATAACTGCCCTCGTCATCAGTTTCATCATTGGTCCGTGGTTGATAAAAAAACTAACGGATTTTCAAATGGGCCAATCCATTCGGGCCGATGTTCCAAGGTCACATCTGTCCAAAGAAGGAACTCCCACTATGGGAGGCATGTTAATCCTCTTCGCATTAATCGCGCCAACCCTTCTGTGGGCTGACCTCACTAACAAATACGTGTGGCTCGTTTTGCTCACGACCTTCAGCTTTAGCCTCATCGGCTTTATCGACGATCTCAAGAAGGTCAGAGACCGGGATGGGATGGGGATAAAAGCCAGATATAAGTTTCCCCTTCAGATTGGCATTGCCTTTGTGGTCAGTTGGGTCCTGTACGTCACCTTCGACTTCAACACCCAGCTATGGGTCCCCTTCTTCAAGAGGCTAACTCCTAATCTGGGCTGGTCATACATCCCCTTTGGTGTAGCGGTCATCGTGGGGACCTCCAACGCGGTCAACCTTACCGATGGATTGGACGGATTGGCCATCGGTCCAGTGATGGTCTCCGGCGCAACTTTTCTCCTCTTCACCTATCTATCGGGAAACTATAAATTCGCCCACTACCTTCAAATCGCCTTCATCAGAGGAAGTGGAGAGCTCACCATCTTCTGCGGAGGGTTGGTGGGTGCTAGTCTGGGATTTCTCTGGTTTAACACCTACCCAGCGCAGGTCTTCATGGGGGATACGGGGTCCCTTGCCCTCGGAGCGGCCTTAGGAACGATGGCTCTCGTTACCAAACACGAAATCCCTTTGGCCATCGTGGGCGGGATCTTCGTATTGGAGACCATCTCCGTCATGATTCAAGTGGTCTCCTTCAGGCTCAGGAAAAGACGGGTTTTCAGGATGGCCCCCCTGCATCACCATTTCGAGCTGAAGGGATGGGTGGAACCAAAAGTGATCGTGAGGTTCTGGATTATCGCGATCATTCTGGGACTCTTGGCCATCAGCACCTTAAAACTCAGGTAGGCTTCTATTTCGGGGAATCCAGTGAAATTGGAGGGAAAGAAGGTCTTAGTGGTGGGACTGGCCAGGACGGGAACAGGGGTTATCCGATTCTTGGTCGAACAACGTGCACGGGTTGTGGGAACTGATATTCGGTCCGCCGATGAGCTGCGGCCATACCTCTCCGAGATAGAGGAGCTCAATGTAGTAACCGAGCTGGGGGAGCACAGGATCGAAACCTTCTTGCGTAGTGATCTGATCGTCGTCAGCCCAGGAGTTCCGCTGAGCATCGAACCCATCGTGGCGGCTCGGGAAAATGGCATCGAGGTCATGAGCGAAATTGAGCTGGCCAGCCGCTTCATCCGAGATCCCATCATCGGGGTAACGGGAACAAACGGGAAGACCACCACCAGCATCCTCCTCGGGGATGTGCTCAAGGTATCAGGGAAGGAGGTCTTTGTCGGGGGAAACGTGGGTAACCCACTCATCAGTTGCGCCGGATTGGGTAAACATGATTACGTAGTCGCCGAGATCAGCAGTTTCCAACTGGAAGCGATCCATGAATTCAGGCCCCATATTGCCCTCATGCTCAATATCAGCGAGGACCATTTGGACCGATATCCCCATTACGAGGAGTACGTAAGCACCAAGTTCCGGCTCTTTTTGAACCAGCGGGCTTCGGATTTTGCCGTCCTCAACGCCGATGACGCAACTATCAACGTCATGAGCTCTGAAATCAAGGCGAGAAAATCGTACTTCAGCCTCACCTCCCCCTTGAAGGCGGGGGCATTCTTTGACCGGGATTCCCTCATCTACCGTGATTCAAAGGGGAAAACCGAACGCTTCAAACTCGCAACGGTTCCCCTAAAGGGAATCCACAATATCGAGAACATGTTATCCGTCGTCGTCACGGCCAAAATCTGCTCCTGTCCAAAGGGGGCTATCCAGAAAGCTTTGGAGTCCTTTAGAGGGCTCCCCCACCGTTTGGAATTCGTACGGCAACTCGATGGGGTGAGCTTTTACAACGACTCCAAGGGGACGAATATTGGCTCCGTAGTCAAGTCCCTAAGGAGCTTCAAGGAGCCCGTCATTTTGATCGCTGGGGGAAAGGACAAGGGAGGAAATTATGACCCTCTGAAAAGGATCCTCGAGGAAAAAGTGAAGCGGTTGATCCTCATAGGTGAAGCAAGGGGGAGAATGGCCAAGGCCTTTGGAACATCAGTCTCAACGACCGACGCCGATACCCTTGAAGAGGCGGTCCACCGTGCTTTTTACGAATCGAAGCAAGGGGATGTGGTGCTCCTTTCCCCGGCATGTTCGAGCTTCGATATGTTCAGAGATTACGAGGAGAGGGGAAACCTCTTCAAGGAGATTGTTAATCAACTGGGCAGGAATTATCCCAAGGGAGCTCGAAAGGCATGAGGGAAAGGGCGCAATACGATCTGTCCCTGTTAATCATCGCCATCTCCTTAATGGGGTTAGGAATTGTGATCGTATACAGTGCCAGTGCTATTCTTGCCACGGACAGATTCGGAGACGGGTACTACTTTTTGAAAAAACAGGCCCTGTTTAGCGCCTTTGCCCTGGCGATGATGATGGTGACGATGAATATACCCTACGCCTTTCTGAAAAGACTGGCATATCCCATGTTGATTGCATGCTTACTATTCCTCATACTCCTTCTGATTCCGGGCATAGGATACAGAGTCGGTGGGTCCACCCGCTGGATTCGGCTTGCCAACCTCTCGTTTCAGCCCTCCGAGGTCGCAAAACTGGTCCTCATCATCTTCTTGGCTTACTTCCTGGAGAAAAAGGGAGACCGAATGAGAACCTTCTCCGTGGGTTTCCTGCCAGTTCTCATCATCTCAGGGACGATGATCTATTTGGTCATGCTCCAACCAGATTTCGGTGTAGCCATCTTTTTGGCGACTATGGTATTCATGCTGCTCTTTATCGGAGGGGTGCGGATGTCTTACCTGGTCTCAACCATTTTGGCTGCCCTTCCCATCATTTATCTCCTGATAACGAGGGTCGATTATCGGTATAGGCGGATCATCGGCTTCCTGAACCCATGGGAAGATCCGAGTCGAACAACCTTCCAAATGGTTCAATCGCTGTTGGCTTTCGGATCAGGGGGCATCTTCGGCACGGGGTTGGGAGGCGGAAGCCAAAAGCTCTTCTTCCTGCCAGCCCCACATACTGACTTCATCTTCTCAGTGATCGGGGAGGAGCTTGGCTTGGTTGGTGCGACCATTACCTTGGGTCTCTTCACCCTGTTCACTATTCGTGGCTTCCGTATTGCCCTCATGGCCCAAGACACCTTTGGGACCTTTCTCGGCGTTGGGATAACAGCCATGATCTCGCTGCAGGTCATCATCAATATGGGGGTAGTTCTGGGATTACTTCCCACAAAGGGGCTAACCCTGCCCTTCATCAGTTATGGTGGTACGTCTCTACTCGTCAATGCAATGGGAGTAGGCATTCTCCTCAACATTTCATCCACGGTGAGAGGGAGATGAGGATCATCATTGCCGGTGGCGGATCCGGGGGGCATCTCTTCCCGGGGATTTCCATAGCTGAGGCTTTCAAGAACAGGGAAGACCGAAATGAGATTCTCTTCGTTGGATCGAGAAGGGGAATCGAGGAAGGTCTGATCCCCAAAATGGGATATGACTTGAGAACGATTTCCGTCTCTGGGGTAAGGGGTAAGCCTTTGGGGAGAAAGCTGATCTCCCTATGGGCGATTCCCCTCGGCACCGTGGCTTCCCTCCGGATCACTAAGGAGTTCAAGCCGGATTTGGTTATTGGCGTGGGGGGATATGCCTCGGGCCCCGTTGTCCTTGCGGCCTATCTCATGGGAATTAAAAGGGCCATTCAGGAGCAGAATGCCATACCTGGATCGACCAATCGCATATTGGGAAAGTTCTCCGATGCCATATTCATCTCCTTCGAAGAAAGCAAATCCTACTTCCCCCAGGAGAAGACGGTTCTGACGGGAAATCCGGTGAGGAGGGAATTCCTGCAAGGATCCGGGGACACCCGGAACGGCCGGAATTTTAACCTTCTTATCTTCGGGGGAAGTCAAGGGGCCCATCGAATAAACGAGAAGATGATGGAAGCCCTGGACTGGCTAGGTGAGGCTCGAGATACCTTGAGAATCATCCACCAAACGGGCAAGGATGACCTAGAGTTCGTCTCGCGGCACTATCAGAGGAGGGGATTCCACGCATCCGTGAAGGCCTTTATCGACGATATGGCCACCTGCTATCGAGATGCCCATCTGGTTATCTGCCGCTCAGGAGCTGCAACGATATCCGAGTTAACCGCATGCCGCAGGGCATCTATCTTGATCCCGTATCCCCATGCCATTCACAATCATCAGACCCTCAACGCGAAAGCTCTGGTAGAGGCGGGCGCGGCACGGATGATCTCCAATTCCGATCTGACGGGGAAACTCCTGGCCGACACGATTCTCCATCTGCATCGACACAGGGAGGAGATTTCGGCCATGGAGAAGAAGGCGGGAGACCTTGCTCGGCCCAATGCCGCCGATCTCATCGTCGATTGGTGCTATAAATTGGTATCTCTGCGGGGATAATGGTGTATCGAAAAGCCAAAATAGACCATATCCATTTCGTTGGGATCGGCGGTATCGGTATGAGCGGGATCGCCGAGGTCCTCCTCAATCTGGGGTATGAGGTAAGCGGGTCCGATATTCGGAAAACCGAGATAACTCGTCGCCTGGAGCAATTGGGGGCACAGGTCTACTACAAGCATCGAGCAAAGAATATCGAGGGATCAAAGGTCGTGGTCGTCTCCTCGGCCATCAAGGAGGGAAACCCAGAGATCCAGGCAGCCAGTGAAAAGCTCATTCCCGTCATTCCGAGAGCAGAGATGTTGGCAGAGCTCATGCGAATGAAGTACGGCGTGGCCGTTGCCGGAACGCATGGAAAAACTACTACCACCTCCCTGATCGCCACCGTTTTGGCCCATGGCGGCTTAGATCCCACAGTCGTCACTGGTGGAAAACTTAAGAGCATTGGAAGCAGTGCCAAACTGGGACAGGGAGACTTCTTGGTGGCCGAGGCGGATGAGAGCGATGGGTCATTCCTGAAACTGCTGCCGACCATTGCAGTGGTAACGAACATCGACCCCGAACACCTGGATTACTATACGGGGATTGAACAGATTAAGGAAACCTTCCTTCAGTTTATCGACCGAATCCCCTTCTTTGGCCTGGCAGTTCTCTGCCTGGATCAGGAAAACATCCAAAGCTTAATCCCCCAATTGAAAAAACGCTTCACCACCTACGGCCTCTCCAGCCAAGCCGACTTCCAGGCCAAAGACATGAGCTTCGATGGCCCTCATACCTCCTTCGATCTCGTCCACGGGGATAAGCGCATCGGAAGATTGACGGTCCAGATGCCCGGAATCCACAACGTCTATAATGTATTAGCCACGGTAGCGACAGCTTTTGAATTGGATGTGGATTTCAAAACAGTCCAGGAGGCCCTAGCCGGATTTTCGGGGATTCAACGGCGATTCGAGATGAAGGCCGAAATTGAGGATATCCTCGTCTTTGATGACTATGGCCATCATCCCGCCGAGATCAAGGCCACCTTGAGGGCCGCCAAGCGGGGATGGCGAAGGAGGGTCGTAGCCCTCTTTCAACCCCATCGTTACACGCGAACCAAGGCCCTCTTTGATGATTTCTTGACGGCGTTTTACGAGGCCGATGTGCTGGTTATCACCGATATCTACCCGGCAGGCGAGGAGGAGATTGAAGGGGTGCATGCACGGCATCTCTTTGAGGGAATTCGGGAACACGGACATAGGGATGTCCATTACCTGTCCGACCGACACGAAATCCTTCAATACCTTTCAACGGTTATTGCACCCGGTGACCTGGTGATAACCCTCGGGGCCGGGGATATCTACCGGGTGGGTGAAGACCTGATCGAGGAACTCGTTAGGAAATACAAGACGGAGAGCCACTCATGAACCCAATGATCTCATGGGCCTCTGAGAAATGAAACAGGACACCAACGATGAGCTGAAATCCCTTATCAGGGGGAGGATCTCCTTCGGGGTTCCCATGGCAAAGTATACCTCCATGGGGGTAGGTGGAAGGGCCGATGCACTCGCCCTTCCCCAGGACGAGGAAGACCTAAAGGTAATACTCCAATTTGCGAGGGAGAGGGCCATTCCCTATTACATCCTCGGCGAGGGGACCAACGTAATCGTCAGGGATGGGGGACTTCGAGGCATTGTCATCAGTCTTTCCCGGGGATTTAGAAGGATCAAGATCGTCGACCGAAATGGTAAGGAGGTTTTGATCTCCGCCGAGGCAGGGGTAAGCCTGAAGCACCTGGTGAGATTTGCCAAGGAAAGGAACCTTACAGGTCTAGAGGCATTCTCCGGAATCCCCGGCACTTTAGGAGGTGCCTTGGCCATGAATGCCGGGGCCTTCGGTTCGGAAATCAGTGATGTGGTTAAATCCGTTGACATGATGGATGAAACGGGAACCGTAGTGCTGAGGCAAAAAAAGAACCTGAGATTTCACTACCGAAATCTCATTCTCCCCAAGGGGGCAATTATTCTCAGGGGCGTCCTGGGAGTCACGGAGGCGAAGGGAGGGGAGATCAGGGCCAAGGTCGAGAGGTTTCAAAAGCTTCGATTCCAATCCCAACCATGGAATGTGCCAACAGCTGGCTCCATCTTCAAAAATCCGGAGGGCGCCCCGGCAGGACAGTTGATCGATGAGCTGGGCCTCAAGGGTTACCGTATTGGAGATGCGCGGATCTCCGAAAAGCATGGAAATTTCATCGTCAATGATGGAGATGCCACGGCTGCAGAGGTTTTGGCTTTAATGGCATTCATTCGGGATGAGGTATATGAGAAGAGGGGGATCCGACTGACCCCCGAAGTTCACATTATTGGAGAGGGATGAAAAGACCAAAGAGCCAAGGGCATATAGGCGTGCTGATGGGTGGTGTCTCGGCGGAAAGGGAGATCTCCTTGAGGACTGGAGAGGCAATCATGAGGGCCCTCAGGGCAAGAGGCTATAACGTTTGTCCCATCGATGTGGGTTATGACATTGCCGAACGACTGATCGTCGAGCAGATCGGGATTGCCTTTATCACCCTCCACGGAAGGTTCGGCGAGGATGGAACTATCCAGGGCATGCTGGAGTTAATGAGGATTCCCTATACGGGCTCAGGGGTTCTAGCCAGCGCTCTATCCATGGACAAGATCATGAGCAAGCTGATCTTCTCAGCCCATGCTATTCCCACCCCAACCTCCCACATTTTGGAAGCCACCGAAGGGGTAAAGGAGGCACTGGAAAAGCTGAGTTTTCCCTTTCCCATTGTGGTGAAGCCGGCATCTGAAGGATCGACCATTGGCGTAACCATCCTCCACGATAAAGAGGGATTGGCCCAGGCCATTGAGCACGCACGACAATATGACCTTCGCCTGCTCTTGGAAGAATACATCAAGGGAAGAGAGATCACCTTAGGGGTGTTGAATGGCCAACCACTGTCCTTAATCGAGATTGCCCCGAAAGGTGGATTCTATGATTATCGGTCCAAATATACCAAGGGAGAGACGGAATACATCGTGCCGCCCCGCATCCCCCCGAAAGCCCATGGAGAAGCCGAGCGGATCGGTTTGAAGGCATACAACTCACTGGGATGTGAGGGCTGTGCGAGGGTTGATATGATGGCAAATGAGAAAGGGGAAATCTTCGTCCTGGAAGTTAACTCCATGCCCGGGATGACGGAGACAAGCCTTGTGCCGAAAGCGGCCTATTTTGCCGGAATCGACTTCCCTGAACTCGTGGAGAAAATTCTGAAGGGAGCTTCATTGAAGACAAGGGTCTGCGGGGACGAAAGGGATGGGACGTCTTTTGAAGAGGCTCTGTAAGGCCACCATACTAATATTGTGTGTCGCCGTTGTAGCCTTCTTTTGGCGCGTCGTATATGGCTACATGAAGGAGACACCCCTTCTGGCCCTCAACGAGATAACCATTGAGGGCTGCCAGAGGACTTCCCAGAAAGAAATTTTGTCCATGACTCAGTTAGACCGTCAAAGGAACATCCTCGGCATAGACCTAGCCAAATTGCGGGAAAAGGTGCAGGCGAACCCGTGGATAGAGCGAGCGGAGATCCGGCGAATATTCCCCGACAGGATCTTGATAAAAATCACCGAGCGGAAACCGGTGGCGATTATCCTTTTGGACCGTCTCTACTATATCGATGGCCAGGGATTCATTTTCGCCAGGGTGCCTGAAGGTCATCAAATTGACCATCCCGTTCTGACAGGTCTGCATCGGGATAGTTTCAAGGCCCACCCCGATGAAACATGGGGATTAGTCTCCAAAGCATTGAAGTTGATCAGGGTGATTGAGGAGGCAGAGGCCCTCTCCCAAAAGGACATCTCCGAAATCCACATGGATAAGGCCTTTGGGCTAAGCGTCTATACAAACGATGGAGCAATCGAAATTAAATTGGGGCTCGACCGTTACGAGGCCAAATGGAAACGATTGGAGAAAGTCTGGGGACACCTCCAGAAAAGCCCGCTTAAGCCCGCATATATCGATTGCAATTATGAAAAGAGGGTCATCGTGAAAATGAGAGACTCAACGGCGCTGTATGCGAAAAACTCATAAAGAAAGGAGGTGAGAAATATGGCCGGAAAGGAGAATAAATTGTTGGTGGGATTGGATATCGGAACGACCAAGATTTGCACCATTGTGGGGGAAGTCCAAAACGGATTGGTTAACATCATCGGAATTGGATCACATCCCTCAAGGGGACTCAGAAAGGGAGTGGTCGTCAATATTGAAGGGACGGTGCAATCCATAAGAAAAGCTATCGAGGAGGCGGAACTCATGGCGGGTTGCCAGATCGATTCTGTCTTTGCTGGGATAGCAGGTGGACACATCCGAGGCATCAACAGCCATGGGGTAATTGCCGTGAAAAACCGGGAGATTACCGAACAAGACATAAAACGCGTCATCGATGCTGCTAGTGCCATCGCGATCCCCATGGATCGGGAGGTTATTCACGTCCTTCCCCAGGAGTTTATCGTCGATGATCAGGATGGAATCAGGGATCCCATCGGTATGTGCGGGGTTCGTTTGGAGGGAAAAGTCCACATCGTCACGGGAGCGGTAACATCGGCTCAAAACATCATCCGTTGTACCAATCGTGCGGGGCTCCACGTAAATGATATCGTTCTGGAACAACTGGGCTGCAGCGAAGCGGTTCTAAGCTTCGAGGAGAAGGAGCTTGGGGCGGCTGTCGTCGACATCGGGGGTGGAACCACCGATCTCGTGATCTTTTGTAATGGAAGCATTAAACATACATCGGTCCTCTCTTTGGCGGGAAATCACATCACCAGCGATATCTCCCTCGGTTTGAGGACTCCCGCGGAGGAAGCTGAAAAGTTAAAAAAGAGATACGGATGTGCACTGGTCTCCATGGTGAACAAGGAGGAGATGATAGAAGTCCCCAGTGTTGGCGGTAGAAAGTCTCGGACCCTTTCTCGGCAAACCTTGGCGGAGATTATCGAACCCCGAGTGGAGGAGATTCTGGCGCTCGTCCAAGGGGAAATAATGAGATCCGGTTACGGAAACCTCATCGGTTCGGGGATTGTCTTGACCGGGGGAACGGCTATCATGGAAGGGATGCCAGAGATTGCCGAACAGATTTTTAACCTCCCAGTGAGAAGGGGATACCCCGTTGGGATAAGCGGTCTGACGGACTTGGTGAATAGTCCCATTTTTGCGACGGGAGTTGGATTGGTCGTCTACGGAAGCAAGAATCGATCCAAGAGCCGATTCCGAATAGGCGAAACCAACATCTTCGCCAAGGTTAGTCGCCGTATGAGGGATTGGTTCGGCGAGTTCTTTTAACGAAAATGACCTATTGGGAGGGGTGAAATGATCCAATTCGATGAGAACAAGAACGTGGCGGCTAAAGTAAAAGCCATCGGTATTGGGGGAGGAGGGTGTAATGCCATCAATACCATGATCTCCTCCAGACTTACGGCAGTGCAATTTATCGCGGCCAATACCGACGCCCAAGCCTTAGCGGCCAACAAGGCCCCCATTAAGCTCCAGCTGGGAGCTAAGATCACTAAGGGATTGGGTGCTGGCGCCAACCCCGAAATCGGGAGAAAGGCAGCGCTGGAGGACATTGACATGATCAGGGATTCCCTGAGGGGGGCGGATATGGTCTTCATCACTGCAGGCCTTGGTGGTGGTACCGGAACGGGAGGTGCTCCGATCATTGCAGAGGTGGCGAAGGAAATGGGCGCCCTTACCGTGGCTATTGTGACCAAACCCTTCCTCTTCGAAGGCAAGAAACGAATGAAGCAGGCGGAGGAAGGAGTCATCAACCTGCGGATGACCGCCGATACCTTGATCACCATCCCCAACCAAAGACTGTTGGCAATCAGCGGAAAGAGCATGTCCTTGCTGGAGGCCTTCAAAAAGGCCGATGACGTGCTGCTCCATGCAGCCAAAGGCATATCCGACCTGATCGCATTCCACGGCCTCATCAACCTCGATTTTGCAGATGTGAGGACGATCATGTCGGAGATGGGAATGGCCTTGATGGGAACAGGCATCGCATCGGGTGATAATAGAGCAGTAGATGCAGCGCAGAAGGCCATTTCCAGCCCACTCTTGGAGGACATCTCCATCGAAGGAGCAAAAGGGCTTCTCATCAATGTCACTGGGGATTGCTCCATGACCCTCAGCGAGGTCAACGAGGCATCGGTGCTGATACAGAAGGAGGCCCATGAAGAGGCCAATATCATATTTGGGGCCGTCATCGACGACAAAATGGGAGAGGAGATACGGGTGACCGTAATCGCCACCGGTTTTGGCAGGATGGAGGAACGAATGCTTCCTCACCTGAAAAAGGTGTCTCCCATCTCCTTCTCGCTCAGGGACAACCTCGAAGTCCCCACTTATTTGAGGAGGGAAAGGGGAAAGTCCCAAGAGGTTAAACCCGAGGGAAATGAAGAACTCCCCTCATATGACGACGAACAATATGACATTCCGACCTTCTTGAGAAAGCAGGCGGACTAACCCATTGTTTCCAATGGGGGAGGGAGCCTGTGAACCGGTGCCAGGGCTCAAGGGGGTTCTTCTCCCCAGGGTGACTATGTCTTGGAAACTCATCCAGAGGGCAAAAAAACGGCTCTCAGAGGAAAGAGGAACCATACGCAAGGAATGGAGTGCGAAGACGACCTTTTGCCTCGCCTTCCCAAATCGCTACTACACCGGAATGTCCAATCTGGGGTTTCAAACCCTCTATCACCAATTAAACGAATTTCAGGACATCGTCTGCGAGAGGGCCTTTCTCCCTGACAAGGAAGAATTTGCAGAATATAGAAAGACGGAAACGGCCCTCTTCTCCCTGGAATCGCAAAGACCACTTTATGATTTCGATATCCTCGCGTTTTCCATTCCCTTTGAAAACGACTATCTCAACATCCTCACCATTTTGGAGATGGGCAAAATCCCCTTACTAAGGGCGGCCAGAAATGAGTCCCACCCCGTTGTCATCGCAGGGGGTGTTGCCGTTTTCTTGAACCCAGAACCCCTTTCTGATTTCTTCGACTCCTTTCTCATCGGTGAGGGAGAAGAACTCCTCCCGGAATTCCTGAGATGCTTCGACCAACTCAGATCCGAGGGGAAAACTCGACGAGAGTTCTTGGAGAAAGCGGCCACCATCGAGGGCGTATACGTCCCCCAATTCTATGAGGTCCAGTATTTCGACGAAGGCACGATTAAACGCTTCACCCCCAAAGGAAACTACCCCACGCGAATTAAAAGGAGGTGGGTGCGCGATATCAATCGCATCCACACCATTTCTACCCTATTCACCCCCGATACCGAGTTCAATGATATGGCTCTGGTTGAGGTAAATCGGGGTTGCCCTCGGGGATGTCGTTTCTGTGCGGGCTGTTTCACATACCGTCCCTTCCGCAATAGAACGCTGGAAGTTCTGAAGAAGAACGTCCAGGAGGGGTTAACGCGTGAAAAGCGCATCGGGTTGATGGGTTCAGCGGTTTCGGACCATCCCCACTTAAGGGAGATATGCCAATCGATCCTCGATTCAAAGGGTACCATCTCCATTGCCTCCCTTAGGGCAGATTCCATTTCCGAAGATCTCATTACGTATCTCAAGGCCAGCGGTCATAAAACCATCTCCCTAGCCCCAGAGGCAGGCTCGGAGAGGCTTCGGCGAGTGATTAAGAAGGGAGTAGAGGAAACGGACTTGCTCCGTGTTGTGGAGACTATCGTAAAGGCCGGTATTCCCAATATTCGTCTCTATTTTATCATAGGCCTCCCCACGGAAACGGACCAGGACATCGATGAAATCGTCAGGCTCACCAAGCGAATAAAACATATCTTCTTGCGGGTCGGCCGCGATCAGAAACGGGTTGGGCGGATAACGCTCAGCATCACCCCCTTCATCCCAAAACCCTCAACCCCTTTCCAATGGGCACCTTACGAGGAGACGAACTCGTTGAAGCGGAAGCTAAAGCTCATTAAGAATGAACTCCGCGGGGAAGGAAACGTCCAGGTGATACATGACCTCCCCAAGTGGGGATATGTCCAGACCCTTCTATCTCGAGGAGACAGAAGGGTGGGAAAGATCCTGTTGGCTGCACATAACAATGGCGGCAACTGGCGGAAAGCTTTTAAGGGAATAAACCTCAATCCCGACTTCTACGTTTACCGCGAGGGGGATTTGGATGAAATCTTACCCTGGGACTTTATCGACCATGGGGTAAGCAAGGATTACCTGTGGGGAGAATATCTTGAGGCCTTGACCCAGGGCAAGGAGTAAAAAAATATTTCACGAGGGAAATCAAGAAACTCCGAAAAATATTCTATTGAAAAATCCGCCTGGCGAAGGATAACATATCGATAATGGAAGAGAATCGTCTACTGCAAGAGTTGGAGGAAATTGCGGAGAAGCTCTCCATTTCCGTCCAGTACGACGATTTGATGGGAATGGATTTCAGGGTTAGGGGTGGGCTGTGTAGGCTCAGGGGAATGAATGTAATCATCATGGACAGGAGAGCGTCCCCAAGGGAGAGGATAGATCTCTTGGCCGGGGCGCTTCGCCAGTTCGATCTCTCTTCCATGTTCATAAAGCCATATATTCGTCTCATCATAGGACGTGCTTCACGGAGCGACGACAAAGCAATTCCTGACGAAGGGACCTCATAGAAATCTTTCAAATACGAGGAAAATAAGCTCTGAGTGCGAATCTATTACATAGGCAAATGATAACGGGCACAGTCTAACCGCATGACTCCAACACTTCAGAACTGCAACTGCAATGGTTGAGCAGCGAGGAGCGAGGCCTTCAGAGGTCTCTCATATCACTCGGGCCAGCTAACGGGGGAGCTCTTGGGCAGGGAAGCGCCGTGAAAATTGAAAAGATCTCCTTTTCAAGCCATGGGCAGGCGGTAGTAGGGTCGCTTCATCTGCCGGACATTGAAAAGTCTCCCTGCGTTATTTCCTCCCACGGGCTCTTCAGCAACAAGGATAGCCAAAAGTATGTCTCACTCGGGGATCAACTTTCCCGAAAGGGGATATCCCTCCTCAGGTTCGACTTCAGGGGCTGCGGTGAAAGTGAGGGAAAAATCTCGGAGAGCACCGTATCGGACCGGTTAGAGGATTTGACCATGGCCATTGGCTTCATACGATCGCACCCCCGGATCGGCCCCCGAACTGGCCTCATGGGAAGCAGCTTAGGCGGCTACATCGCCCTGATCAAGGCCGCGGGGGAGGAAGATATTCGGGCAGTGGTGACATGGGCAACTCCATGTACCCTTTTTGGCCTTGCGGAGAAGAGGGGAAAGGGAGAAATGGTCTCCCTGGGGAACCAATTCTTCCGCGACATAGAAGTTCACGACCTCACCTCTGCCCTGGGGAAGGTGGTTAACTGCCTGGTGATTCATGGGGATCGCGACGAACTGGTTCCCGCAGAGCAAGCCCGTACTATATATGAACAGCTCAATGAGCCAAAAAATATGGAGATCATCGAAGGTGGTGATCACAGGCTGACCAATCCGGATCATCGGGAACACGCCATTCGAATGACGGCCGAGTGGTTTGCGAGATACCTGTGAGCGGCCCTTCAGGAGGAAGCAATCATGCTGGTATGCCACCGATGTGGAAAGGAGCTCAATGGGGCTGAAAAGGTGGAGAGAAGTGCTACATGTCCCCACTGCGGGAGCTACCTTCATTGCTGTCTCAACTGTTCCTTTTATGACCCCCATGCCCATAATCAATGCCGAGAGTCCCAGAGCGAATACGTCTCAGATCGGGAAAAGGCCAACTTCTGCGACTTCTTTACCTTCTCCAAGGAACCGAAGCCCAATGGAAAGAAGGAAAAAGAAATTGCCAAGGCGAGGAAAGCCTGGGAGGAATTGTTTAAAAAGGAACGTTGACCCTCTGCCTATAGCTACACTCCATTTTTCCATCCGTTTCCACCCCTCGTGCCGAAGCATCCAAATGTTTTCTGGTGTTTTCCTACTGTCATAGTGAGTATTCTTGAAATCTGTTGATTACATGTGAAACTATACTTTGCGGATACGAATACCCCGTTCCTCCGCTTCGGTACTGCTGACCCTTTCGGGGATCGGGGGCGGCCAGCACCTCTTCTTTCCAGTTTCAAAAGGATTGACCATACCCCCCCTGCTCATCATCTGCAACGAATTATGCTCTTGGACAGCGGTGTTCCGCATAAACTTCAAGACTGATTCACATTGACTACAGCCCCTGTTTGCGTTATCCTTACATTCAGCCCCGGGGGTTTGAATTGTCTGCAATTAGGCGAGGATTTTTGCATCCACGGGAGGAAGATTTTCCCCTTTCACCCTTGATCCGCTGGGCGAAAGAAGGGTCTCAGGAAGCCCACGTAGTAGGTTTAAGAGGGTCTTCCAAGGCCCTTATCCTTTCGCTTTTCGCGCTGGAGTCTGGGCTTCCCCTATTGGTCATTACCCCTAGATCCATGGACGCTGAGATCTTTTCCGAGGCTATGCGTTTCTTCACAAAGCCGAATAAGGAGATCCTTGTTTTCCCCTCCTGGGAGACGATTCCCTACGATGAGATACCCCCCCACCAAGATATCGTGGACCAGAGAGTGAGGACCCTTTCTCAGGCGGGGATTCAAAATGGGACCGTAATCGTCACACCCGTCCAGGCCCTCATGCAAAGGGCCATGACTCCCCATACCCTCGAGCAATTGAGCATCGCCTTGAAGGTAGGTGATGAGATCGACAGGGAGGAATTCATTGAGCGGTTAATCCAAGGAGGATATACTCGGGTTCAGTTGGTTGAGGAAAAGGGTGATTTCAGCGTCCGAGGCGGAATTATCGACCTTTCCCCACCCTCATATCGGGATCCCGTGAGGATCGAGTTCCTCGGAGATCGCATCGAGTCAATAAGGGCCTTTGATGCGGAGACCCAAAGATCACACCAGCATTATGAGAACGTCTCGGTCCTCCCAGCTAAGGAATTAATGGAGGGCTCCGATGAGCAAGCCTCTACGTCCCTTTTCGAGTATTTGAATCCCCAGACCATTGTCGCCATCGATGACCCCTTCGAGGTGGAGAGAGAAGGAGAAGCCTTCTGGCTTCAGATCAGTGAGAGGTTCGAACGAGCCGTCGCCAAGGGGAAAAGCCCGCCGGTTCCCGATCGACGCTACCTTCCCCTGGAAACCCTCAGATCCAACTGGGGAAACTTGAGGAGACTGCTTCTGGGAGAAGTGGGCACCCCTGAATTGGAGGGAATGGGGAGAGAAATCATTCGGTTCGCGGTCGAATCCAACGGGGATATTAGGGCGGGTTTAAAGCCCCTCGGAAAGAGGGAAACTCTTCTCTCTCCCTTGGTTCAGCGACTGAAATCCTGGCGGAGCAGGGGAAACGAAATCATCTTCGTGGCTCACCAATGGGGCCAGGCGGAGCGACTTCAGGAATTGTTGATAGGATATAAACTCACCCCGCAACTGAGCTCGCTCTCCTTCTTTCAATGGTGGGAAAGCCGTCTTTCCTCTCGTTTCGCTGACCTCACGCCCAGGACGGGAGAAGCCGACTTTATCATTCTCACCGGAGACCTCTCAACCGGGTTCCGCTTCCCCTCCAGGGGATTGGTAGTCATAACTGAAGAGGAAATTTTCGGCCATCGGAAGAGAATCGCGAGGGTTCATAGGAGGCAAAGGGATTCTTTCATCACCTCTTTCTCGGAACTCAATGAAAATGACTATGTTGTCCATATAGATTATGGGATCGGGATCTATAAGGGGTTACATCGCCTCGATATTCAGGCGGTAAGTAACGACTACCTCCTGTTGGAATACCTTGGAGGCGATAAACTCTATGTGCCCGTGGACCGGATCAACCTCATCCAGAAATATGTCGGCTTTGAGGGCAGCGGTCCCCGACAGGATCGGCTGGGTGGATCGTCATGGAGACGATTGAAACGGAAGGTAGGCAAATCAATCGAGGAAATGGCACGGGAGCTCCTCAGTCTTTATGCGGCCAGGCGGGTGTTCGAGGGATTTGCCTTCTCTCCGGGGGATGGCTATTTTAAGGAATTTGAGGCCGCCTTTCAGTACGAGGAGACCCCTGACCAGTTGGAGGCCGTCAAGGACGTAATGAAGGACATGGAAAAACCCAAACCCATGGACCGCCTGGTTTGTGGCGATGTAGGATATGGAAAGACGGAGGTGGCCATTAGGGCGGCATTTAAGGCAGTCATGGACGGCAAGCAGGTGGCCGTGTTGGTTCCAACTACGGTCTTGGCTCAACAACATTACCAAACCTTCTCCGAACGATTCCAACACTACCCCGTTATCATAGATATCCTAAGCCGGTTTAAGAGGAGGAACGAGCAGAGAGAGACCCTCGGGAAATTGAAGGAGGGGAACATCGACATCATCATCGGAACCCACCGTTTGCTTCAGAGGGACATCGCCTTCAGGGATTTGGGATTGGTAGTCATCGACGAGGAGCATCGGTTTGGTGTCTCCCATAAAGAGAGGCTCAAACAGTTGAAGAAAACTGTCGATGCACTGACCTTGACGGCTACGCCTATTCCTCGGACTCTTCACATGTCCTTGACGGGAATAAGGGACCTGAGTGTTATCAATACTCCACCGGAGGACAGGCTCTCTATTGGGACATTCTTGGGCCGTTTTGATGAGGACGTTATCCGCCAGGCCATCGTGAGGGAACTCCAACGGAATGGTCAGGTCTTCTTTGTTCACAACCGGGTCCAAAACATATCAGCCATGGCCCGGTTCCTAAAACGACTGGTTCCCGAAGCCTCTCTGGCCATCGCTCACGGTCAAATGAAGGAGAGGGATCTGGAAAGCGTAATGCTCGCCTTTATGCGGAAGGAATACAACCTCCTCCTCTGTACCAGTATCATCGAGTCGGGGTTGGACATCCCCACCGCCAATACGATCATTATCAACCACGCCGAAAGGTTTGGCCTTGCGGAACTCTACCAACTAAGGGGCAGGGTCGGCAGATCCAAATATCAAGCCTATGCCTTCCTCCTGGTTCCCTCTGAAGCTTCCATATCCGGTGATGCCCTAAAGCGCCTGAGGGCCCTGCAGGAATTGAGCGAGTTGGGTTCAGGGTTCAGGCTTGCCTTCCAGGATCTTGAGATCAGGGGAGCGGGAAATATATTGGGACCTGCCCAATCGGGGCATATTGCAGCGGTGGGATATGAGATGTATACTCATCTTTTCGAGAGAGCGGTAAGGCAGTTGAGTGGGGAGAAAGTCCTTGAGGACATCACACCGGAGATGAAACTCCCCTTTGCCACTTTCATCCCCGACGAGTACATCGGCGATCCTCATCAGAGGTTGGTTTTCTATAAACGATTGTCATCGGCTCGCTCCGAGAAAGAAATCGATGATATGAGGGAGGAGTTAATGGATCGCTATGGACCTATTCCCCCCCCAGCCTTAAACTTGCTGGAGGCGATGAAGCTCAAACAACTCCTGATCCGTATCAGGGTGAGGAAGCTAAACTTATCCGGGCAAAGAGCGGTGATCACTTTCGACGAGAGCTCAGAGATTTCCCCCCAGGGGATTGTCAGTCTCGTCCAGGAGAATAGCGATCGATTTCAATTTACCCCCAGCTCCGAACTGATTATTTCCATGGGGAAAGGGGGATGCAAGGAAACCTTCGGCAAGACCAAAAGCACCTTGCAGGAGTTGATCCAATTTGCTGAGTCAGGGGGGATTCAACCGCCCCCCCCTGCGTTGGAGGAAACGTAAGAATGTATGCACGCTCGCCGAGTCATAAGTTTTCCTTCGATGACGCCGGCGGGAATTTTCGGAAATATGAGGAAAATCCACAACGGCCCAGAAGAGTAAAATGGGCGGGATTAAACGAGAGGATCATCATCAATGAATCGATCCATGAGAAGAACGGGCTCGGAGCTCCCCCCAAGGGGAATCAACCCCTGGGGGGTTAATGAAGGGACGCCTCCGAAGAGGAATGGAATGCGCAGTTGGCCCAGGTGCGGGCCAATTATTTGGGTTGGCCTATTGATAGCCTTCCACACTATGGGATGCCAGAAGGAGGATGTGAAACTTTCCCAGGATATTCTGGCCCAGGTGAATCAGGAATTGATCACCTTGGAGGAATTCAATAACGAATTGCGGGACATTAAACTAGAACATGGAAAACTGCCGGAGGATGCAGAATCCCTGGACCAGTTGAAAACCACCTTTCTCGAACAAATTATCAACAGAAAGCTCATCCTCGGAGAAGCTCGGCGAATGAATATCAATGTATCCGAGGAGGAGATCAATAAGAATATTCTCGCCTTAAAAAGGGATTATGCCGGAGAAAGCTTTAAGGCCATGCTTGAGGGCCGCGGAATGAGTTTCGAGGAATGGAAACGACGGTTAAAGGAAAGACTTCTCGCCGAGAAGGTGATCAATACTGTTGCCCAATTCGATGGTACCATCGATGATAAATCAGTGAGGCAGTACTATGAGGAACACATAGAGCAATATTCCTTTCCCGAACAGGTGAGGGCAAGGCAGATCGTGGTTGCCACGGTGGAGGAGGCCAAAGAGATCTTAAGGAGGTTGAGGAAAGGGGAGGATTTTGGAAAACTGGCCAAGGAAAAATCGATGATGCCCGAGAGGATATACGGCGGTGATCTAGGGTTCTTCGCACGCGGTGAGATGCCGGAAGCCTTTGATGAGGTATTTTCCCTGAAGGTAGGAGCGCGCAGCAAAATCGTCAAGAGCCCCTATGGGTATCATGTCTTCAAGGTGGAGGAGAAAGTCGAGGGTAAGGTTCGGGAATTTGACGAAGTGAAGGATGAGATCGCCCATCAAATTCGAAAGAAGAAGAGCGACCAAATTTACTATAAGTGGCTTTCAGAGTTGAGGGCAAAGGCCAAGATTAAGATCAATAAGCAGTTGTTGGAATATACCCGCTGACCCATGCGAAAGGCCATTGTATCCATTCTCATTTTAGTCATCTTCGGTCTATCCGAGGGAATGTGCGGGGCAACGATCATTGACAAGATCGTCGCCATCGTCAACGGTGAAATCATCACCCTTGCTGAGCTGGAACGGTATTATTCAGAAACGCGGGACGGGTCAAAGACCCCCGGTAATCCAGAGGAGAAGGGAGCTAAGATCCTCGAGTCGAGAGGGGAGGCCCTCGATCGTCTTATAGAGGAGAAGTTGGTGGATCAACAGTGCAAAAAACAGTCAATAAAGGTATCGGCAAGGGATCTCGATATGGCCATCGAAGATGTAAAGAGGGTAAACGCCATAACCGATGAACAATTGAGGAGCGCCCTGATGGCAGAGGGATTGACCTTGGAGGATTACCGACAACAATTGAGGGAACAGATTAGAAGGGCCAGATTGATTTCTCGGGTAGTCAGGAAGGAGGTTATCGTCGACGACGAGAGGCTCAAAAGGTTCTACAGTGAACACATCGAGCGATTCAAGGAGCCTGACCAGATCCGGGCAAGCCACATTTTGATCATGATCCCTCAGGGTGCCGAGGACTTGCTGGTGGAGGCCCTTCGTCATAAAGGGGAAACGACCTTAGAGAGGTTGCGTCGGGGCGAGGACTTCCAAGAACTTGCCCGTTTATACTCCGACGACGCATCTGCCAAAAACGGGGGCGATCTGGGTTTTTTTAAAAAGGGCGAGCTTCTTCCCGAATTCGAGAGGGCCACTCTTAGCCTCCAACCGGGGCAGGTCAGCGGCTTAGTTAGAACGAAAATAGGGTTTCACATCATCAAGGTCACCGAGATAAAAGAGGGATCAGTTATTCCTTACGAGGAGGTGACGGAGAAGGTTAGGAATCACTACATCCAAGAGGAGTCCAAGAGGTTATATAAGGCCTGGATAGAGAAGGTTAAGGCAGAATCCTTCATAGAGGTGAAATTATGATTCAACCCGGCCGGGGTCCCCTTTGAATTCTCCTGAATATCTCGATAGCGTGCGCACCTAATCGCGCGTTTCTGAATTCGGCTGACGAACGGATACATGCCGCGCAGGTCTTTTTCGTGGACAAGAGGGGCATGCCACTACCTACCATCGGGATCACCATGGGAGATCCCGTTGGAATCGGGCCGGAAATCATAGTCAAGGCCTTGGCTCAAGAAGAGGTGTTTGCCTATTGCAGACCATTGGTTTTCGGTGATGCAAATGTCCTCAGTGAGGCCAACAGGGCTCTCAATACCCCCTGTAAAATAAACGCGGTAAGAGGGGTCGAAGAGGCAAAGGGCACTCCGGGAACGATTGACCTCATTGAGCTGAGCCGTACCGATCTCAACGGGTTTCGATTTGGAACTCCCAAAAAATCCTATGCAGGCCAAATAATGCGGTATCTCGAAACGGCCTTATCCTTTGCCATGGATGGAAGGATCAACGGGATGACTACATGCCCCATCAATAAGGGGTTTCTCAATGACGCTGGATATCCCTTCACCGGACACACGGAGTTTTTGGCCCAACGGACCAAAAGTGCTCCCGTCGTGATGATGTTGGCCACCCCACGGCTCAAGGTAGCCCTAGTGACAACCCATTGCCCCCTGAGGGATGTCCCGGGATTGATCACCCAGGAAGGAATCATGGACACGATAAGGATCACGGACTCCGCCTTGAGGAGTTCATTTGGGATACCAAACCCTCAGTTGGCCGTTGCCTCTCTAAACCCCCACGCCGGGGAGGATGGATTGTTCGGGGATGAGGAGAAGACATCCATCCTTCCCGCCATCCATGGTTGTAGAAGAGCGGGCGTCAACGTTGTGGGACCGTTAGCTAGCGACTCTCTCTTCCACTTTGCCGTAGAGGGGATCTACGACGCCGTGGTCTGCATGTATCACGATCAAGGCTTGATCCCCATTAAGTTGATGGGGTTCACAAAGGCTGTCAACGTGACCCTGGGGCTGTCCATCATCAGGACTTCGGTCGACCACGGAACCGCCTATGACATAGCGGGAAGTGGAGTCGCCGATCCATCGAGTCTTATTGAGGCAATTATCGTAGCAAGCAAGATGGCCAGGTAAAGGGGAAAAAATATTGACAAATCGATATAATTGGTTTATGAGGAATTGTGAAATTTGTCTCAAAAGGAGGGCAAAGTGAAGATTGTCGCATGCATTAAACAAGTCCCCGATACTACCGACGTGAAGATTAATCCGGAAACCAGAACCCTCGTTCGGGAAGGGGTGGAGAGCATTACCAATCCCTTCGATGAATACGCGTTGGAGGAAGCCCTCCTGACCAGGGAAAAATATGGGGGGGAAGTACATGCCATCACCATGGGTCCTCCCCAGGCCATCGAGGTGCTTAAGAATGCCTTGGCCATTGGGTCTGACTATGCCTATCTCATTTCGGACAATTCCTTTGCGGGGTCCGATACCTGGGCAACGGCCTATACCATTGCTCATGCCATTAAGAAAATCGGTGCGGTGGATTTGGTAATCTGCGGAAAGCAGGCAATCGACGGAGACACGGCCCAAGTTGGCCCAGGAGTGGCAACTCAGTTGGGCATCCCCCAGTTGACTTACGTCTCAAAGGTACGGGAGATCGATCCAAAAAACAAGAGGATTGTGGTTGAGAGGATGCTGGAGGATGGAAAGGAAATCGTTGAATCCTCTCTCCCCGCCCTCATTACCGTAGTCAAGGATATCAATGAACCTCGGCTTCCATCTCTCCTCGGCATAAAGAAAGCTGCCAAAGCCGAAATACCAACCTGGACTATCGAGGATTTGCCGTTAGAGAGGGCAAAGTGTGGTCTAGAAGGTTCCCCAACCGAGGTGATTAGAGTCTTTACGCCGGAACAAAGGGGAGGTGGAGAGATTTTGGAGGGAGAACTGACCGAGACCATTCCCCTCCTGACAGATCAACTGATGGAGGCGAAGGTAATCAAATAGGGAGGAGTAAATGGCCAAATTATTGATCGATGAAGAAGCATGTACCGGGTGTGAGGCCTGCGTGGATGAATGCCCTTATGGGGCTCTGGAGATGAAGGGCGATGTCGTATCGGTCAATGAGAAGTGTACCTTTTGTGGGGCGTGCGTTGATGTCTGTCCCGTTGAGGCCCTCACTTTGGAAAAGGAGGAAAAAGAGGGTGAAGGTATTGATATCAAGGAGTATAAAGACGTCTGGGTATTCATCGAACACAAAGGGGGAAAGATCGCCAACGTCAGCTTGGAGCTCCTTGGGGAGGGGAGAAAGCTCGCTCATTCTCTAGGATGCGCACTCGCCGGAATGCTCATGGGTGATGGTGTCGAGGAATGCGCCCAAGAAGCCATAAAGTATGGGGCGGACAAGGTTTACCTGACCGAAAGCCCCATCTTAAGGGAATACACGACCGACGCTTTTACGGCGGGTGCCGTCAATTTGATCAAGCAATACAAGCCCGAAATCGTGATCTTCGGGGCATCGACCCAAGGGCGCGATTTCGCGGGAACCGTTGCAACCACTTTATATACGGGGTTGACGGCTGATTGTACGGGACTCGATATCGATCCCGAAACAAGATTACTGAGACAAACCCGTCCCGCCTTCGGTGGCAACATCATGGCTACCATCCTGTGTCAAAAGCACAGGCCCCAGATGGCCACCGTGAGACCCAAGGTCTTCGCCATGCCGGAAAAGGAGAATTCCAGGACGGGTGAAATCATTCGAGAACAGTTGCCCATTGGCGAGGATGAGGTAAGAACCAAGATTCTGGATTTCCTTCAGGTGGCCGAAACGGTTAACCTGGTGGATGCGGAGGTCATCGTCTCCGGTGGAAGGGGAGTGGGCGGCGGTGAGAACTTCGCCGTTATCCGTGGGCTCGCAGATGTTTTGGGAGGAGCGGTAGGTGCATCCCGTGCCGCCGTAGATGCGGGCTGGATTCCCTACGAACATCAAGTCGGCCAGACGGGTCGAACGGTAAGGCCTAAAATCTATATCGCCTGCGGAATCTCCGGGTCCGTCCAACACCAGGCGGGGATGAAGACCTCGGACATCATTGTCGCCATCAATAAAGACCGGGAGGCTCCCATCTTTAAAATCGCGACGTATGGGATTGTAGGGGACCTCTTCGAGGCTGTTCCCATGTTGACTCAGGAATTCAAAAAACGGCTGGGCAAGTAGACCACAGTTGAATGGCTCGCCCTAGTTAGGCGATCTGTCCCCCGGATGGGACACAGTGCTGTCTTACGTTTCCTTTGGGTAAGCTCAAGATCCGCGAACCATCCCCCCACCGACCATATCACAGAGGAAGAAGGAGAAGACAAAGGCAATCCTCCCACTCAGATGGGTTCTCCGCCGAAGACAAGTAAAAGAAAATCCTTGATTTTTTGCACTTCTTCGATCATAATGATTTGTAGTAAATGGTGTAAGAAACGGCAGGGGAACTTATGATCGTCGAATGCGAAGTTTGTCAGACCAAGTATAACTTAGAGAATTCAAAAATCACGGCACAAGGGGTGAAGGTCCGATGCGTGAAATGCCAGAATATCTTTTCCGTCACACCTCCTTCAGCAACTCCGCCTACTCCGCCTTCGCCACCCACCCCATCTCCTCCAGAGCCGGCGGGAGATGATTTCCTCCAGGACTTCGAATCCTTCGAAAAATTTCATAAGGACTTGATGGATACGCCCGCGCCGGAAGCAGGGCCATTCGTGGATGAGGAGAGCATATTTGAGAGGGAGATGGTTGACAAGATTTCCGGGGATACGGGGGAGGTGCCTTCTCCGGAGGTCTCGAGCATGGCGGAGTTCTCCACCGAGGAATGGCCAAGCCCTTCCCTCGATCAGCAGGAAAAACCGGAACCCATCGAGGAGGAGATGGATGTCCCCACCTTCGACATGAGGGGATTGGAGGATCAAAGCTATTTCGAGAGCCCAAGGGTGACCCCCAAGAAGAGAAAAACATCTAAGGCCTTCGTGTTGATCGGCATTCTTCTTGTCATAGCCTTAGGAGGATTCTACCTCTGGACTGAAAAAGGGATGAAACTCAGCCTCCCTGGAAATATCCCGTCTTTCCTCAAGGCCATTCCGGAGAGGCTCACATCCGTACCGGAGAAGCTCAAATCCGTATGGGAGGACATCAGGGGAAAAGAAAGGGGAAGCTTAAGCTTTTCCGATTTGGAGGGTTATAAGGATACCATCGGTGAAGTCCCCGTCTTTGTGATTACGGGCAAAATATTAAATGAGACAAACAAAACGAAGAAGTACGTGAGGATCAAGGCCACTTTATTAAACGATAAGAATAAGGTATTGGATGAGAAACAGACTCTGTGCGGCAGCTATTTTACCAACGAAGATCTAAAGAAACTTCCCCCCCGTTTCATAAGGGGAGAGTTCAAGATCCGACCGCCGGCGCCAAACCAGATGCGCGTCGCCCCCCAAATGACCGTTCCCTTTATCGTTATCTTCCCCAATATGTCCCCTGACGCTCAGGAGTTTGAAGTAGAAATCATTGAACACCCAAATGCTTAGATCCGTTGTCGGATCGGGTTTAGAACCTCTTCGTCCTCGACAATAACCCCGAACAGCTTCTTCATGCCACTACATTGGATTCATCCATTATGGCATTGCCCTCGGCCTTCAGGGACACTCTTTGGAGCTCAAGGAAGGCTCTCCAGACCTCATTGAAGGTTCTGGCCAAGGTGTGTCGTCTGCCGCCATTCTGACTACCACGTCACCTCCCCCTCAACTGCTCCCACTTTTTCGAAAACCAAACCCCGGACTAGAGCGAGTGGTTTAGCTTCTTGAAATGTGGGATTATTTCATATTATTATGGATCAATTATTTAACTACATGTCACTCATGGGAGATAAGGGAAATTAAATGGAAGAAGATTTTATTCGGTTGACGCATTATGCCAAGGCGGCGGGTTGAGCTGCAAAGATCGGTCCAGGGGACCTGGATCAAATCCTCCAAGATCTTCCCTTGTCAAGTCACCCGGATCTCCTGGTGGGAATCGAACATCTGGACGATGCCGGGGTATATCGATTGACCGATGATATTGCCCTCGTCCAGACCATTGACTTCTTCACACCCATCGTGGACGACCCCTTCAGCTTCGGGCAGATTGCCGCGGCCAATGCACTGAGCGATGTCTATGCCATGGGGGGTAAACCCCTCACGGCTATGAACGTAGTTGCCTTTCCCATCAAGAAGTTGGGAAGTAGCATCCTCAAGGAAATCCTGATGGGGGGATACTCGAAGGTCCAGGAGTCCGGCGCACTGATAGTTGGAGGACACAGCATCGACGATGTCGATATCAAGTACGGCCTTTCCGTTACTGGGGTTGTTCACCCCAACAGAATATTGACCAATGCCCGTGCCCGACCGGGAGATCGACTCATCTTGACTAAACCCCTGGGAACGGGGATCATTACCACTGCCGTCAAGGGGGGAATAGCCTCCCAGGAGGCGATTACGAAAATTACCGAAAGTATGACAACGTTGAATCGAGCAGCTTCTGAGGTGATGTTGGAAGTCGGGGTTAACGCCTGTACGGACATCACTGGTTTCGGCCTCCTGGGTCATGCTTTGGAGATGGCCATGGCCAGCGAGGTTGCCATCGTTATCCAATCGCAATCCGTTCCCATTTTCCCCGAAACAGAGGAGTATGCTTCCAGGGGGATGGTACCAGGAGGAACCGGGAGGAACCGAGATTTCTCATCGTGCAGGCTTGAGATCTCGGGGCCCGTCCCTAATGGAAGGATGGACATCCTCTCTGACCCTCAAACTTCGGGGGGACTTCTCATCTCAGTTGAAGGGAAAAGGGTCAAAATCTTCCTGGAACAACTCCATCGCAGAGGCGTGCAGTGGTCGACCGTAATTGGCGAGGTTGTCGAAGACCCAAAGGGAAAGATTGTACTGGAGTGATCACTCACTCCAGGGGAGTTCGGTAGTCATTGAGTAAAGGGGCCGTTTGGCCCCTATCCCTATGCTTCGAATCCGTCACAATTCTGTCGTTCATAACTTTGGCCCTATGTGCCCATAATCGGTTTGACAGATTACGGTTTTCAGCCCTCCTCGCGTCAGTATCCTATGGACCTCTACCATTTCATCATAGCTCGGCTTCACCAGATCGAGCCTCTTAAATTCTGGCCTGTAGTCTAAGACGCAGACCTGGACCTCAGGGTCTATCATATGCAACCTCTCTCCTATCAATCCTATTTCCTGAGGTGATATCAGTTCCTTGTTGTACGGAATCCCTACCCCAATGAAAACCCCGCCCTTATACCTCTCAACCATGTATGTTGCTACATCCCATGCTGTATTCAAATACCTCTCAGCAAGTCCCCTATCTTCTATCCCTGTTATCCGCATAAATGTCTCTGGATAATATCCTTTGAGGTCTATGCCTATATCCGTCATCCCAGCCTCAACGAGGTCTTCGACATAATCCCTCGTCAGTATGGACGCGTTTGTATCAACATGAACCCGTGCATTTGGATCGGAGTTGAATCTTTTGAGCTCCCTCACGTATTCTACCAGCCATTTCCTGTTTAAGGTACATTCACCTCCGGAAATTGCCATCCTGTCAACCCCGAGTCCTTCCCTAGTGGTTGTCATAATCTCCGCTACCTCGCGAGGAGACAAAGCCTTACCCTCTCCCTTATACGTCGTCTCCCAGTTCTGACATTGAGGGCAAAGAAGGTTGCAGCCAGCGGCAAAACAGGCGGCCTCTATATGCGTGTGACCGCCCTTCAGCCACCAGGGTGTTCCCACTCCGCCAACGGTATGCCCACTGAAACCATGGACTATTCTTCTGGGTATGTAATCCTCCGAAAGCCCTGTATCGACTGCAAGCCCATCCTCTACCCGCGTAATACACGCAGGCCTGATTTCTCCGTTTATCACAACAGCGCAACTCCAGCAGCCGCCGCGCGAGCACGGTGCGAATAGTGAGCCTTCCTGCGGATATGTTGATATTCTGTAACCGTTTATTTCCAGAGCCTTTTTGACCGTTATCCCACAACGGACTTTTACCTTTGTACCATCCAACTCTATTGATACCTCTTTGTCCATTCTCTTCCCCGACCCCCCATCGGTCATATCCCCCTCAGCAAAGCTGGTGGCTCTCATTGGTACCCGAATATATTCTTATTTTCTTCCTCAGCTTTATCAAGATCCAGCGCCCTCTCGTTATTTCAGCGAGAAATTGGCATTTCCAGAGGAGACCCTCCTCAATAACTCACTCCAGATGGTACCCAATCCATTTCCGCTATGAGTGATCCTCTGGGTAAATCTATCTTGATTGGATCCCTTTTAATTATGAGCAAATAAGAGATATTTCGAGAAAATTTGAGATTCAATTAGATTTTTGAATTTTTGAATACCCTTGGTAAAAAATCAAATAAATTGGGATAAAAACCAATAAACACAATCCCTGGCAATCATCAAGAGCAAGGTTTTGATTTCGGGACTTTTTATGGTAATAAATAGGTAACCGAAAGGCCAAACCATCCGTGAGGGTGAGACGGAAAGCCACGGGTCTAGCGGGGGAGATCCCCGAGCTTCCGAGATTTGACATCATAGATTTCTCTAGATAGCCGGGTTGCCGAAGTGAATGGGTAACTCGGCTTTTTTTATTCAACCAACAGGTCATGTAAAATTGGTCAATCCCATAAAAAGCAATTCTTTCCAACGGCGCTACCTTCTCTCAATCTGGATGATGTACATCTGCTCCGGCCTCTTACTTGCCGCCTCACACTGGAAAGGTCTCATCGAGGTTCCTCGAATGGAACCTAGTGAGCAGTTCCGAAGTGAAGAGGAGATCTTTCATGTTCTCCAGCGCTTCAGGACCGGTCTCCCTCGGGCCGAGCAAAAGAAGCTTGCTTGGCTCATCCTCAAGGAGAGCCGCAAATACGGGCACGACTATCGACTGATCCTGGCCATAATCAAAACGGAGAGCTCCTTCAAATATAAAGCCACATCACCAAAAGGCGCAAAAGGGCTCATGCAGATCAAGCCCCATGTAGGTCAGGCAATCGCTAAGGATATCGACATCGGGTGGGATGGAGATGAAACCCTCTTCAACCCCCATCTCAACGTAAAGATTGGCCTCTACTACCTATCTAGGCTCCTGCTCCGCTTCGGCGATCTCAAGGTGGCCTTGACGGCCTACAATTTTGGCCCCACTTTTGTTCGCAAACGATTGAAATCGAATCGAAAACTACCCTCCCTGTATACCAAAAAGGTGATGGAGGCCTACCAAGAATTCTCCCAACCCTCAAAGGGAACGTAGCCCCTGCTGCCCGTGGGAAAAAACCTGGCAACACGTCCATAGATGTGATAGGGTTATCTGTGTGGTTTCGCCTCAACGGAATATCCCCTGGGGAGTCTCTGAATGATCTACTCGCCTCGATATATCAAATTGCATGAAAATGGCGAGTTAACCAAAAGGATTCACGCCCTCGACGAAATTCTCGCCCAATGTAGACTTTGCCCACGGCGTTGCGGAGTCAACCGAATCCAAGGGGAGTTGGGCTATTGCAAGGCGGGAAGTGACTTAATGGTCTCAAGCGTATTTCCCCATTTCGGGGAGGAGGCCCCTCTGGTGGGATATCATGGCTCGGGAACCATCTTTCTCACTCACTGCAATCTTCGCTGCGTATTCTGCCAGAATGATGATATTAGCCACCGGGGCAGAGGGGAAAAAACATCCCCTTCCCAAATGGCGAACTATATGATGAGGCTACAGGAACTGAAATGTCACAACATCAATTTCGTCACCCCTACCCACTACGTTCCACAAATCGTGGCCTCCCTTTCCGAGGCCATCGATCTGGGTTTGCACCTTCCCTTGGTTTACAATTGCTCGGGATACGAATCCCTCGAGGTGATCAAGCTTCTGGACGGGATTATGGACATTTATATGCCCGATGCGAAGTACGCGGGGGAAGAGCCGGCGAAACGATTCTCCAATGCCCCGGATTACCCCCCCGTTCTGAAGGAAGTCCTCAGGGAGATGCACCGCCAGGTGGGGGATCTCCACATGAACAAAAACGGAATCGCGGAAAGGGGCCTCCTGATCAGGCACCTGGTTATGCCCGAGGATTTGGCCGGAACCGAGGACCTCATGAAGTTCATCGCGGAGGAAATTTCCCGAGACTCCTACGTCAACATCATGCAACAATATCGCCCCCAATACAAGAGTTACGATTACCCCGAACTCCGCCGGCCTATCACCTACGGGGAGTATTTGCATGCCGTTAAGGCCGCAAAGAACTTCGGCCTTCACAGGGGTTTTTGATTGAATCCCGAGGAACTTTGGCGAGAGGTGAAAAGGCTGGGGAGGGAACTCGAGGCCCTTCGCCATGAGGTCATGGCCCTCAGGAAAAACCTACCGGCGCAGACCCCGATAAAAAATGTCCTCAAGGAGAGAGGGCTTAAGGTCTTCCGGCAGAATCCCGCCGAAAAACTTCTCTTCCCCCAGGAAATCTCTCCCGGGATGAAAACCCGGTTCTACGAATTGTTGAAACGTTACTCGTTCAGGCTCTTCCTGAGAGACATGACAAAGAAAAGCCAGGGCTTTCGAATCGGGGATCTGGTGCGATACGTCTCACCCGAAGTCGCTGACCAATACATTCAGTTTCTCTTGTTAGTGGACAGCATCGAGGAGATAGGGCGGGGCGAGTTCCGGATTCGAAATACCGCCATCACCAGTTTCGGACCCACCCTCGAATGGTTTGTAGCGGAGATCTTTAAGAGAGAGTTCGCCTCTCCAGCCATATACGGGGTTCATTTTAAGAACACCAAGTCGGGGGGAGACTTTGACGTCATCGCTCGATGGGGAAGAAGGCTGGTCTACGTAGAGGTAAAATCTTCACCGCCTAAGGGGATCGAGATCAATGAAGTCAGTGCCTTCTTTTCTCGCATTGATGATCTGATACCAGATGTGGCAATGTTCTTCAACGATACTCAATTGAGGATGAAGGACAAGGTTGTAGTCCTCTTCCAGGAGGAGCTTGCGAACCGTTACGGGCTTGAAGCTGATCAGACCCATCCCGTGATGAGACTTATGGACGAATTATTTCACATTCATGACCGTATCTTTATCGTCAACAGCAGGAAGGATGTGGTCCTCAACCTCGGCACATGTCTGAATCATTTCCTTCGAGAGAGAATATAAAGATCTGTGAAAAAGGAGCTCTGAGCGCGAATGAAGATTTTTTCGTAACCATTCTTAGTGACGCGAAACGGCCGCAAACTCAATGTTTGAGGCTGAAAGGCGAGTTTTGAGTTTGCAGTGAAGCAAACTTTAGAATGGTCGAAAAAATATTTTTGAGCAGCGAAGAGCGAGTTTTTTAGGGATCTCATATGGGCTAGGAAGACTGCAAATCCCTTGGAGGACCTCAATTGTCTTTCAACTCATGAGCTCATCCAATGTTGCGGGAAAGCCTGAATATATCCCATCCATGAGTGCTGCTCTATGTGACCACATACATATTTGCATAGGGGAAAGGATAAAGACAAATTCTCAATACCGATTTCTAAACCCTAAACAAATGCAAAGCACTGACGATCAAATGACCAATACGTTGAGGATTTAGATTTTTGTATTGAGGATTTGGAGCCACACGACTTTAGGATTTAGTCCTTAGGCTCGCGACGAGGAGTTCGGCTGAGACTCCCTTCGGGGCTGAGTCGATTTAGGATTTAACCCCTGTCTGAATTATGCGCAACTCTGTACGACGCTACCAATAATCAGCCCCGTAAAACTAATTCAAGGATATCCTTTATCCCTCCAGGGGCCTGAGTGAAGGGAATCGGGGTGAAGGAGAGAATGAAGAGGGAAAAAACAATACCCCCCAGAATCTTTCGCCTCAAATCCAGTGGGGTGGTATCGTCTAAAGGCGGGGGGTGGCGAAGGCCAAAGAGGAGGACTAAAACGATCATGAGAGTCCATCCCACGTAAAAGAAGATGCTGATTCCCATCCATAGCATCATGGTAAAACCGAATATGATTTTGCTTTTCCTACCGAACAGGGCATAGATAATATGCCCTCCGTCCAACTGACCCACCGGGAGGAGGTTTAATGCAGTGACGAATAATCCCACCCAGCCGGCATAGGCAACGGGGTGAAGGAGTAGGTCATAGCCCTCCGGCAAATCCCCAAGGACCAGCTTCTCGACCACAACGAACAGCAACGAATCCCCAAGATGAAAGAGATGATCCTGGCTCTGGGCCAGAAGGACGGGCTTGGACAGCAGCAATCCAATAATGATGGCGGGAAGGGTGATGAGCAACCCCATCAAAGGTCCCGTCACCCCGACATCGAATAATGCCTTTCGGGACCTCATCCTCCCCTGCATCTTGATGATGGCCCCGAAGGTGCCAAAAGGAGGAATGGGTACGGGCAAAAAGTAGGGCAGGCTTGCAGGCACCCCATGCCTCCTGCTCATGAGGAAGTGACCCATCTCATGCGCAAGGAGAATGGAGATCAAGGAAAGTGAATACCATCCCCCCCCGATCAGATAGGTGGAAACGACCGTCAAGGCGAAGAGCAGGATGTTCACAAACTTTCCCCTCATCTTCACCCCTCATTTCCTCTTTCTTTTGTATCGGGTCTTATCCAGGAGCTTTTTGTGTTTGTGTTTTCGAATCTTCTTCCTGCGCTTTTTGACGACGCTCCCCATTTTCCATCCTTCCTAGACGCAACTATTGGATTACTCCTGGGACTAAATAAGCCCCGCTTCCCTCCCGAGGAGATTTCCCCGAGTCGAAATCCGGGATCAATGGGTTCTCAATCCACGACGACGTTGGTCTGGGTCCTCAGCACCCCGGATATATTCTGGATCTTGGTGACGATGAAGTCCCCCAGCAGGTTCACATCGGAAGCCTCAACAAGGGCAATCACGTCATATGGACCCGTGGTGGCGTTAGATCGCTGAACGCCGGGGATCCGCCTCACCTCATCGGCGACTTCCCTTGCAGCCCCTGCAGTGCATTCGATAAAGACATAGGCTGATATGGGCATGTACAAGTCTCCTTTCTTCATGGAACCAAGGCTCCCCAAAATACCGCCTATTTTCCCTCCAATTTACCCCGCACCAGTAAAAAGAGGGCAAAGGTGATTGCGAAAAGAAGGCATGTATCGGTGAATCGCAAATAGGCGGCGGGAGTAAGGCCAGCGGCTGTAGTCTGCGCCAATCTACTTATGATGCCAATGACGATACTGATGATTGCTAAAGCGGTGGCAATAGCCATGAGGACCTGCACGAATCCCTTCATTAACCCTTCACCTCCTTTCCATCGGGCCTAGGGATAATCCTACCTCACCACTTTGAGCTCCTTATTCCCCATCGAATCCAGAGCGTGAGAGAGCAATCCCTCGACATCCCTCTTCAGATCCCCTTCCTTCTCAACCCGGTAAATAACGCATTTGAACGATTTAAGCCCTTCGTGCAACAGAAATCTCCTCATCACCTCCTCTAGCTTTCGGATCTCCGACTCCTGCTCATGGGCAATAGACATGCGAATCTCATCGTCCCCATATCTCTCGAAGACATCCCCATTCTTGAGGCGGACACCCCTCTCACAAATCCCCGCAATGGACGCCCTATCACCCTTCAGGAAGACAACTGAGATAGAATGATAGCTACCCTCCTTCGAGCTCAACAATTTCAGCGCCTCCTTGAACCTGAGGTTGTTCTCTTGACTTCGATACAGAGTCTGAAGTCTCCACCGCTCCTGTTCCGACTGCCTCTTTATCCTCTCAATAGCCCTCACGTTGAATTCGAAGCTGGAATAATAGTTCTTAAAGGCGAACGCCAATTCATCGATCTTCTTGTCCCTCACAGGGCTCCTCCTGGCAGCTCTCCTATATTTCCCTTTGAGTAACTGCTGAACAGCCCTGATCTCCGCTAATCGATCCCTGATCTCTTTGTATTGGCGCCTCACCCGGGCAACCACGTCCGGCGGAAAAGGTTTTCCCGGAGCAACCATTTTGCATTTATCCCGAAAATCATCATAAATATCGCTCAAAAAGCGGCAGTTCATATCGATATTGTTTTCCAAGCTCACCACATACCGCCTGATCTTTAAATCTTCCATTCCATTACCTCAACCTCATCCTCGCTCAGGACAATTATACCACATGAGCACGTTTTTCAATATAAAATCCGCCGTTCGAGTTTCCCCTTTTTCTTGGGGGAACTCCGTTGTTCCTGTGCGTGATCTGCTGGACGAAGGTGAACAGGTTTCGTCGTGAGTCTTCGACTCTGATTTCCATTTGGCCCTTCACGGTTATTCCTCAGCCTCCTACCTCTCAGCCTTGACCTGCTGGGGGGTAACAGGCCACGAACCATAGGGCGAAGGAACGAGGAAGTCCCGCACTGAAATAGCTCATTCTCAATAAAATGAAAAAGTCAAAAAATATTTCCTATAAAACCCAGGAACCTTTGGAATCCCCCCCGAATCTTGCAGGGGCCCTAACCCACTATGGAGGAGGGTTTCAAGAGCTGCCGTACTGTACAACTTTTGGGAAATGACCTTTCAGGGGGGGCTGTATTGGGGTAAAAAGGGGGTCAATCCGCAAAGGAGAGAAAAGAACTGGTCAGGGGGACCTAAGAATCCCACTCGGTCTTCTCTTCAGTCCGCCAAAAATCGGTGAGCCTTCATGAGCTTATCCCGTATCGGCTGATCGGCTTCCGGCATGGAAAGGCCTCTGAGTTCTTCCATTCCCACCCACCGATACTCTTGACATGCCAAGGCTTTCGGAGTTCCTTCCTCCAATTCGCACCAGTAACCAAGGAGCAGAACGGCATACCTCTCATATCGATGGTAAACAACCTCCAAAATTTCTCCCACCTTGACCCCAATATCCAGCTCCTCCGAAAGTTCCCTTTTCAAACATGCCTTGGGGTCCTCATCCGATTCCATCTTCCCTCCGGGAAACTCCCAGAGAAAGCCTCTATGGGATTGGAGAGGGCGTTTAGCTACCAACACCCTGCCTTCTTGGATAACGATTCCGGCTGTAACGATTTTGAGCTTATTCATACGTGCACATTCGCACTCTTTGCAAAGAACCTTCCCTCCATGGCGATTTGATTTCGACCATTCCTCTTCGCGTGGTAGAGGGCCTCATCCGCTGCTCTGATCAAGTCCTCCATGGTCTCCATTCCACCCAAGAAGCAGGAGCCCCCCATGCTGACGGTGACCTTCCCCATGGGCTGTAACTCCTCATTGGGGAACGGAGCCTCCTCGATGGCTCTTCGAATCCTTTCAGCAACCTCCTCCATCTGTTTCAGGTCCGCATGGAGCAGGATTATTGCGAACTCCTCACCTCCATAACGACCGACGATATCCGTCTCCCGAACAGCTCCATTGATCAGTCTCGCGACCTTCTTGAGGGCATCATCCCCGGCCAAATGGCCGTTGTTGTCGTTGTAGATCTTGAAGTGATCGATATCGAGCATGATCAATGAAATGGAAAGCCCGTACCGCTTCGCCCTCTCGAATTCATAGTGGAGGCGGCTCATGAGATAGCGATGATTATAGATCGCGGTCAAGCCATCGGTTATGGAAACCTCCTCGAGTTTTTCCATAGCAGCCCTCAACTCACGGGCCTTTCCCTTATACAGCTCCTTCAGAGCAACGAGCTCCCGATTATAATTCTCCAATTCCCGATTCTTCTCCTCACAGCGGCGTCTCCACTCACCAATTTCTCTCTCCTTCGTGAGGGATTCCTCTTCCAATCTCCGAATCCTAGCTTCAAGGCTCTCGTGATCAGCTTTTTGGGTCATCTCCCCCCCGATGCACTATTTCAATTGGCTAAGCAGCCCCAGTATGCCCGAAAAGATCAGGTAAAGAGCGACGAAGATATTGAGCAATCTAGGAATTACCAGGATAAGGACGCCGAGGATCAACGCAACTAAAGGGAGCAACACACCCGCATTTTCACCAAAGAACATTCCGATTCACCTCCCCTTCTGGATATGGAGAAGCCCCTCCCCCAGAGACCTCAACCCATGGACGAATGCATCCGTTGGAGGGGATGTTCCCGGCTCAGGATGTGGGATTTATGGCATAATCCTTCCTTCTGGCCCAAAATGGCATCGACCCTCTCCTGCAACCTTTGTAATCTCATGTCCCCGAAAGGCTCAACCTCTCTGAGCTCCGGGCTGAGGGGATCAGAGGGGTTGAAATCCTGAAGGAGAAGTCTCCCCGTCCCCACAAGCTGATGGGCCGCCTCACAGACCTGCTCATCCGTGAGAAGGGTGGGAACTACCGTCATCCGGAATAGATAATCAGTCCCCCCATTGGCCAACAGCCAAATGCTCTGCAGAATCGCCGAAATGTCAACGGCAACACCGGCAGATCTGCTGTAGCATTTCGAATCCAAGGGGGCTTTGATATCCATCGCCACACAATCCACCAGGCCCTTATCGAGTAGCTCCTTGATTCGGACGGGAAAAGCTCCATTCGTATCGAGTTTGACGGCCCATCCCTCCCCCTTGAGCCGCTCCAACAAAAGCGGGAGCTCGGGGGTCACAGTCGGCTCTCCGCCGGTAACGCAGACGCCATCAATCCACCCCTTTAACTCCTTCAGGCGCCTTAAAATGTATTCCTGCGAGATGGTTTCATACCTCTCGGGATTGATAACCAAGGGATGGTTGTGACAGTATGGGCATCTGAAATTGCATCCGGGAAGGAACAGAACCGCCGTTAACTTTCCCGGCCAATCCAGGAGCGAGGTCTCCCAAAAACCTTTGACTTGTAGCCCCACCCTCTCTCCAATCCTTCATGTGGAAAAGAAACCGTGGGCCCTCAACGTCTCTTGGATCTCTCGTGGAGTTGGGACGGTACCCCTCCAGGCCGCCAGCTCATTGTCCTCTCCATCCTCCACGATGATGGTAGGGGTAGCCATTACTCCGTAAAAAGCCGCCTCTGCAAGCCCTTCGATGGTCCCAAGATCATAGTCGATAACCCTCACCCCCTCCATCCTCAAACGGTCCCCAACCTCTCGCGTAGCAGGACATTTCGGACATTCTTTCTTCGTGAAGATCTTGACCGCCCCCATCGCTCCTCCTTTCTCGACCCAAAGGGTTCCCCTCAATTGTTGGGATTTCTGATAATGATATCGTCGCGACATGGTGCACTCTCTGAATCGGAAAAACCCCCAGCCGTTTATTCGTCCACATTGATACGCTCATGAGCCTCCGATTTGCCCGAGTATGCCGATGTCAACACAGCCGTCTTTGCCTCATGAATCCCTTCTTTCCCTTGAACCCCGAGAAATCCTTGGTTTCTATACCGATCGTGGAGCTCGCCAATCTTTCCCTTGTTCCAGCTGGAAATCCTGGTAAAGTACCCCGTAATTCGGGTGATCCCGTCTACATCCCTCGAGCCACAGTATTTGCAGATCTCAGCAAGGCCACGGCTCGTCCGATGGCAACGATTGCAGGTGGTGAATTCGGGGCTGAAAGCGATCTGATCGTTCTGGGTTTGTCTGAAGGTTTTGATCACGAAATTGGCCAGCGATTCCTGCGAGGGTTTGGCCTCCCCCAGCCAAATATGGGTGAGGGCTCCCGCTTCAATCAATGGATGGAACAGACCCTCCTGCCTTACCCTCTCAACGGGGTTCATGACCGCGCCGTTATTGAGATATGTGGAATTGGTATAATAAACCTCTCCCCGGCGGATATCTCCCTTAACGACGTGGCGGGCCTTCTGCCAGTGGTATTGGAGATCTAGTTTGGCAAATCGATAGGCCGTGCTCTCTGCGGGAGTCTGTTCCAAAACGAAGTGCATTCCATATCTTGCGCTCAACTGATCCGCCAGGAGCTTCATATGGGCGATCACCTTCAAACCAAACTTGAATGCTTCCTTGGATCCGCTCATCTGATTGCCGGTATGGGTCTGAACCAGCTCGTTCAGCCCAACCATTCCAATGAGGTAGCTGGCCCGGTGCATCCTCAAATAGGGCGATCCATCACGTTTCATAGCCAGGAGAGCCAGGGGACCATTCTCCCCGTAGGAAAGGAGTTTTTCAATGAAGGCCTTCTTCTCCAAGTGGGCCCTAACGGCCATACCCATGAATTCCTCAACCTTTTCGAAGAGGGACCTGTCATCTCCCTCGGATAGATAACTAATTCGGGGGAGGTTGAGGGTCACATTCTGCAGCGCACAATATCGCATTTTCCATGGCTGCTTAGCGTCCTCCAAATCGGAGGCGTCTAATTTGAAGCTCAGCCGACAGCACTCGGATACCTTGGCCGTCTCCCCCCGATCGAAGACGAAGTAAGTGTTTCCCTTTTCGCTGGCCACGTTGCAGATGTGATTGAGAAAATCTCGGTGCCCCCGTGTCCTGAAGAACTTCTCAGTGATGTGGACGAGGGGTTTGGGAAAGAAGAAAGGCCTCCCAGACCCGTCCCCTTCCCTATACACTTCGAAGAGAAACCATGCAAATCTTTGGGCTTCGCGCTCGTATTGGCTGTAAGTCTTACCCGTGTATTCCCCCATCGGGCCAATGGCCGGGACGTCTTCAAAATGCCTCGGGATTTCCCAATAGAGATTAAGGTCGGTGAAGATGGCCTGGCCACCCCGGGCCACGGCCTGCTGGGAGAACTCGAAGATCATCATCTGGGCCAATTGTTTGACCTCTTCATCCCTCATCCCCACCAGGTAAGGTGCGAAAAAGAGGTTCACCGCATCCCAGCCGATGGCCCCGGCAAAATGACTCTGCAGGGCGGCGGCAAATTTAACCATGTGCGCTAATAACACCTCCGCGTGCTTGGCCGGTTTGGCCACGGCGATGGAATTGGGAAGGCTCAACCCGAACCGTTTGATATATTCCACGGACTGTCCAGAACAGTACGGCCTATCGATGAAACCCAGATCATGGAGGTGAATATCCCCTCGCATATGGGCGTCGGCGACTTCCTCGGAGAAGACGGAGAGTAAGGCGTACTCCTTTTTAATCCTTTCCGCCAGGGTGAGATTGGTGGCTTCAGGGCCGTGAGGGACATTGGCATTCTCCCTGTTGGGATGGAGGATTAACTGACCCACGTCGTAAAGGGGCATACCCAACCGTGTATGCCTCTTGCGTTCTTGCTCCAATCCCCTCTCGATCAATTTCGCGTCCACCAACTCCCGAATGAGGGGGGAGGTTGCCATGGAGATGTTCGAGGAGGCAATGAGTTCCTCCACCTCACGGCTGATCTCCTGGGCGGTGACCACATCCACCTTCGTCTCCCTTATCAGGGCATCGACGATCTTCTGGCGATTCCAACCCGAAAACTGGTCGTCCGAGGTGCGGACAAAGAGCGCCATATCCGTGGTCTCATTATCCTTCCTCAACAGCTTACCCTTCTCCATCTTTACCACGGCACCCCCCATAGCAAATTCTCTTCTTCGTAGGCGAACACCGTTATCCCTTCGCTTCCATGCTTCGTGGTCTATTGATCGAATCCCCTTTCTCCCACTGAAAAGAATTCTTGACCATTCTAGCGTTCGCTCCACTGCAAAGAGCGCCAGGGCGCTACTTCTTTCCCTTCACTTGCCCTTCAGTCTCAGACATTGGATTTACGGCCGTTTCGCTTCACGAAGAATGGTTATCTAAAATTCTTTCATGTTCGGTCCAGGGAACTCGGCCAAAACCTGGTTTCGAAAGTGACCTTGGCGCTTCGCAGTTGGTTGTTTTTCATCCTTATCCTTTGAACCCTCTAAAGGGCTGGCTTTCTCCTTCCGTTGGGCCCGAGCTCAGGATCGAAGACTCGGGACAAGCTCTGCTCAGGCTCGATGGGTACCCCAGTTCTCCAATGAATTCGGTCACGGACAACGGTGTTCTCGAGAGACTCAGGAAATTTCTATACCCTATATATTGTATTATTCTTTTTTGATACTACAATATATAGGGTTTGTCAAGGAAAAAATCCAAAAAAAATTATTTCATGTTTTCCAGAAGTCGGGGTAAAATACGCCCGGATTTTCCGAGGATCGATTCATCTACCCATCCGGAAATGGGCGTTGGCTCCACGTTGATTTCCACAATGAAGGCCCCTCCATTCCGGGCTATGGTGGGAAATGATGCCACGGGTTGGACAACGGCGGATGTACCAACCACCAACAGGAAGTCGCATTCCCTTAAGGCCATGTGGGAGTCCCGTAAGTCTTTCTCCGCAAGAGATTCCCCAAACCAAACTACCTCGGGTCGGAGAAGGGCCCCGCACTCGCACCGGGGGGGAATCTCCTTCAAGGGCACCTCCTCATTGGCGAAAACCTTTCCCTCACCCATACACCTAACCCTCCAGAGATTACCATGGATTTCGATGAGCTTTCTGCTTCCGGCCTTTCTGTGGAGTCCATCCACATTTTGCGTGATCAGCAGAAACTCCACAGAGAGACCCTCCATGGCGGCAATTGCCAAGTGTCCTGCATTGGGTTCCTTTTCGGAAATCAATCGCCTCCTCCAATCGTACCATTCCCAGACCAATCGGGGATCCCTCCGAAAGGCCTCCGGAGTGGCCAGATCCTCCGCACGATATCTCTCCCAGAGTCCGTTGGCTCCCCGAAACGTAGGGACCCCGCTTTCCGCTGAGATCCCAGCCCCTGTTATCACCACCAGCCTCTTCGCCCTCCGGAATCTTTCGATAGTCCTACGGGAAAAAATCATCGAGCTCGTCCTCCGGGAACCGGCTCAGTCACGGCCATCGGAGCCAGCACCCACTCACTCCCTTCCCACGGGAATGATGTGTATGGGGGTCTCCAAAATCCTCCTAATGAGCCCCATCAGCCCCTTCTCCATTGACTTCAGGGGGATGTGTCTCACCTTTGGGTTGGAAAAATTCCCCTTCACTTCAACGTAGTAGGCAATGACAGAATCATCCTCCCCCGCGAGAATTCTCCCAACCACAGGCACCTTACTCACAATTGTGTCGACGGTTCCCAGGGGACAGAGCCCCATGGTTAAATCCAGGGCCTCACGGGCGATGTCCGCCTCCCCGATGATGGTGATCCTCATGGCGTCGCTGTCCACGAGGAGGTTTTTGGTTCTGGCAATTCCCCCAGCAATCCCAATCTCTCCGCTGATCCTGTTGTACGGAAGCCCTTCGCCGGTCAGCCCCGGCAGTTTCCCCTTGAATAGTTGGAGGACGTTGAGCAGCGAGAAAACCTTCGAGAGGAGGTGAAAACGTCGAATTCTCCCCTTTTCCATCCCCACGCTGAGTTTCCCCTCGAGGGATCTCGTCAATTCCTTCCCATTACGACCCTTTCCCATCACCTTCCCCCACAGGCTGAAATTCCCGGTAATCCAAACACGCTCCTCCAAACCCAGATCCCTGGAGAACTGGCCGGCATCCACATCGCTCAACTTTGGGTGTAATGCAAAGGCAACTCCACCCTTTTTGGCCAAATCCACCCAAGCCGTCAGGTCAACTTTCCCCCCCTTCACCTCGCAATGCAATCTCTCCAGGTTAAGTCTACCTTCGGCCAAGGTGATATCCGCCGTGAGGTTTGAAAAGTCAGTATAGCGCCATTTTCCCTCCTTGACCCGAACAGTCACTCCTCCGAACTTGGGGAGGACGATCCCACCTCTCCAAATCCATTCCCCATCCCCCCCTTTTTTCAGTCTGAAATCTCCTATATCCAGGTTTGAGGCATGGATACGTGCGTCGATCCTTGACCGTTCCCAAGCGAGGTAGTCCCGGAGGGTTGCCTCAATTTTGAGATGTGACCCCCTTAATCGGGTCTCCATCTGAGAAACCCGAATCACCCTTGGAGTAAAATGGATGTACCCTTTGCGAACCCGCACCGGCGAGACCATCCTATGGTGTCGAAGAATTGCATCTCCCAGCCTAACCCTTCCCGTATAACGTATCCCCTCCCCTCCGGTGAGCTCGAGGGTTACCCTCGCCCACCCTGATATATCTGAGAATGATGCCATGGTCTCAGAGATCTCGGGAAACAGCCCTGGGAGGATGAGGGAAAACAATTCACGCAAATCCAGCTCCCCTCCCAAGGTAAGGTTTATCCCCTGTCCTTTTTGTTTCCTCAGCCAGGGTTTTCCCATCTCTCCTTTTCCCCAAAAGGCCGCGTTCCCCACCTTCCCTTTGACACCTGTGATACGAACCCCATCGTTCGAGAAAATGGCTTTACCTGAAACCGTCGTAGCCGGAAGGTTTACCCCCTTCCCCAGGGGTGTTCCCGGCCTGGCGAGGGCCATAATCCCCTTCAGATCCACCTCTCCGACGAGGGAGAGATCCAATTGCGGAGAGGAGTAGATTCGGGAGATAATCATTTCTGCTGCATTCAACCTCGACTTCCCAAAGGATCCTCTCAAATCCTGGAACCTCAAGGATCCCTCCTCCAAAATCATCCATCCAGAGATGTTTTCGATGGGGTTAAGAGCGTTGGCAAAGGGAAAGGCAACGCCATCCAATCGCATCTTCCCATAGATGAGATCCCCCTTCTTCGGGTCTTTTACCCTTGCAAAGTCCTCTATGGGTCCTTTCACTCGGAGAGATACAATCCTCCCACTTCCCCGGTTGGTGACCTTTTTCAAAAGCTTCTTGAAGCCAGGCGGAATAACCTTTAGGGGAAAATACTTCTTGACCTCTTCGAACCGAAAGGAACCGGTGTTGGCGAAGGCCTCTATGCGTCTTCTTGGAGAACTGATCTCGTGAATAGCACACCTTCCACTTATTTCTATCTCAGGGAGCCGGAAAGAGAGGTCCGAGATAATTAGGCTCCCCATATCTAGCGTGACATCGTAATCGACGTCAAACTTCTTCGGCCTCAAGACCGCAACGAAGAGCTGGGGATGGTTCAAGGCAAAATCCTTTAGCTTGATCTGCCCCCAGGATCGAAAGAGTCCCGAGAAATTCCCTTCATAATGCGCATGGATATCCAGGAATCCCTCGATCCCCTTTGCGGAAATGTGGGGCCCATAGTACGGCCGGAACGGAAGGGGATTTATGCGTTTCGCCCACACCTCTGTTGCTATTCGTATTTTGGACCACTCGAGGGGATCCGGGAGGGGATGGAGCTTACCGATAATCGAGATTCGACCATCCGGCCCCTTAGAATTGGGTTGCCTAGCTTGGACGCGGAAGGCGATAGGTTCATCCAAGGATATTGACGTGAATTCAACGGAGAGGTTTTCTATCCCTGCGATAACGGGTCCAGATGCTACAAAGTCGTCCTCGAAACGGACACTCCCCTTCCGGACCCTAATCTCCCCGCCGGCAAAGGAGGATAAAAGGCGCAATATATGGGGATATTCCCTTTCTCCTTTGGGAATCGGCTTCTTCCTCTTGCCTGAAAAGGTAAGATTACCCTCGCGGCTTCGACGGAGGTGAACGAAGGGCTTTTCAATGATGAGCGACTTCCACTTCAACTGCCTTCTTAAGAGAGGTAGGATCTTCATCTGGAGGATTAACCCCCCGGCTCGGATAAAATCGGATTTCCCATCCCGATCCTTTATGACGAGATCTTCAAACTCGATCCCGATTCCCCCCAGGAAGCGCAAGCTGGCCCGACCGATCCGCACATCCCTGTCCGTAGCCTCTCTCAGCCGAGACTCGATAAGTCCCCTATAGCGTTGGGGGAGCGCAATCGATCTCAAAAGAAGGATTGAACCAGCAAAGATTGCGATGAGGAGCCCCGCGATGATCCAAAACAGGACTCTTCTCCTTACCCTCTTCACCTTTGCCTCCCTATCGGGATCAAACGGCCCTCGCTAGGGTGAAAACATCGACTTGCTCAGCCCCGGCCTTCAATAATTCCCGGGCGCATTCATTGACCGTCGCCCCGGTGGTCATCACATCATCGACCAGCAAAACACGTTTCCCTCGAACCTTTCCTGGGGCCGTAACGGCAAAGGAGCCCTTTACATTTTTCTCCCTTTCCTGTGGGCTCAAATCAATTTGGGGCGGAGACCAGCTGATCTTCTTCAAGAGGAATCTCGTGCAGGGAACCTCCTCCTTCCGCCCGATAGCCTTACCCAATATCAAGGCTTGATTGAACCCCCTCTCTCTCAGGCGCTTTGGGTGCAATGGAACGGGCACCAGAAGATCATATGATCCATAGTCAATGAATGGATAGCCCCGCTCAAAAAGGCCGGCCAAGGACTTGGCCAGAAAGGACTTGCCACGATATTTCAAGCCATGAATCGCTTCCCGTATCGGCCCCTCATAGAACGCCAGGGCCCTTGCCGAACCGAAATGCCATTGTCTCCGAAGGCATTGCCCACAGAGGTGATTCTCCCCGATTCCCATCACGAAGGGAAAGCCGCACTTCGGACAGATGGGGGGTGAAATGAAACGGATATTCCGCAGACAACCCGGGCAGATTTCTGCCGTGTCATCTTCAGCCAAAAGAGTGCCGCAGAAAGCGCAGTGTGGAGGGAAGATCAGATCGATCAACCCTCTGACAATCCCTTCCATCTCCTTCCATGGAGAAGGGTTTCCCTCTCTTATTATTTTCACCTGGATGACCTTTCCCCTTTACCTTTTATATTGGATTCTGAATGAGAAGGTGGGAGTTGTCAACTCAGTTGTGACAAAAGCAGGCTGATTGAAGCTCCTACGCAAAGAGCCTTGCCCCGATAAAAAAGATTGCTCAATGCTGAGAAAAGAGGGGATGGCTCACTTAGGAGAAGTAGAGAAGGGTCTTTTGTGAGTTGGATGAGTCCATTCAGGGTGATTCCTCCGAAGCCTTTTCGAGCTCTTCCTTACAACGGACGCAATACCGCGCGTGGGGTATAGCCTCCAGGCGCTTCAATGCGATGGGTTCTTCACATTCCTCGCAAATCCCAAAGCTCCCGTTCGCGATGCGATCCAGGGCTTCATCCACCTCAATCAATTTGACCCGTTCGTTCTCGCTCAAACTCATGAGGAGATGGCGATTGTAAATGGTAACGGACTCATCCCCGATATCCTGAATTCCATTCTGGCCAATCTCCTGGGCACACCCATCCCGCTGTCTCATTTGTCCGATAATCTCCTCCCTCGCCTGAAGTAACCTTTTTCTAAACCGTTCTACTAATTTAGGTTTCACTTCTCTACCGCACCGAGTGACTAACCCCTTACCTTGGCACCCAGGCTGGATCTCCTTGCCTCCTGCTCCACCTTTTCCACCCTTGGGGCATCGAGCCAAAGTCCTTCCAAGTCGTAAAACTTCCTAACCGGGTCGAGGAAGACATGGACCAGCACATCGTCGTAGTCCATTAAAATCCATTTCCCCCCTTCAAACCCCTCCATTCCCAAGGGGCGGATGCCCATCCTCTTCAAATCATCCTCTATGGAACGGGCGATGGCCTGGACTTGGCGATCCGACCGTCCGCTACAGATGAGGAAGTATGCAGTGAAAGAAGAGATCTCCTGAACATCTAAAAGGACCAGATCGTAGGCTTTCTTCTCCAAAGCGGCTCGAACACATCGGAGTGATTTTTCCCTCGAACTCGTCATCTTACGATTTTCTTGAACCATCTTCGGCGATTCCGAAATTACTCTCCTATTCCAACCTCCCTTCACCCCTGTAAAAATGGTGTCGCCTGATATACCTCTCCACCTCGGGGGGAAGAAGATATCGTATGGACCTCCCCTTGCTTATCTCTTCCCTGATCTTGGTGGAGGATATGTCCAAGAAGGTAACCCCCTGCAAATAGATGGAATACCCATTCCGATGGGTAAAGCGGTCTCCCTCCTCATCGTAAACGAAGGCATCTTCTATCTCGGCGGGGAGATTGACAGCCGACAAGGGTTTTTCGAACCCTGGCCTTGTCATCACGATAAAGTGGCATAGTGAGAAGAGTTCTTGAAAGGACTTCCAGGTTCCAATCTCCAAAAAGGCGTCCATGCCCAGAATGAAGAACATCTCCGAGTCGGAACCAAACCTCTGCCTGAAAAATTGAATGGTAGAGATTGAATAAGATTTACCCGGTCTCTTCAACTCAATGTCCGATATGGAGAAATGTGGATTGCCCGAAATCGCCAATCGCACCATCTCCATCCGGTGTTCTCCCGGGATTCCGCCTTCAACCTCCTTATGAGGCGGCACTGCCGCGGCGATAAAAATGACTCTCTCTAAATCAAAGCGTTCCCGTATCTCTTCTGCTGCCCTTAGATGTCCTAAATGGATGGGATTGAACGTTCCGCCAAAGATCCCTATCCTCACCCGTCACCTCGCCCCCTGCAACCCTATCCGCTCCCGAAACGGGAAATGCATGGTAGCTAGCCCGCCGCCGTATAGGGTCAAAGGGATAACGCCCTGCCATAATCTCTATGGCCTTCTATACCGTTTCCAAACCCCCTTCCCTGCTCTCCTCCACCCGATGGATGATCTCTCCCATCAATCTTTCCACTCCCTCCCCCGTTAAAGCGGAAATGGGAAAGACCTGTACCTTCATCTCGCCGAACCTTTCCTTCACCTCCGGAATCCGGCGTCGCACATGATGTAAGTCAATCTTGTTGAGGGCGACCAACTGGGCCTTATCCAATAGGCTAGATCTGAAGATCTCCAGTTCTCGATTAACAAACCGAAAGTCTTCGATGGGATCTGACCGACAGTGATCTGAGATGTCGATAAGATGGATAACAAGGCTCGCCCTTTCAATATGACGCAAAAAACTTACCCCCAGTCCTGCACCACGATGCGCTCCCTTAACCAATCCGGGAAGGTCGGCGATGACTAATTGACTGAATTCCCCTTTTTCCACAACCCCGAGATTGGGAATGAGGGTCGTAAAGGGATAATCGGCAATCTTCGGCCTTGCCGATGATATCCTTGCCATGAGAGTCGATTTCCCGGTGTTTGGATATCCAATCAAGCCCACATCCGCCAAAAGCTTCAATTCCAAGTTCAACCACTTCTGCTCCCCCTTCTCGCCCTCCTCTGCCCGTGAAGGCGCCCGATTTATTGAGGAGCAAAACCGCGCATTCCCTCTTCCCCCCTTACCTCCCCTTGCCACCACAAGCTGTTGATTCGGTATGGTGAAGTCCTTAATGAGTACATCGGCCTCCAAATCCTTAACCTGGGTTCCCACCGGGACCCTGATCACGAGATCCGATCCCCTCTTTCCGAATCGTTTCCTTCTCCCGCCGGGCTCGCCATTTCCGGCCTTATAGTGCTGCGAAAAAGAAAAATCCAAAAGGGTTGACAGATGAATATCTCCGGCCAGGAGGATATCCCCTCCCCTGCCACCATCCCCTCCGTCTGCTTTCCCTTTTGGAATGAATTTTTCCCGCCCGAAGCTTACACACCCCTTGCCGCCATCACCTGCCTTGACCCATATCTTGGCTTCGTCCCGGAATTTCATCTCTCCGGTGATGCCGGCCCTGGGTGTTCTAGGGGGCATAAACGCTAACCTGTCTTCGGTCTCTCCCTCTCCTCTCGAACTTCACAACCCCATCTATTTTCGCGAACAGGGTATAATCCCTTCCCATCCCTACGTTCTCTCCGGGATAGACCTTGGTACCCTTTTGCCTTATCAGGATATTGCCGGAGCGGACAACCTGCCCACTAAATCGTTTAACCCCCAGTCGTCGCCCAGCGCTATCCCTACCATTCCTCGAGCTCCCCCCTGCTTTCTTATGGGCCATGGAAATCCTCCTCCCTTTCCATCTATTTGGCCTTCTCAGGCTTTAATCCGTGAAATCATCAATGTGGTATAGAGTTGGCGATGTCCCCTTTTCCTCCTGACGTTTTTCCGCCTCTTCATCTTGAAGACGACTATTTTCCTGGCCTTACCCTGTTCAATGATTTTGCCGAAAACCCGGGCCTTTGAAACGGTGGGGGTTCCCACTTTAAAGGTCTTTTCACTCCCGAGCAGCAAAACCTCCTCCAGTTCCACAACATCTCCCACCTGTCCATCAATCCTTTCGGTCTGGATCAAATCCCCCTCACGGACAGTGTACTGTTTCCCGCCAGTCCGGACTACTGCATACATTAAGTCGTTCCCTATCGGAAAGAAATTTGTGAGTATATAAATTAATACATTTTCCCATGCTTGTCAATCCCATTTACCCCCTTCTCACGGTGCTTCGCTATCAACGGGAATGACTTGGCTTGAAAAGCCCACGAGGTCAAGCTTTTCTCAACCTCTTCGGTTTCCTTAAACTTCCACAATCTCGAATTGATCCTGATGGAGTCCATCTTTTGCGTTAATGATGACCTTCTTATCCAATTTTCTTTCCAGGTATTCGATACCCGTTCGCTCCTCATCATATAAGAGATCCGCTACTTCGGGGTTGACATCCACCATGATGGTAGCCCCACCTAATCCAGAGGACGACCGTTCGATCTCCCGAAAGATGTCATAACAGACGGTGGTTTTGGATTTGACGTATCCCGCTCCATCGCAATATGCGCACGGCTCGCATAGCATTCTCGGAACACTCTCCCGAGTCCTCTTGCGGGTCATCTCCACCAGACCCAAATCGGAGATCTTCAGGATGTTGGTCTTTGTCCGGTCCTTCTTGAGCGCTTCTTCTAAGGCGACGTAAACCTTCTCTCGATCTCCATTCCTCTCCATGTCAATAAAATCGATGATAATGATCCCCCCGATATTCCTCAATCTCAATTGGTAGGCAATCTCCTTTGCCGCCTCCAGGTTGGTCTTAAGGATTGTATCCTCTAAATTCCTCTTCCCCACAAATCGCCCCGTATTGACATCGATGGCCGTGAGTGCCTCTGTCATGTCGATTACGATATAGCCCCCTGATTTCAGCCATACCTTCCTCCCTAAGCTCTTATCGATCTCCATCTCGATTCCGTATGAATCGAACGTGGGTTCACTTCCATCGTAAATCTCGATGTCGCATCTCAGCTTGGGCATGTATGTCTTCGTGAAGTTGATGATATTCCAATATTCCTGTTGGTCGTCGACGATGACCTTGTTCACCTCTGGCGTAAGGAGATCCCGAATGACACGGAGTACCACGTTCAGATCGCTGTGGATGAGGCAAGGCGCTGAACAATTCTCCTTCTTCGTCTGAATGTTATCCCACAACTTCAGCAAGAAATCCATGTCTCCCTTAACAAGCACCTCGTCCCCTCCCTCACTTGCAGTTCTCACGATGAAACCTAATCCCTGAGGTTTGATCCCCTGGACAATTTCCATCAATCGCTTCCTTTCATTCTGGTCCTTAATCCTCCTGGAGACACCGACATGGTCAACCGTGGGCATGAGCACGAGATAGCGGCTTGGAAGCGTGAAATGGGACGTAACCCTCGTACCCTTTGTCCCAATAGGCTCCTTAGATACCTGGACCAGGATTTCCTGCCCTTCACACAACAGGTCTTCAATCTGTGAAGGTTGGGAGAGATAGCTTGGTACCCCTTGCATCTCGAACTCAAAATCCACATCTCCGTCAGAACCCTCTTCCAGCATAAGATTGTATTCCTCGATATCCCTATAAACATCGGAAACATAGAGAAAGGCCGCCTTTTCCAAACCGATATCCACAAATGCCGCCTGCATTCCAGGCAATACCTTAATCACCTTCCCCTTATAAATGTCGCCAACGATGCTTCTCCCTTTCGTCCTCTCGATATAGAGCTCTGCGAGCATCCCGTCTTCCAATAAGGCTACTCTCGTCTCCTGAGGGGTTACGTTTATGACGAGTTGGTTTGACATTGGATCGCCTCCCTCATGTCTCCACTAGTTTGATGAACCGCAATCCCTTTACCTGTTCCTCTGTGAGGCCGAAAACCCACCTGATCACTTCCCTTGCCCGGGGCCTTTGCCCGTCTTGCCCTTTCAAAATAAATTCGATGATTCCCCCCTTCCAATTCAACACCTCCCGGAATGAAGGGGGAAAACGACTGGTATCCGTCTCCGGTAAAGGGATCGTATCTATTATGCCGACCCTACCCACCGCGGAGCGAAGGTCAATCTCCCCGATCCCGCTCTTTCTCCTTTGAACATGGATTACATGATCCCGTCCCAAAAAAGCATCGATCCTCTCCTGAAACCCGTTAAGGTGGGAAAAACCCAAAACGCACCACCGGGTTTCCTTTGTGTAACCCATCCTCGGTGGGGGGGAAATCATTTCCAGTGAAGAAATTCCAAGTCCTTCCGGCAACTCCCCATTGAGCTTCTCCATGAAGATCTCCCCTCTTATCGGCTCCAAGAGTTCGAAGTCCGCCAGCTCTGCCAAGCTTTCCACACCAAGGGAAAGTGCCCCTTCGAAGCTAATCTTGGGCAAGGGATGAAATCCCCGCGAATAGAGCAACGGTAGATGAGCCCTTCTCGCTGCCCGATGAAAGGCCATTACCATCTCAAGGTGGGAGAGAAATCTCGCCTCCCCGAGTTTAAAGACCCTTACCCGAATTCGCATTGGCAAAATCGGCCGCCTCTCCCGACGGATGCTCGGCCGGCAGGAGATCTGCCGTTTCAACTGCAGTTTCGCCCCGTTGTGTTCACATATCCCACAGTCCTCGCAGGAATTCCCACTGCACTGGGGAGAGGTTTCTCCGCCCATGCTCCTTTCCCACTCCCGAAGAAGGAATGTCTTCTCTATCCCCGAATCGATGTGTTCCCACGGGAGCACCTCTGAAAAGCTCCTCCTGCGATTAGCGTAAGCTTCCATGCTCAGTCCGCGGGAATCAAAGGCCCTCTTCCATAGATCGAATTGGAAATGCTCACCCCACCCATCGAAACGACATCCCAAGCTGTGGGCTTCCATGAGAACCCGGGAAAGTCTTCTATCACCCCTTGCAAACACCCCCTCAAGGAGGCTCATGCGAGGGTCTTGCCACTTGAGCCTTACCCCCTGCTCGCGAAGCTTAGATTTCAAGTAGGTATGTCTCTCCAGGACATCCCTCAGGGGAATTTGAGGCTCCCATTGGAAAGGGGTATGGGCTTTGGGAACAAAGGCGGAAATGCTCGTATTCACGTGGATTGAGGTCTTATCCCTTCCCCTCACGAAACGGAGCCTCCCCGATAGATCCGCTACGGCCCTGAGGTCCTCTTCCTTCTCGGTGGGCAGTCCGATCATGAAGTATAACTTAACGGATTGCCACCCCCTTTCTGAGAGATGCCAGGTGGTCTCAAATAACCTGTCTTCTTGAACTCCCTTGTTTATCACATCCCTCAACCTGTCGGTCCCGGCTTCTGGGGCCAGGGTAAATCCGGTTTTACGAACCCTCAAGATTTGGTCCATCATCTGTTGGGTCAGGGTCTCAATGCGCATAGATGGGAGGGAAATTGCCACTTTTTCCCCCTCATATTGAGCCATGATATCCGTCAACAACTCCCGGATGCATGAGTAATCGCCAGGGCTCAGGGAGAGTAGGGAAATCTCTTCGTATCCCGTCGTAGCCAGCCCTTTATGGATAATCCCCTCTACCTGATCAAGGCTTCTTTCCCGATAAGGCCGATAGGTGAAGCCAGCCTGGCAAAATCGACACCCCCTTTTGCACCCTCTGGCGATCTCCACGGTCAATCTATCGTGGATGATCTTCATAAAGGGAAGGACGGGACGGATGGGGTGCTCGATCGTATCCAAATCACGAATCAGTCTTTTTCTTACCCGGCCTACCTCCTTTTCCAGGGGCTTGATCTCCGCTACGGTATTGTCGCGGTTATATCGAACTGTGTAGAATGAAGGGATGTATACACCGGGTATCCTCGACAATTCCATCAACAGGGCGCGCTTATCCCCCCTCGATTCCTTCCACCGAAGAACGATATCGGCGATTTCCAGAATGGCTTCTTCCCCTTCCCCTATCAAGAAGGCGTCGAAGAACTCCGCCATGGGTTCGGGATTAAAGGTGCATGGCCCACCACCAAGGATGACGGGATAATTCGCGTCCCGCTCATCGGCCAGCAGGGGAATAGATGAGAGGTTCAGCATATTTAATACGTTGCTGAAACTCAACTCATACTGAAGGGAGAAGCCGATGACATCGAAATCACTCAGGGGTAGACCCGATTCTAGGGAAGCCAAAGGAATCCCCTTGCTCCTGAGGATGGCCTCCATATCAATCCAGGGTGCAAAAACTCTCTCACAAGCGATGTCATCCCGGGAGTTGAGGATGGAGTAAAGGATCTGAAGACCCATGTGGGACATGCCCACTTCATAAGCATCCGGAAAGGCAAGGGCGAACTTGAGCCTGACTTTCTCCGAGTCTTTATGAAGAGAATTGACCTCGTTACCCAAGTACCTGGATGGCCTGGAAACGAAGGGTAATAACCCCGTTATCATGAACTCCCTAGGATATTGAGGAATTTACGGAAAAAAATAAGATACTTACCACTATTTGTCAACCAAGATGTACCGTTAGCCTTGGAGGGTTTTCGGTAAGATCTACCGGAGAGAGGTACTCTAGCTCATTGGGGTTCCATGGCACGATCGATATATGACGACCTAATCAGATGATGAAAACAGGTTCCCAGGAGGGCTATTGAGGGTCCGTACAAGAGGAGATGTGAGAATTTACATCAATATGCCTCTGACTGCACTCCTGAGATATGAAGGCTATCACTGCCGACCTCGAATCCGTCCCTTCGTCTCCTTGAGCAATCGCCTTCCTTTTCTCAGCCTCTGGTTAAGACGAATCTGAAGGACCTCCTTTCATCGATAGCGCCTTTCCAGGAGAGGGAAATGATAGATGCTGAAATATCCGACCAAAGCAATGACGGTCCCTACGATGAGGCTCCCCACCCAGAGGGGATATGCAATTTTGGCAAATATTCTCTATTTAAACCAAAGGGGGGTACCCTCCCTGCAGATATGTTCCTCCTAAAGGAAAGAGCCCGACTCGATAGCAGAAATAGTAAAAGAATGGGGCCGTTGCAACATTGGTAATCCAAGTTGCGGCGAGGCTTATGGGCAAATTGACCCGGAAAAGGCCAGCCATGGAGGCTGAGATCAACATCTGAATCCCCAGTGGAGGAGTGCACGCTACAAAGAGTCACGGGGTAGTCCCTTTAGCCAAAAGCTGGAGCCGGGATCTCCAGATATCAGGATGGAATAGAGTCTCCCCAAGAACCGAAATAACCCCATATGCCGAGTTTCTTGCCAGCTTAGCTGAAGACCTTGGATGACTTCTCTCCATTTGTTCAATTCCCTTTGCCTCCTCTTTTTCCAATGAATGATAGATCAGAACGTGGGGAATAACTAATGAGGAATCTACGGCCGTTGCTCAACCTTCCGCAAAATTCCGGTATCCCTGAGCGTATCTTCCTGGGAAAGCGGATCCCCTTCGATAAAGCGGCCTCAAAGAAGATATTGACACTAATCGGATTCTATGTTACTTTTTGCAAAAAAATAAGCTATTTAGGTAGCCCCAGGCGGGCTTCAGGGGAAGACGGTGGAGATCCGTCGCGGCCAGGCCGCTGTGAGTGGGGATCCTTCTCTCACCTGTATATGCGGAGGACCCTAGGAAATTCAGGGATCCAAGGCCCTGGATAAACCGAAGGGCGAAACTTGCAAGAGCCACTATCCTGAGTTCACCGACGGATGGGAAGGCGCAAGGAGTAGGTTGATCCACAAGCCAGAAAACCCACCTAAATAGACTTCACATGAGTCTTCCATGGAAGATGGTGAAGTTTCAGTTAACCCAGTTCTTCCTTTGAAGGCTGGGTTTTTTGACATGTAGGGGAGTTTTATGCTCAACTTCTTTTTCAAGGGGGGCCCTGTCATGTATCCCCTTCTATTCTGCTCCATTATTTCCCTGAGCATCATCTTCGAAAGGGCCCTCTTTTGGCTTCGCCTCAGCAGGAGCAGGGATAGCGGCCTGGTGGGCCACATCCTGGAATTGGCCGAAAAGGAGGATTACACATCCGCCTTGGAGCTCGGAAAACAATCCAATGATTACATCGTGAGAATGCTCATGGGGGGAATAGCCCACCGTCGTTATTCACTCCCCAGTGCCCTGGAAATGGGTGCGGAGGAGGAAATCAAGAGGATGAGTAAATATCTCAACATCCTCGACACCATTATCACGGTGGCACCCCTTTTGGGAATTTTCGGCACCGTCATCGGGATCATCAATTCGTTCGACCTCCTTGGCCTTGCCGGAATTGAACACCCTCAGGTAGTAACGGGTGGCATCGCCCAGGCATTGATCACCACCGCCACTGGTCTGGGGGTGGCAATGATGACCCTTCTGCCCTACAACTATTTTCTTTCGAAGATTCAATCCGCCTCCAAGGAACTGGAAAAATTTGGCACGAGCCTCGAAATTACGTTCGAGAGGCAAAATTCCAAATTCCCACAATAGGGAATCCTCGATCTATGCGGCTAAAAGGACAATTCATGAAAAGAGGGAGGATTGAGATGATCCCCCTCATTGACGTTGTCTTCTTGCTCCTCATCTTCTTCATCTATGCCATGCTTTCCATGACGA
>CAYFXL010000002.1:0-58136 GCA_964346945.1 uncultured Syntrophobacterales bacterium
AAGCTCCAGTTTGAATAGGAACCGGTTGTTGGCCGGGTTCCCCGGAGCGAAGATGAAAGAATTTTAGCTGACCATTCTTAGTGAAGCGAACCTTAAAGTGGTCAAAAATTCTTTCCGGTGGGCGATAGGGAATGTGACTAAAACAGCTCGAAGGACTGAAATGAAGGGACAACGGCTTTTTCCAGAAACCCAATAAACCGAATAAACCCAGTAGACCAAACAAACCAGATAAACATTCCTAACTCAACGATCTCAGCGATCCAAACCATCCAAGCCAAACAAGCGGGAGAACCCTATGAAACTCAGTAAACTTCGGGAACCGCCCCTTCCTGGGGCGAGCACTACATCCAGTACCAGACCTTCACAGAGAGGCCTTTCCCACGGTTATGTGATCTTCATGAGTCCCCATAGAAGCCTTTTGGGATCTCGCTTATTCTGAGAAATGACGCAATCCGTGAAGGATGAAAGGTGATGCTAAAATCGCAAATAAATCCGTCCCCTTGCAGTCCTGATTGATCTGCCTTAAGCTCAACGCGTCATTCCCTCTGTCACGGCTAGCTGCTTAGGTGGTTTTTTCCCCTCGACGTTCATGCTAATGACCGAATTGCCAATCTCATCTAAATTCCCGGTTGATGCGTTCATGTTCTCAATAATTGCCTCCGCAGCGGGATCATTTGACGTGTATTCAATCGGATAAGATGTTTCGTCGATTACCTTGACCTCCCGAAAACCGGCCTCTCTGATCGCACCTAAATACTCGTCTTTCAATATCGCCCCTGAAATGCATTCGATATAGCCCTCGGTCGAATTTTTTATGAAATCGGGAAGCTCTTGCATCAAGACAATATCCGATACCATCAGCCTTCCACCGGGTTTGAGTACCCTAAAGGCCTCCTTAAAAACCTTTTTCTTGTCCGGTGAGAGGTTGATGACACAGTTTGAGATGACGACGTCAACGGAATTATCGGCTGCTGGTATATTTTCGATCTCTCCAAGCCTGAATTCTACATTTGCATAATTGCCCTTTTTTGCATTTTCCCGTGCCTTATCGATCATCTCCGGCGTCATATCCACGCCGATGACCTTTCCCCCCTTCCCCACCTTGGTCGCTGCAAGAAAACAATCCAAGCCAGCGCCCGAGCCAAGATCAAGAACTGCTTCGCCCTCCTTCAGCGAAGCAAGGGCGACGGGGTTACCACAGCCGAGACCTAAGTTTGACCCTTCAGGAACCGCATTGAGTTCTTTCTTGCTGTAACCCATCTTCTCGCTATTGTTTTGAGTCACATCAGGACTTCCACAACAAGAACTCTGCGGTCCGCAGCAAGAGCTCTCCCTTTTGGCTATCTTAGCGTAGCCTTCCCGTACCAGCTTCTTTATTTCCCCGTTTTCCATTTTGATCCCCTCCAATTTTATATTGCCAGTATCTCTTTCATCAGTGGTCCAAGCCTTCCCTTGACCATGTCTGAAAGATCGTCCACTCTCATCAAGGAAATACAGCATACCTCACCGTCCTTTTCCCAGCTTATAACGGCAAACTTATCACCAGGGAGAATTCTTGCCGTATCTCTGATGCTTTTCGGGAGCACCATCTGTCCCCTCTCATCTATGCTGATGACCGAATCAACTTTGCAGGAGCATATACCGGCATCCATCGGCATGCAACGCGATTCATTTCCATATCCTTCTCCCATTTTCATCACCCTATTCTTTTTCAGAGGTATTGGATTAGTCAAATAAATCAGAATCTTCTGAAATTATAACCATTCCGATACGGTTTGTCAAGTAGATTTTAATTGGAGTTTCCGGAGTCACGTGCTAAAATTTTTTTTCCATAAAATCAAATACTTATAAAAATATTTGCATTAAAACCCAGGCAATTCCAGAATTTTAGAGATTTCTTCCTTCATTGTGCTGAAAGCGCAGAATAATCTTAGGGATGATAGGGGATATGAGAAGTTACCACCGGTTGGAATGAGAGGTAATCGAACATTTCCCACAAGTAATAAAGATCCCAAGGCGGGGCACAAATAAGGAGGAACGGACCCGCGGAAGAAGAGAGGCTTCTTTTTACCTTCCCGTCAGATCTTCAACATCTTTCGTGCCCTCTTCCAGTTCTTTCCCTTGCTCTCCGTCATCTCTCAACAGGAGGGCCTGTAATTCTCCCACATGGGTCTTCTCTTCCTTGGCTATCTCAAGCAGAACCTTCCTGATATTTTCGTTTTTGGTCATTGCTGCCATGTGCTCATAGAGCTTTATCGCATCCAATTCGGCAATGATTCCGGCTCTGAGTATTTCCTTATCTCAATCCTCTTTTGTTGCTTTTCCAAGATTGACGGGCATTTGCGAGAGGGTATACTGTACCCCCTGCTAAGTAGATAGGGAGTAAACGTGAGTGGAAGAACTTTGCTCGCTCATGTGACCACCAAGGGGAGATCTTTTATCACTCGAAAATAGACCACATATTTTACGAGATCGCCGGTTCCCGGGTACACCACCTCATCTGCCCGCTTTCGAATCTCATCGAGCAGTGGCCCTTCCGTTTCCTCGCGCACTTTTTCAAGGTAGAGGCGAAATCCCTCAAAACCCGTCGCGTTGAATGCGTACACTGCATAAGGATTTTCCTGGAGGTTGGCATGCGTGAGCCGTTCGGTCATTCCGAATGCCAGTGTGTTGTCATCCATAACATGGGGTCGTGAGTATACGGCGATGTTTACCTCACCCTTTTTCCCGGCCGTGGCCAAAAATCCCTTTCCCTTTTTCGTTTCAAAGTATTCTTTCCAGTTCATCCTTCATCTCCTCCAAAACCCACAAAAATCACCGGGGACATGAAAAGAGTAATTTAAATAGCGAAAAAAGTAAAGAACGGTCTTTCAGAAATACGAGGGCCCTTTTTTCAACGCCCGAGAGCGCATCCAAAACGCTTCTGCTCGTCAGGAGCTATCCTCGCCCATCGAGCAGGGGTCAGAGGCATCAATGATCCTCATGAAATCTTAGATAGTATACTGGTATGATGCTTCCCATAAGCAACGAACCGACCAGCATGATTCCCAGTGGAAAGGAGCCTCCTTCTGCCATAATCCCAATTCCGGCAGGGATAGCTCCTGCTCCTAAGAGAAAGGCTACGGGGACAGTGAGGGAGACTGCAACGTTCCTGACTTGCGGAGGGCCAATTTTAGAGAGAGCAGCGAAACCTGGTGGGAAAAAGCAGCCTGCCAGAACGGGTTGCAGAAACAAAACGGGGATGATCCACCCCCCCCGGCCGACCCCTAAGAGCACGGTTGCCACTCCAGTGGCCAGAAATACACCTCCCAAGGCCCGTCTCGGGCCCAGTCGATCAGTTGTCCATCCCGCCAGAAAAACAACACCCAACCCTGCGATCCGGGATAGACCGATAAGAGTGTTAGCCCACCCCCGCTCTAGTCCACGCTCGGCAACCAAGTACAGAGGAAGCATGGTATAAACTCCGATGGTTCCCCCAATCCCCATACTGAAAAGTGCCATCATGATCCAGAAAGAAGGACATGTCAGGAGAACTCGGAGGGTTTGTGTACTGGGAATCTCCCCAGAAAATGCCCCACCCCTTCCGAAGCGTGCGAAGGTTCCACCGACAAAGAACGCAGCTCCCCCCAAAAGCGCCAGGACTTCCCGCCAGGAAAACCATACCATAAGTGCCTCCGCCAGTAGTGGGGCTGCGATAAAGCCTAGATTGGGAGCTAGTTCGTGGACCGCTAGCGCCTTCCCCCAGTCCCTTGAGTTCACGATTGCTGTGAGGGTGACGATGCCTGATGAGAGATAAAGGCCTGCTGATAATCCCAGCAGGATCAGTCCCAATCGGATCGACCAGAGGGTATGGCTGAGAGAAACAGCGATCAGTGACCCACCTACGGCCATGGAGGAAAGGATAATCGTCCTTCTGTGGGTGAAACGGGATGAATAGAACCCAGAACTCAAAAGCCCTAAACAATAGCCCAGGGAAATGAAGAGAAAAAAGGAACCTGCCTCGCTGTGACCGACATTAAGATCTCTCTCAATTGCAGGCATCAAAGGAGCAAGAGCCACCCTTGCAAGGAAATTGAGAAAGAAGATCGCGGTCAGATAGAGGAGGGATGGCAAATGAGACCGAAAAGGAGGCACCACCTTATCCTATTGTTTGGAACTATCTGTGTCTTTATAGGCCTTTACGTGTTTACTGAGAAGCAATCAATCCTAACATTTTTCGTTTGTATACTCCAATCATGCGGAATATTACTCGACAAGGCATCTCAAAAAGGCAGGCTTCCACCGACAAAAAAGCCAGAACATCTACCCCCGTGATGAGACTGAGGTTCTTTTACTCCTTTTACCGATTGGAAAGCCTCTTCCCTATGATCAGCTCCTTCGCATTGCAGCGGGCAGGTTGCCGAGGATCTCACTCATACTATGATCCTGGGTAGCGCTGGCAATCTTTCAGGAGCAGAAGTACGAAGCCCAGACCAATAGTGAGGAAAATGGGGTTGGCAAAGGCCCTACCCTTCTCTTGCAACGATTAGTTCCCCTTGTTTTCTTGCTAGCCTCGTGAATCTCCCATCTCTCGCGACATATTTCAGGTCCAAGAGAGTCTATCCCGTTGTCTTTGCCAAATATTTTCATATTAATAGCAAAAAATTGTCTAGATTTGATGGGAATTATCAGTTACGAATATACCTTTATGTAATAATTTCAATCAAATAGAAATATGAAAACCATTGGCATAGAATATGCTAATTATCAAGATAAATTCGCATCTGACCGAGCAGAAAACGTCATACACTCCAAACAATTGGAGGCGACACATGGTAAAACTTACGAAGAAAGAGCTTTTCGACGTTATCCAGAGGTTTACACCGGATCAGTCCGAAACAAGCGGGCGTGGAAGGGAACATTTTGAAAAAGCGATGTTAAATTCTATTCATTTGAAGTGTTTTTCTAAAGAGGAAAAGGCGAAGAACATAAGAATTATGAAAGCGGTCTTGGACAAGGTCTTTCCTTGCTGATACCCCCTATTTCTCTAGACGCTCCCCTTCAGCTTTCCCTACCGTTACCTCCCCTCCAATTATGGCGACAACCCGTTAACAATACCACAAAATCTCTTTCGTTAGATCTCGATATTCTAAAGGGTTTTCAGACAGATATGGACTAAAATGAAGGAAATTTCTCAACGTTGGTGTTTCAAGGGAGAAGTTGCTATTCAAAGGAGATCACGTCCTCATCATTTCCAGTGGCAATGGATCATGGTGGGCACCCAAAAGGCCACTGTTGCTTTTACAACCATCTCTTTCTCTTGAAATACAATGCCATGAAACCCACGATAACGACCATAACCACCAAGATGCCAAAATAACCCCAGTGCCATTCAAGTTCAGGCATGTATTTGAAATTCATCCCATAAATCCCGGCAATAAAGGTAAGGGGTATGAATATGGTCGCTATGATCGTTAACACTTTCATCACTTCATTCATTCTGTTGCTCACGCTTGAAAGATAGATGTCAAGCATCCCGGAAACCATGTCCCGGTAAGTCTCTATCGTGTCGATGACCTGGATAGTGTGATCGTAAACGTCTCTCAGATATATTCCCGTATGCTCCTTAATCAGGGGTGATTCCCCCCTTTCCAAACCATTGATAACTTCTCTGAGAGGCCACACTGACTTCCGGAGGAAAACCAGATTCGTTTTTAATTTGTGAATTACCTCTAAGGTCGCTGGTGTCGGATTTTTGACTAACTCCTCCTCCAGAGACTCTATTTCTTCTCCCAGTCTTTCCAAGATGACGAAATAGTTGTCAACGATCGCGTCGATCAAGGCGTATGCGAGATAATCGGCCCCTGCCTTTCTGATGCGACCCTTGGAATTCCTTATTCGCTCTCTGATTGGATTGAAAATATCTCCTTCCATTTCTTGAAAAGAGATGACGTAATTGGAACCGAGAAGCAAACTTACCTGTTCACTCACTATCTCTTCTTCGCTTCCACCCTGATAGAGCATCTTTAAAACGATAAATATGTACTCCCCGAGATCCTCCGCTTTGGGACGTTGTCCTGTGTGCAGAATGTCCTCCAATACGAGAGGATGTATGCCAAAATGGACGCCGATCTTTTCTATGGTCTGTACCTCTTGGAGTCCGTCTATGTTTACCCATGTTACCGTTGGTTTCTCTTTAAAGGGGAAACATTCTTCAACCTTCTTGGCTTCTTTTTCCTGGAGTTCCTTTTCGTCATAATCGATAATGGTGATCTTCACTTTTTCTGTCTTTCTCTCTCCGATATGCATAAGGGTTCCTGGTGGGAGCCCAACTTTTTCGTGGGGCCCGGCTTTTTTCACCATTTTCTTCCCAAACATAACCATGACAAATCACCTCCCCAACTAATCGACAAAAACCGCTCCCATGTTTTCGCCACGTGCAATCACTTTTTGATGCTCATAACACTAATGACACGGGTAAAAGGAGTCCAATTCGGAATGAGAATCTTTATGTCCTCGGCCTGAACGGCGGTGTGTCGAAGATCGGCTACAGTTACGATCCACGTTGCATTTAGCACTCCCCAGGGATATTCCAATGAATTTGTAGGTATCTCTCTATCCCTTTGATTCGGTCATTGTGGACGCTGGTGTCACCGATTCCCGAATTTCAGCTCTCGCCTTTGGGAACCCATCGGGGTCATTCTTCTTGATAAACTTCAAGAGTTTTTCCCTGAGCTCACAGCGCAGATTCCAGGCAGTCGGAGCGTCCGCGGCGCTCATCAGCGCACGCAATTCCACCGTCCGTTCCGTGACATTGGTCAAATGGAGAACGTAAGCTTTGCCATCCCATAGGTCTGTGCTTTTCAAAACCCAGTGGAGTTCTTCTCGAATAGCTTGAACCGGCACCGTATCATCCACATAGATAAACACGGTCCACAATAAGTCGGCGGTTACCCGCGTCCAGTTTTGAAAGGGCTTTTCAATGAAGTAGGTTATCGGCAAAACCAAACGTCTCAAGTCCCAAATCTGGACAACAACTCAGGTGAACGTTATCTCCTCAATTCACCCCATTCATTCTCCACGATTACGACATCTTCAACGCGGATTGAGTAACGGCGATCTGGATGCCGGACAGTAAAGTGGCGATCGTGCGCTGAGCAGCCAGGCCGAAGACAATCCCGATAATTCCCGCAGAAGCCAAGATGCTTGTATTTAGTTGGCGAACTTTGTCGAAGGTCATAAGCATTACCGCTAACGCCAGTATGGTAACAACAACGATGACCATTTTCTTGAAGATTTGAAGTTGAGTTTTAATCTTCCTGGCTTGGAGGTTGTCCCTTACGGCAATTTTGCAGCGGCTGAGAATGAGGTCATCGAGGGCGAACGTGAGACGCACAACTAACCATGCCACGGGGGCAATAAGACATAGGCTGAGAAGGTGCTCCACGAAATCAATTACTGTAGGCGGTAACTTAAGCAGTGGAAGCACGAGACTGACCCCCAGGAGGATAATAATAAACCGCATGGACTGGCTACAGTGTTCGACTAAGGAGGAATCGAAAACGGTTTTCGTGCGTTTGCTCATTCGATTGATCGTATGAAAAATCGTATAATGTCCGACTAAAGCGGTGACTATCATTCCTCCCAAAATCCCAAATGCTCGCGCCAGCGCTTCCCAGCTTTGTAAAAATTCTCTCATGATATTCTCCAAATTATCAGCCTGGGGGATTCGGTGTCCATGGAAAGGTTAACATAAATGCTATTCTTAGAAACGATCCTCTCCTCCATCTAAAGTCCTCCCTTTAGAAGCGCAAGAAGACCCAAACTCGAGGTTCAATTCTGGAAAGGATATCCTGTGCGCCTCGAAGGTCAATCTCTGCCCAAGAGTATCACTCGTCGAGGACGGCCAAGCAAGGCATGAAAGACTGAGGGTCTGTCCTATTCCATCAGGTGAGAAGCGATCCAAGGCCTGTAAAAGACTATTCCTTTTTCTCCTCTTTCTTGATATCTATTCCCACCTTTTGGAGGGCCTTGGCTGTCTCTTCGCGGACCTTGCTCATCTTTTCCGAGGTCTCTTTCTTCATCTTCTCCATTTTTGTCCCGAGATCTTTGATCTGGGCATTGAGATCCGCCTGGCCGCCCGTGCGACTGAAGGCAACAATGGACAGGATGAGAGCAATGATTGAGATTATCAAGGCAAGCGTTGCCCTGAAACCTCCCCTAATAACTTTTGTCTCAGCACTCATATTCTTACCCCCCAAAATGAAAAATAATGACTCATCTTCTGTAAAACGTCCTCAACTCAGCAAGAGGTGCCCTCTAGAACTGGGTCGTATGCCTTGTCTATCCTTTGTGCCTGGGTCTCCTCAACAACCAGCCCGCAATAACTCCCATAATAAAGGTGCCCAGGAGCAGGAGAGATCTGGACATGGAAATTGTCCAGACAAGGAAGCGTGTCTCCACGACCTGGGTGTTCTGAATAACAAAGAGAAGAATAAGAGCTGCCAGAACCACAAAGATAACGGTCTTACCCATGCGGTACACCTCCTTTCATTCGCCTGAAATTCAGGCTGATGCTTGCTCCGCTTGGAAGCCTCAGATGAGGCCCTGAAGGTTTTCCAATTTCCCGTAACAGATCAGACGGTCACCGACTTGGATCTTGGTTTGAGCCTTGGGAACGGGGATCACACCTTCATCCCTTTCAACGGAGAGAATCATGAGGTCTTTCTCCTTAAAACCCGATTTGCTCAAGGTTAGCCCTGCGAACTTTGATCTCCTTCCAACGAGTATTGAGGCGATACCGTATCCGTCGGATTGCTGCAGGAGTTCTTCTACGCGAACCTTTTCGAAGTGCAACTTTTCCCTGAGAGTCTCGCGAATCTTACTCGTCAACTTCTTCGCGAATTTCTGGTGAGAGGCAACCCGATACAGGATAAACAAGGAGGCTGCAATAATAGCCAGATTGAGGGAAGGCCGAAAGGTACCCGCCTGCCTAAGGGAGAGGACAAACGTGGCGATGACCGATACGATACCGGCATTTCCCAGGATCATGAGGTAGGTGACGATCTTCCTCCTCCTGGGATGATTCACTACCAACTCTGCCTCCCTGGTCGTGAATCCCGTTCCGGAAAAGGCGGACAATGCTTGAAATCTGGCCCTCGACCTTTCCATACCCGTCATCTCCAGTGCGATCGCTCCGATCCGGACGATTAGATAGGAAATGGAGATAAATACGATCAAGAGAACTACACTCATCTAACCCTCCCTTATCTCTCCTTGAACTCTGAGTGTACCTAAATCTTTCAAAAGAACAAGAGTCAATCGCGTATTCGCTATTGAGTGGAGTTTTTCCCCAGTTTTATGCGCTTGACGAATGAACGTGGAAGATGAACAACTGAAACTGGAAAGGTAACCATGTGGCGGAGTCCACCAACGGTGGAGAGATTTCGCATGTTCCTCCTTACCTGAGTAATGAGTTCATGGATGACAATTTCCTCCTCGACCTCACCACTCTCTTTTACCCTCGTTAATCGGTGAATGCAGTATAAACCGATCAAAAATGCGAAGAGAAAGAAAAAATCCCAATGTTGGAAGTTAAGTGTGTCAAAAGCCAGGTCCCTTCCCGGACTTGTCCATTTAAACACCAGGGAAAGTTGACGCTCTGCGAAGAAATCGACAAACTTGCCGCCTAACACAGGTGCAATCCCAGCTGCCAGTGAATTAACGAGATTATTAGCGGCCAAATATGCGGTCGCCTGACCCTTCGGTGCCAGCTTGAGCCCAATGTTTCCCGAAGCCAGAGTTACCCCCGCTGTTGAGATCCCCATGAGGATGTGTATAACGACCAATAACGGGATAGTCAATATGTGCTTCTCTGGCATGGTTGTAAAGGCAAAAGCGATTATACATCCCATAAAGAGAGGCCCACTGACCCCCAGCACTGATTTATTGCTAAAACGGTCCGAGAAATTTCCCCAAAGTCGCAAAAATACGAGATTCATTATCTGACTGAGGACGGTAAAGGCAATGATGACCGACAGGTCAAGTTGCAACCTCTTGAGCATATAGACGGTAAAAAAGGGAGCGGCAAGATTGACCGCAAAATTCCAGGAACCTAAGAACATGATAAGTTGTTTGAAATTTGAGTCCTTAAATGGTTGTAAAAACAAGGTAAAAAGATTTTTCTTTTCCTCTATGGGTCCTATGCGAGGCTCTGGTATGGTTGATATGAAGTAAACGCCAATCATACCCGCAATAAATCCCGCGGCAAATAGGATTGAATACCCGTATAACTCGAAATTGGGGAACTGTTTTTTCCAGTAATCAATATAAAAGGCGGAAGCCAGGCTGAGGGCGATACTCAACCCCATTGATAGGCTCATTCTCCTTGAAAAGAAGGCCCCCAATCGATCCTGCGGAACGAGATCCCGCATCCAGGAGTTCCAACTGCAGTTTGATACTGCAGAGAAAGCCGAGTTGAGCATTATTGCGACAATAAGAAAGTTCAGGCTCGCTTCTTTTGGAAATAAAAAGGGGATCAAGGCTATGAACAACCAAAGAACTCTACCACCAGTGGACGTAGAAAAACTGATCGTCCTTCTGTTCCTCATTTTTTCAACTAGATAGACTGATGGAATCTGAAGCAGCTGAGCCAGGGGAGGAATAGCAGCCAAGAGCCCAATCACTAAGTTGGAGGCCCCGAGCTTCAACGCGAAGGCGACGAGGAAGGGGCCTCCTGTTAAGGTGGCCATAGACGTACTAGCCATTCCGTCCCTTATGACCGCTCTGAGACCGGACTGAACCTCCTCCTCGGTCAGCGTGTCTTTGGCAGCGAACTGCATTTCGGACCCTCGCTAAGCAAACTCAATCTTTTCCGTAACGTGGTTGCGTCCTGGATTTGCCGGGTAAGCAGACCAATCGTTGCAGGCCAGGAAATTTTTTCACCGATTGCAGCTCGAGTCTAAATTCCTTGGTCTCAATACCTCGACAACGTGGCTGCGGAAAGAATGCCTCCAATGGATATTGACTATTCGCCTTTTGCGAGCCTTTGGGCCCGGGCGATTTGTTGTCCGAGCTGGATCCTTTCCTCAATAGGTAATTCCTCTACCTTCTCTGTATCGACACCACTCAATCTTGGAAGAAGTCCGCTTCCATTGGCAATCTGGATGCTCAAGCCGGGCCTCGCGTTGAATTCCAGGACCATAGGCCCCTTTTGCCGATCGATTACCACGTCGACGCCCATGTAGCCGAGACCCGTCATCTCGTAGGAAAGAACCGCAATCTCCAGGATTTTATTCCAATGGGGGATTTTGATCCCTTCGATCGGATTATTCGTATCGGGGTGACGGCTGACGACCCGATCATGGTGAACTCCCAGAAGGGTAACCCCCTCGCTGAGGTCCACTCCAACACCTATGGCCCCCTGGTGAAGGTTCGCCTTGCCGTCCGATTCTCTCGTAGGAAGCCTGACCATCGACATCACGGGAATTCCTTTATATACGATAACCCGGACATCCGGCACACCCTTATGAGCTATGTTTTCAAAGACAGGGGCCACCTCAACCCTGTACTCAATGAGGGCTTTATCGTCCTGTCCTCCAAGGGAGTAAAGCCCGGAGAGAATTCCCGAAATATAATGCATCAAGTCCTCGGACGAGATTGTCTCACCGCTTGCCTTCTCAAACTGGTCTTTGCAGTGCCCCACAATGACGATTATACCTTCACCTCCGCTGCCCATGGATGGTTTCACCACGAACTGATCGTGAGTTGACACATTTTCGAGGACCTTGCGAATCTCATGGTGATATCGAATTATCCCGTAGAGTTCGGGAACCTTAATCCCTTTTTGGATGGCTAGTTGTTTTGAAAGTAATTTGTCATCTACGAGGGGATAGTACTTCCTCGGGTTGACCAAGAGCGTAAAGTCTGCATTTCTCCGGTTTATCCCCAATATTCCCCGTTTTTTCAGAGGATCAAACCACATCATTTCTTTTCCGAAGAAATATCGGGAGAGCTTGGCGGGATGAGTTGTTCCCTCTTGTCCCCTTCAATGAAGCTGTGGAATCGGAAGCACTCCATTAGCCGATAGCCCGTATAGCGGCCCATGAGAATCTGTATCCCAATTAATGCAAAAAGAATCTCGGGGAACGTGAAAAAGAAATCCTGGATCGAAACCCAAGACATCATCAAATAGCCACAGGTGGATACGAGGAGCGTACCCAGAGAAACCTTCAGAGCCTCCCTCGCCCCCCTTTCCATGAGAATGATGGAGAGCCTCTCGATGGTCATGGTCATGATGACCATGGGGAAGAGAGCCACGGCCAGGACCCGGTATATTCCCGCGTGGTGGCCAATGACGGAACCAACTGCCAAAATGATAACCAGAACCGTTACGACGACCGACAGTCTTGGTACCAGCAGAAGTTTCAGCCGGTCCATGAACCACCTTGATACCAGCCCAAGGGCAATGACTGCGGAGAATAGCACAAGTCCCCAACCCAGTTTCGTATTTCTAAAGGCCAACGCGATGAGCACGGGCATGAACGTCCCGAAGGTATTGACTCCAATGATATTTCTGAAGAATGAGACGATCACGGCTCCTAGAGGAATCATGAGGATCACTCGAAAGACCTGCTGAACCTCCACTGGGAGGGAGAAGAGCGACCATTCATGCACTATTGAACCCACTTTTGTGGCCGTGTCATAAAAGAAGCTAAAGGCCCACTGGTCCTCTTGTTTGACAGCAAAGCTGTACTCCAACCCTTTTACTCCCGAAGAAGTCATAAAAGGTCTATCGCCCCTGTAGAGGATCAGTGCAGTTTCGGGCAATTGCACGAACAACTGGTTTTCGATATCCACGGGGACCCATTTCCCCCCGAGAAAAACCTCGGCCCAACTGTGGACCATATTCTGCTTGCTCTCGTCGCCAAGGATTATCCCATGGACAGTCCGGGCTGGAACCCCTGCCACCCTCGAAAGGTAAATGAAAAGCTTCTTCTTCTCGACGATGGTTGCTTTTTTCGTCTTGATTGGTCCGGTTAAACTGGTGTCCTGGGAGAAGAGCACTGTCGCTACATCTTTTGAGAGGAAGTTATAGATAGTCCTTATTTTTTCAAGATTGTTTTCCTCTTTCCCGAACAACCCTTTGAGAAATTCTTCAATCTCAACATTGAAAGACTCCATTTCGGGTCTTGTGAAGAGATATTTCCCCACATTCGGAGGATATTTTCGCTCCAACCCAATGATGGTTAACCTGTTTATTCTCGGCCTCGTCTGAACTGTCGCCCTGTAAAATACCCCGGAATCCCCTTTGAGTCGTATCCCCTTCCATTGAACAAAGGTGTTAAGGTCTTCCTTTCCTATGAAGAAATCGAGGGTCCTCGAGACGAAGTTCTCCTCTAGGACAATCTGCCCCATATCATCGCTGGGCAGATAATGGCGGACCATAGCGTCTCGCCCGATACCCTGGAAGAGGATCTTCACCTCGATGGTCCAGAGGTTCTCGACGGCCTTGGATAGGATGGGATACCTCAGGAACAAGACCTTATAAATAAATGGTCCGATGAACAAGACGATGAAAAAAGACGCGATAAGGAGAATGTTCTTTTTCCTTTTAATGGGGTCTTGCATTTCACCATTCCTAAATCAAGGAAGAGAAATGAATATTTTTCCTCTACGGTCGTCGGCAACTTGATCCCGCAACGAATTTCTTGCTCACATCCACGATAAAATCCCCTTCCAGGGCCGTTCGTCCGAGAATCATCCTGTAGTTCCTCCCCCTTCGATCCGTCAAATTGACCCGAATCCGCTTCTTAATCCCCCCCAGGCAAATCTCCAGCTCGATCTCTGGCCTCATTTTCGTTGCCGACATTAATCCTCTAATTCGCGCTTCTCTCAAAACGTCGGCCTCAATTATTTGGTATCTCCCTTTACGATCCATCGTCTTGAAACGGATTCGAGACCCCTTCGCCTTCCCCTTCTTGGTATACTCAACGTCCATCGCATGGATCGAAGAATTCTTCGCCCCCGTATCAATCTTTGCCGTCAAAACGAATTCATACTCGGAAAGATAAACCCTTTCTAGCCATCCAACAACTGTCTTCTCACCAGCGATGGCATCTTTCCTTTCAACGGGACTCATCAGAATCGCAAGAATGAGAATCACCATCCAAGAAAGATTTCTCGACATGGTCGATCCCTCCCTAATCCCGCTTCAGAAGCCCATTAATTGAGGACGTTATCGCTCAATGCCCCATATGTCAAGTTCTTAGAGGACCATCAAACCGCACCAGAAAAGGCCCATCCCCATGGAGAATTAACAGGAAGTTAATGTCCTGTCGCAAAACCTAGCTGAACCTGAAACCGCGCACTGGACAGCAGACTTAACGCCCCATGGTCAAGCGCCGGCAACATCATGACTTCCTTTGCTCGGCTCTCTTTGAACTGCTTGCTTTACTGCAGGCTATCTCCGGTACATCTGAAAAATCAGATGGTGGGTTTTTCCTCGGGAGGTTTCCTTTCAGGGGTTTTTCCCCTTGGCCTTCCCCTTAGCCCCTTTTCCAATCGATCGATGGCATCGGCCGTCTTATCCTTCACGGATTCTGTGACGGAAGTCAGTTTTTCAACCTGTTCCCTCAAGCTATCTCCCGTGCGGTCCTTGAGGGATTCCATGGTTGATGAAAGGGAATCGACCGTCTTCCTCAATTCCTGTGCCCCCCCGGTTCTCCGATAAGCCAGGATGGAAATGAGCAGGGCGATGATTGCAATAATTAAGGTTATGACCAACATAGTTGTTTACCCCCTTTCGGTGATGGGTTTCATTTCCTACCACACGAGGTAGCCTTCGATGCAATAACGCAACAAGCGTGCCATCTTATTAACATATTGAATTTATTTAATATTTTTATTTCAAGGGATCATTTCAGGAACTCTCGGTTCCGAAAATTACGTCCGCCCATCCCATCTGCGCGGTGAAACAAAGGCGGAGGTCATTCCATTCCTTGCAAAGAGGGGAAACGGAAAAATGGAATTTAGAGTTCCGGTTGCTGACATATCGGAACTGGGAGTTCTCATTGGCTAGGACGTTTTCAGAATAGGATGTCACCGGCTGCGTCTTTCTTGGAAACGTCTCAGCTCTTGAAGGTTCACGGTTTTCGGGGTATCTGACCTGCGTCTAGAACACGTAATCCACTTTTTTGATCGGCAGTAGATCAACCATATGGAAATCGGTATAATTACGGATAATTGATTTCGTTTATAAACGGACAGCAATTAGCCACGGTTTTGGAGGGTTCGATAAGGAAGAACATGGGGGGCCACAAGTGAAATCTATTCTTATTGCATCCCAGAACAATACGTCAAACAAAGTCCTTCAGGAAACCTTTGCTCCGGAGTATACGGTTGATACGGTATCCAGTAAGGCATCATGCCTCGATAAGTTCATGCAGAGACGGTATGATTACACCTTTATCGACGTTGAACTGCTTCGTGAGGAAAGCAACGTACAAGGTCATTATGACTATAAGACCGCCCTGCAGCCGTTTCGGGAAGCGTTTCCGACTGCCCAAATCATCGTTATGTCCTCTCAGGAGATGATAAGAGAAGCCGTCATGGCAGTAAAGGTAGGTGCCAGTAACTATCTTACCTACCCCATCGATAAAGAGGAGGCAAGATACATCGTCCAGAGCCTCTATGAATCCGTCAGGATGGAGTCGGAGCTGGACTTTCTGCGGGACAGTTTTTGGGAGGCGGATTCTCTTGAGGTTGTCGAAACAAACAGCCCGTTGATGAGAGAAGTATTCGAAAAAGTCCGAGCAGTAGCGCCAACGAAAAGTACCGTCTTGCTCACCGGCGAAACCGGGACCGGAAAAGGAGTTGTGGCTAAGCTGATTCATCGTCATAGCCGCAGAAATGAAAAGCAATTTATCAGTATCCATTGCGGAGCGATCCCCGATACGCTTCTTGAAAGCGAACTCTTTGGGCATGAAAAGGGGGCTTTTACCGGCGCTCTGCGGAGGAAGCTGGGGAAGTTTGAGCTCGCTCATGGGGGAACGATTTTCCTCGACGAAATCGGGACCGTCACTCCATCTGCCCAGATTAAGCTCTTGGGAGTATTGCAGGATAAGAGTTTTCAACGGGTCGGCGGAGAGGCTACTATCGAAGTCGATGTAAGAATCATTACGGCAACAAATACAGATCTGAAGAAATTGACCGATGAAGGGTTTTTCAGAAGTGATCTGTACTATCGGTTGAGCGTATTTCCCATCGAAATTCCTCCATTAAGGGAGAGAAAAGAGGATATTCCGGTTATCTCAAGACATATCCTGAAGAGACTAAACACATTTCATTCAAAAAAAATCGAAGACATTCATCCCCAGGTTCTGGAAGCTTTTTATCGGTATTCGTGGCAAGGCAACATACGAGAGCTGGAAAACCTCATAGACCGTGCATACATCCTGGAACCCTCCTCCATGCTCACCCCTGAGAGCTTTCCAAGCGAACTATTCACCCCCGGAGATACCCGGGCACAGCTCCCTCTCGATAAGGCCCTTACCATAGCGGAGGTACGGCGTCGTGGTATCGAAACCATTGAAAAAAAATACTTAAACGAACTCTTGACCTCACACAAAGGGAGAATTTCAAGGACCGCGCAGGCTGCTGGGATAAGTGTCCGACAATTGCACAAGCTGATGACCAAATATGGAATACAGAAAGAACAGTTCAAGTAACCCCAACCAAAATACATGGACCGGAATTTCGAGTTCCGATAATCCGGCTGTAAGAACCAAAAGTTCCTGTTTTCAGTTTCCCTTTTATTTCAACTCCTTAAAGCATTTCAAAAAGCCTAACTCAAGGCAGGCGGAGCGTCGTTTCCCAGGACCGGAACTGTTAGTTCCGATATATTGTCATCCATGATTCGCCCATAATCCATAAAAGCTTGAAATATCAATAGGTTATAACACTGGCACGGCTTTTGCTGACGGTACTGCTAGGGTTCATACATACTGAGAAAAGTCAAGAGGAGGTAAGAGGTGAACTGGAGATTTTGGGAAAGGAAAATCGGTGCGGGAGAACCATCAGGGGCAAAAATGAAAAAGCTGCCGAGACCAAAGAATATCCCGGAGCCAGTGGGAAGGCATCTGGTTGTGAAGCTGGGAAAGAATCCCGATTGGGTCTGGAACCTTAAGGGCGCGGTGCGGCCTCGGGCGGAGGGGAAAAGTTGTTACGACGTTCGAATTTTCGATATGGCTGAGGCAGCTCGAAAGAGTGTGACCGTTAGGGACTACACGTCTCTTGATGAGCACCCGGAATTGGTCCTGTACGAGGGATGGTTTGATAAGAAGACATTAAGGGTAGAAATCGAGAATAAACAGTCCTCACCGAAGCCGGCAACTGCCTAGTGCGGAAGGTCCAGCGGGATGCTTTTTCCGCAACTCGTCTTCCAAGCAGCGAGGGAGTTGAAAAGGAAAGTGACCTGAGCCTGATCATGGGTGGAACAACGACATTAGTTCAAGGTCCATTGCCATTCGTGTGGAGTTACTGGCAAATGAAGCGGTATATTGAGCAGATCCCTATCAGAGGGATTATAATTCCGGTAGACTGGGATCAGGCAGGTAATGTTATTAAGGCCGCCATTCTCACCGGTGACGAAGGGGAATATTTGATCGAGGAAAACACAGAGTCCCAGCAATTATTCTATTTGTTGCGCCGGGAAGTGGAGGTAAGAGGCGTGGTGAGGGAAGAAGCTGGTAGTAAAATAATCAGCGTAGAGAATTTCCGGGAGACCAAATCAGACCGGGGATGGACGGTTTCAGAGTCCATGAACATAAAACGCAAAGGAGGAAATAAGAATGGAGGAAGTTCCAGCCTGTCCTGACGATCACCCTTCCAAGGCAGGGGGTCTTCGGGTATTTTTTGATCAAGAAACACCCGAAGCAATCCGCCCATGGAATGGTGTGTCCCCCGAACAATGGAACGACTGGAAATGGCAACTTTTCCATCGGATATTCACCTTTGATAAATTAAAAACCGCAATTCACCTGACAAAGAGCGAAGAAGAAGCGATTCGCCTGTGCTGGCACAAATTCCCCATGGCTATCACGCCGTACTTCACATCCCTTCTCGATCCATTCAATCCGAGATGCCCAATCCGATTGCAGTGTATCCCTCGAAAGAAGGAATTGGTTGTTGGGAAGAACGACATGATAGACCCGTGTGGCGAAGACCAAGATGCTGTGGTTCCCAACCTTGTCCATCGCTATCCAGATCGAGTACTTTTACTCGCCACCACGAAGTGCGCCGTCTACTGCCGATATTGCACTCGCAGGAGATTGGTAGGAAGGCGGGAGGTTGACATTACGCAAGAAAATCTGGATGCCATCTGGACCTACCTCCGAAAAAACAAGAAAATCCGAGACGTGCTGATTTCAGGCGGGGATCCATTCCTCCTGGAGGATACCCGTCTGGAATCGATTCTCAGACAGCTTCGAGCTATTCGCCATATCGAGATCGTAAGGATCGGGACCCGTGTTCCCGTCACATTACCCATGAGGGTGACTGAAAGTTTCGCCAGCATGCTTCGTCAATATCACCCCCTTTTCGTTAACATCCACTTTACTCATCCCAAGGAGATCACGCCCGAAGTTCGAGAGGCTTGCAGTATCCTGGCGGATGCGGGAATACCCCTGGGAAGCCAGACCGTCCTTCTTCGAGGAATCAACGACCAACCGTCCACCATCAAACAATTAGTCCACGAACTGCTGAAGATCAGGGTTCGTCCTTACTATCTCTATCAATGCGATCCTGCCATGGGCATCGATCACTTCAAGACTCCTATATCGAGGGGAATCGAAATTATTCAATCCCTTCGAGGGTTCACGACAGGACACGCCGTCCCGACTTACGTGATCGATGCACCGGGAGGAGGCGGGAAGATCCCAGTAGGGCCGGACTATGTTCTAGGCTACCAAAACGGAGTTATGACGTTGAGGAATTACGCTGGCGAAATATACCACTATCGTGAAGCCAGAAAAGGGGCTTGAAGCCCAGGAGGAGTATCAGTTGTCCGAAGCCGTGGACTTAGGCATTGCATGGGAGTGGGAATTCGATGCCGATTTCGTTTTCAGACTAGACAGAGCCTGTCAACAGGTCGGATTAAGTAGCTATATCGTGCACCCGAACAATCTCTTTGAAACGTGGGAGAGCGTTCAAAAGGGTTCCCTATCCTTCCGAACTTTCTTGGATCGGGGTTCAGATAATGTGGAGACTATTCGGGCCCTAGTACGGCACCTCAAGGATATGGGGAAACCGCTCATCAATGACCCCGATCTTTTGCTGCGGGCAAACGATAAGGCCGTCATGCACTTAGAACTTCTAACCAGGGGAGTAGATGTTCCCTATACGATCATTGTTGGTCCCCAAGAGGGGGATCACATCCAGGATGTCCCTGAGCTCCAGCACATCGGGACCCCCTTCATCATCAAGCCGGCCAACGGCGGAGGAGGCCGGGGCGTTATCCTTGGCGCCCAGGATAAAGTCGACGTGGTGAAAGCCCGAAAAATCCTGTGGGGCGACACGATGCTGCTTCAGGAAGAGATCCAGCCCGCCCAACTTCCCCTTGGGATGGCTTGGTTTCGCACCTTCATGGTGGACCAAAACGTTCATCTGTGCTGGTGGAATAAGGATACTCATGTCTACCGACCGGTGTTACCCATTGAGGAGGTCGAATTCGGTTTAGACATGCTGAGAAACATCACCAGAAAGATCGGAGAGGTTTGCCGACTGACGCTTTTTTCCACCGAAATCGCCCAATCCAGTGGCGGGCGATTTGTGGCCGTTGATTATGTCAATGACCAGCCCGACTTCAGGCCCCGCTCAAAGGCGCCCGACGGGGTCCCTGATCCTGTTTTGAATAATATTGTGATGGATATTGTTCGCTGGGTCAAAGAATATGTCCAAGCAGATGAGAGCCGGGGTTCACCTGTCATTCCTCAGACGAAAGGGGAGATCGAGAGGAACGGATGACTCGTGAGAACGGTATATCAGGCTTGCATTCATCCATTACGAAGCACAGGAGAGATGAAGATGAGAATTGGCATCGCCTATGATCTAAAACACGACTTTTCCATCGATGGGGGACATCCTGACGATTGGCTCGAAGAGTACGACTCTGAAGGCACTATCCAGGCCGTTCAAGATGCAATTGAGGCGCTGGGTCACGAAGTTTTCCGCCTTGGGGGGGGACGAACCTTCTTGGAACGGATTAGCACCACTCCGGTCGACATGGTCTTTAACCTTGCCGAGGGATGGAAAGGGAGAAACAGAGAAGCTCACATTCCGGCCTTCCTTGAGATGTTGGAGATTCCCTTCACCCACTCTGACCCATTGACCCTCGCCGTGACCCTTGACAAGGGGATGGCCAAGAGAATTGTCATCAGCGAGGGAATTCCAACCCCGGCTTTCAAGCTGATGAAGAGTCAAATGGAAGCGGAGAATATAGGCCTTTCATTCCCTCTCTTTGTTAAGCCGGCCTACGAGGGATCGAGCAAAGGGATCAGCTCCCACTCACGGGTCAACGATGAAGGGGCATTAAAACGTGAGATTGGCCGTCTCTTGGATAACTATGGGACACCAGTCCTGGTTGAAACCTTTCTCCCTGGAAGGGAATTCACCGTGGGTATCTTCGGGAATGGTTCACCCTATGTGCTCGGGATCATGGAAGTAGCCCCTTCCGAAGGCTCGGTTGAGAACTTCATCTATTCTGTTACGGCGAAGCGAGACAGTGATCAGAGAGTCCGATACAGATGTCCCCCAGATCTTTCTGCCTCGCTGTTACAACGGATCGAGGAGGTTGCACTCGGCTCATACAGGGTTCTCGGATGTAGAGACGTTGCCCGAATCGATATTCGTCTTGGCGACGATGGCACCCCCTATTTTCTCGAGGCAAATCCCTTACCTGGACTCGCCCCGGGATACAGCGACCTGGTGATCATTGCAGAGTTTATGGGATGGTCCTATGGGCAACTCATTGAGACTATTCTGTGCCACGCTTTTGGGCGGTACGGCATCGATGAAAAAGCATACAGTGACATTTCCCTCGTGATGAGGCAAACCGCCCGAACGCGACCGGCGGCCTCCCACCCTAGCTAGTTCAATCAACTCAAAAAGCATGATGGGGATTGGATTTTCCCGGTAAAGGGGGATTTCTTGGAAAAGTCGCCCGTTGCAATTGTCTACAATGAGCCCGTCAGCCCGGAGGACTCCTATTCCGAAGCCTCCCGCGATATTCTCGATCAAGTTGAGGCTGTCGAGGGAAGTCTCACCACGCTAGGGGTTCCCTCGATCCGTATTCCCTTCACCCGGGATTTGCCATCTTTTGTGGATAAAATCTCGGGTGCGGGGATCCAATATGCCTTCAACCTCTGTGAATCAGTAGACGAGAATCCCCGGTTGGTTGGATACCCAGCTGCCGTCATGGATATTCTCGGCGTTTCATACACGGGATCTTCCTCGCTGGCACTGGCGATAACCACGGATAAACTGTATACGAAGTGGCTTTTGAGGGCTCAAGGGGTTCTCACACCCAAATTCGAGACCTACGATAATAGGTTACTCCCCAAACTGAAAGGCCTCAGGTTTCCGGTTATCATAAAACCTCGGTTCGAGGATGCCTCCATCGGGATCGACCAGGAGTCTGTTGTGAGTGACGAGAAGAAGTTGAGGGAAACGCTTCCGGAATTCCACGATCGTTTTGGCCCTCTCATCCTAGAAGAGTACATCTCAGGCAGGGAGTTCAATGTGTCGCTCTTTGGGTACCCATCATCCCATGTGATGCCCATCGCCGAGATATCCTTTGATGGTTTTCCCGGGGAACTCTATCCCATCGTGGGATACAGGGCGAAGTGGGATAGAGAATCATTTGAGTATCATCACATGCCTCGACTGTTTCCAAAGGATCTTCCGGAGATTCTGGAAAGGAGGATCCGTCGCGCAGCCATGGATTGTTTCCAGCACTTCATGCTGAGAGATTACGCCCGTGTTGACTTTAGGGTAAACCATTCCGGAGTTGCCTATGTCCTGGAGATCAACGCCAACCCCTGCATCAGCCCCGACGCGGGATTTCCGGCAGCTCTGGCAGAAGCTGGAATTGACTATGACGGGTTCGTGCGTCAAATGCTCGATTTTGTTCAAAAGAGAAGGGGGGAGACTCATTCTCCAGAGCATTGAAGGGGTTCCAAAACCCTGGCTATAGACCAACATGAACGAACATGGAGCCATGAGAGATACATGAAAAGAACTGCGAAGCTCGAAACTCTGAAGAAGCTGAGCTTCATCGAGAAAAGGAAAATTCGAAGGCCTTTCACCCTGAGGGGAAGAGAGGGAGAGTCGGAGATTCGCTTTAGGACACTCAAACGTGCGGATAGGGAAAAAATCCGAGAGGTTCTGGAGGATGTTAAATCCTTTACCCCTGAAGAGATTTCGGTCGCACTTTCCCTGCTGGATGAGACTTTAGGTGGTAGTACTGCCTATCGTTTTCTGGTTGCAACCGACGAACGTGACACGGCCCTCGGTTACATCTGTTATGGCCAGGCTCCCATGACCTCTAGCACCTGGGATATCTACTGGATCGCAGTCTCCAGGAGATTTCAGAAAAGACATATCGGCAATATGCTCCTTCGAGGGGCTGAAGACGAGATTTGTGCTGAAGGAGGAAGGCTGATCATCATTGAAACGTCAACTAAACCATCTTACCGTTCTACCAGGAGATTTTATGAGAAGATGGGATATCGCGTGAGCGCGAGGATTGCGAAATTCTATTCCGAGAGAGATGACAAGCTCGTCTACAGCAAGTATTTTTCGTCCTGAGGGAAGGCACGTGGACCGTTCAGATCATCCCTCCCGTGATAATTTCGTACTCCATTATGAGTCCAATGGAAAGACCGAAAAATCCTTCCATGAAGTTCTCAAAGAACGACCTTCGTTGAAGGAGTTTTAGACGCTCATGGTACTAGGCCATAGCCCTTTGTAATTCTGAGGTGTGCATGCCAACTGAGACTTTCCGCCCCATAAGGGAAATCAAAAGCCCGACTCTGTCTCTTCTATCCTTGCAGCGCCAAGGGGCCCGAGCTGACACCTCGGAGGTCAGAGATTACGGTATGCACACTAGCAAAGATCAAAAGATTTTACGCCTTAAGTTGAAAAAGGGCCTTCGGGACGCGACGCTTGATGGATCATCCTATTCGGTCATGACTTCCCTGACAAACGGGGTGTTCCTTACGGGGTTTGCTCTGGCACTGGGTGCCAGTCATTTCGAGATTGGGGTCATTGCCTCCTTACCTCTGCTGGCCCCCATGGTTCAGTTACCCGTCTCCCCCTTTCTTGCCCGAAAGCGCCTTAAGAGCATCTGCCTCTGGACATCCTTTTTGGGGCGGTCGGCATGGGGAGCCATTGCTCTGCTCCCCTTAATTGCAGCGTCCTCCCTTTCGCATTCGGCTGTCTGGATCTTAATCCTCGGTCTGGCCGTCTATCACTGTTCTGCTTCTATCGCTAGTATATCCTGGATTTCCTGGATGACTGAACTTGTCCCGGAAAAGATTCGAGGACGGTATTTTGGAAACAGAAACGTGGCCATCGGAGCCGTTGGAATGATTGCAACCCTTGGAGCGGGATTTCTGATTAAACGGTATGATGTATGGTTCAAGCCCGAGGACTTGACTGGCTTCACGTTTTTATTTCTGGCCGCCCTCATGTTTGGATATACGAGCATGCTCTTCCTGAGGAAGGTTCCGTTCTCCTCAGGTTTCGACGAGAAAACACACCGGTCTTTTGCTCAATCTCTCTCAACGGTTTTGAGGGACAAGAGATTTCTCATTTTCATTCTTTTCAGCTCTTGTTGGGGTTTTGGGGTAAATCTGGCATCGCCCTTCTTCACGGTCTTTATGTTTCAAGATCTTTATCTCGGATATGAGACCATTGCCCTTTATACGGGATTGACCCTGATGGCCAATTTACTGGGGATGTGGTTTTGGGGAAGGGCTTCAGATCGGTATGGAAATAAACCGGTCATGCAGTCAATGGGGCTTTTGGCGGCCATCTTTCCATTTCTCTGGGTCCTCGCCACGCCAAACACTGTCAGGTACATGGGCCCTTTTAACCATTTATTGGGCGGTTTTTGTTGGGCCGGAATCAACCTCACCTCTGTTAATCTGCTTCTGAAACTAGCAAGAAAGGGGGAACAGGCTGTCTATTTTGGCGCACACGCATTTGCTTGCAGCCTCTTTATTGCACTCGGACCCCTGGTAGGAGGCATACTTTCGGAGCATTTCTCTCATCTGAACCTCAGGCTGGGAGCGCTGCATATCTATCACCTCCATTTTGTCTTCATTTTTTCGACGTTCCTCCGGTATGGCTCTCTCATGCTACTTCGATGGGTCCCCGAACCAAAAGGGGTTCCTGTTTTTAGTATGATAAAGGCCCTCAGCAATATAAAGAGATTGAGCACGATGATGGGGTTGCAGCCCTTGATCCATCCGGCTTTGATCCAGTCAGTGAAATTAAGAAAATGAACAGAGTTCCCTAGTGAGAAACGGTGCACCAAAGCCAATAAAAGGAGCATCTTGATCAGAATTCCAGAGTAAGGCAGCAGATTTTCGGATGTTTGCTCGAACTGGTTCCCATCAACGGAAATCGAAATTACGTCCGAATGGTTGTGCTGTCCTTCAGAAGTTCAAGGGGTATCATGGTCCAAAGAGATGATAAAGAAGGAGATCCGCATGAAGACCAACCATTGCAAGGCCCTTCAGACAATCCACCGCGAAATAGATATGATGTTCCCGGATCACTTGGAAAAGTGTCGCGAATTTCTCCGCCAAAAGAGCGTTTCCGCCACGGGTGAGGGACTCCTGGGAACCGCTGAGCTGATAAGGGAGCGTCTCGAAGGAATAGGAGCCGAGGTTTGGTTCTATGGTCAAGATAAGAGCCCGATTATTCTTGGTCAGTATGGGGGAGACCATTCGAGAACGCTCTTGATCTACGGGATGTACGACGTTCAACCGGCTGAAGAGCAAGGGTGGATTTCCCCACCCTTTGAAGCCAAAATTGTCAACCTTCCACGCTTTGGGGATTGCGTCATCGCCCGGGGAGCGGTCAATTCCAAGGGGGCCTTGGCAGGCGTTATGAATGTCCTCGCGACTATGGCCCATTCGGATCTCCTCCCGGTTAACCTGATTTTCGTCATCGAGGGAGAGGAGGAGATAGGAAGCCCAAACCTTCCTCCTTGTATTGCTCAACACGCGAATTTGCTTCGATCAGCTGACGGGGTGGTGGATTTCGATTTCTCGGAGGACACGCGGGGAAAGGTCAGCATGCATCTCGGGTTGAAGGGTATCGTCTACATGGATCTAACCCTACAGGGTGGCAAGAAAAGTGGTTCCCAATTCGAAGAGTTACACAGTTCGGTCAGCGCGTGGATCCGATCTCCTGTTTGGCGCATGGTTCACGCCCTGGCCTCCTTGGTGGAACGTTCCGAGAGGATAAAAGTCGAGGGGTTCTATGAGAACGTGGCGAAACTTTCCCGAAAGGATCTTGCACTCTTGCGGAAGCTGGAAAAAGTCTTTGACCCGGAAGCCTTTCTCAAAGAAATGAAAAGCCTCTCTTTCAAGACCAATCGGCGGGGCATCCAGTTGTTAAAGACAGGCCTTTATCAACCGGTAATTAACATTAATGGGATTCACGCCGGATATACCGGGCCGGGAACAAAAACGGTGCTCCCCAGGACAGCCACGGCGAAGATCGATATCCGCTTTGGCCCGAATATGGAAGGCGACGAGGTAGTGGATAAAATCCAGAGGCACTTCAAGCAGTTGGGTTACGATGACCTTCAAATTCGCATGAGGGATAATTACCCCTGGTCAAAGACAGATCCGGACGATCCCTTGGTCAAAACGATGCTCTCGGCCTACCGTGCCCACAGAATAGAGCCCCAGGTGTGGCCCCTGGCCACATGGGCGGCTCCTTATTTCGCCTTCAGTCGGCCGCTGGAGCTCCCCGTCGTGGCCGGAGGATTAGGACATGGTGGCCACGCTCACGCCCGCAATGAGTACTTTGTGGTCGAGGGACTGAAGCGATTTGAGAAATTTGTGGCAACTTTTTTGTACAAGTTTGCTAGTCAACGAAAGAACCCTCACACGGCTTGAGGGTTGCCAGAGCACTTTGGGAGCACATTATCATTTGAAGAAACGAGGGAATTACTGATAGTTGTTCTCCACAATTAACGAAACCGGAATATTACTTGGAGGGACATTTATATGCAATTGGAGGATAAAGCAATCCGTCAAGAGAGGCTCTACAGGATGCTTTTAACCAAGCGAGCAGAATTGGCGACTCGAATTAGGGAAGAGCTTGGAGAAAAGATAGCTGAGGATTTGGAATCCCTCCTGGGTCCAGCCTCAGACCTGGGAGATCTCAGCAGCCTTCACCTTGAACGAGATGTCAAATTTGAACTGCTCACTATGTATACCGAAAATATGAAGGATATCGATGAGGCTCTGGATCGAGTCGACGAGGGGACCTACGGGATCTGCACGGAATGCGGTGAAAGGATTGGAGAGAAGCGCCTCCAGGCGATGCCTTTTGCCATCTGTTGCCTGGAGTGCCAGCGGGAGAAAGAGAAGTTGAAAGAGACAGGTCGGGGCGAGGTCTGGATGGAAACACAACCCCAAATTGACCAGGACCAATCCGATTGGGATGAATCTGGAATAGAATGATTTAACAACTGGGGAATAAAGGTGTTCTTCCTGGGCCGGGCTATAGTTATTTCTCGGTTATGGCCCCGCTTTCTTTTAGTCCAGAGTAAATGGGAAAGACGGAGCTCCTGAGATCGTTTGATTCCCGCGATTAAGAGCATATCTCCTGAATCCCCCACCACAAGATCTTCGAGGCCGTTACTTTGTGCGGAGTAGAATTTCAGGTGTTATACCATCAGCGTCTCTGAACCGAATAGGGGACGAGCGTCCCAGCTCTTCAATTTTCGACTATACCCACAGGGGACATGGTGGCCAAAGGAGCTCTCTATCGTTGTGGAGTAGTTCGCAGAATACTAAAGCTTCGCCCATCTTCTCTACAGTCCAACGGACTATCAGCCTAAACAAAATAATTCCAGAAAGCTTTCGAATTATTCGATGGTAATCTTCTCACATAAGACGAGAACATATTTCCCGTTTGAGACGGTTTGACAATTCAAGCCATATCAGATATTTTTAACGTTTGATATTAAGGCCTTACCTGATTTCGCTGCTGGCCAGATGAAAGGTGAATTATGATAAGCATTGGGAACGGAAGAAATCGGGTCATCATTGAGGGTGTTGAACCCGAGATCGACGGTGGACGATTTCCCATAAAACGAACGCTCGGCGAACAGGTCGTCGTTGAAGCCGATATTTTTACCGATGGCCATGACGCCATCTCCTGTGTAGTTCTCTATCGGAAAAACAGCGAATCTCAATGGAGCGAGCACCCCATGGATTTCCTTGCCAACGATCGTTGGCAAGGTGAGTTTGCCGTGACGGAACTGGGGCAATATCGTTACACCCTCCAGGCCTGGATCGACCATTTCAAATCGTGGCGCCAGGGTCTCCTGAAGAAACTGGATGCAGGGCAAGATGTTTCTGTCGATCTCCTGACGGGGGCCGACCTCATCGAAGAGGCGACCCAGCGAGCCGTTGGATCTGACGCGAAAAAACTGAAAGAACGGGCACTCTCATTGCGCTCAGCGGAGGAGGGATCCGGCAGGATTCAGGTTGCTACCGCCGGGGAACTATCCGAGTTAATGGCGAAATATCCGGACAAGGAACTAACTACCATGTATGATCGAGAACTCGTCGTGGTGGTGGACCGACCGAAGGCCCGCTTCAGCGCCTGGTATGAGATTTTTCCCCGATCATGCGCGCCCGGGGCGGGACGCCATGGCACCTTCCAAGACTGTGAAGCTCGTTTTTCGTATATCGCGGCTATGGGTTTTGACGTACTCTACTTCCCGCCCATTCACCCCATCGGTCAGACGCACCGAAGGGGTAAGAATAACACCTCTACCGTTGGCCCGGATGATCCTGGAAGCCCCTGGGCTATCGGCTCGGCGGATGGAGGACATAAGGATGTACACCCCCAACTCGGTAACCTGAAGGACTTTCGCCGGCTCGTGACCAAGGCCAAGGAGCATGGGCTAGAGATTGCCATAGACCTTGCCTTTCAGTGCACACCCGATCACCCATACGTGAAGGAACACCCGGAGTGGTTTCGCTGGCGTCCCGACAGGACCGTACAGTATGCGGAAAATCCGCCCAAGAAGTATGAGGATATTTACCCCCTCAATTTCGAGACGGAAAAGTGGCAGGAACTCTGGGCCGAGCTCAAAGAGGTGGTGCTTTTCTGGATCGATCAGGGGGTGAGTATCTTTCGGGTGGATAACCCTCACACGAAGCCGTTCAACTTTTGGGAGTGGCTCATCGGCGGGATTAAAAAGGACTATCCAGAGGTAATCTTCCTGGCTGAGGCTTTCACTCGACCGAAGGTGATGTATCAACTGGCAAAGCTGGGCTTCACGCAATCGTATACTTACTTCGCGTGGCGAAACACCAAAGGGGAACTCACCCAGTATTTCACGGAACTGATGCAGACTAACGTGCGAGAGTACTTCCGCCCTAGCCTCTGGCCGAACACTCCCGACATTCTGACGGAATACCTCCAAATGGGCGGACGTTCGGCATTCATGGCACGGCTCGTCCTGGCGGCAACCCTGGGAGCCAATTACGGGATCTATGGACCAGCCTTCGAGCTCTGTGACAGGCGGCCCAAGGAATTCGGAAGCGAGGAATATTTGGATTCCGAAAAGTATGAGATCAAGAACTGGGACATTACAAAACCGGATAGCCTGAGGGACTTTATTGCCCGAGTGAACCGTATCCGGCGAGAGAACCCCGCTCTTCACGGAGACTGGAGCCTGTGTTTCCACTCTATAGACAATGACCAGCTCATCTGTTACAGCAAACGGACGGAAGATTGTTCGAATGTTATAGTGGTCGTGGTAAACCTAGACCCTCACCACACACAGGCGGGATGGGTTGAACTTGGTCTATCTGATCTGGGGATTAATCATGAGATGCCCTACCAACTACATGATCTTTTGAGCGAAGCGCGCTACTTATGGCACGGCCACCGGAACTACGTGGAACTCAATCCCCAGATAGTCCCGGCTCAGATTTTCCGGGTGCGGCACAAAATCCGTACGGAAAGGGATTTCGATTACTTCATGTAGAGGACAGCTACGATGGCATATCGAAATAGGGATAACTTCCGATTACGTGATGACCCCCTTTGGTACAAAGATGCAATCATCTATGAACTTCACGTCCGCGCATTTGCTGACAGCGATGGAGACGGCGTGGGGGACTTCAAAGGGCTTATTGAGAGGCTCGACTACCTTCAAGATCTCGGCGTCACAGCCATCTGGCTTCTCCCGTTTTGTGCATCGCCTTTGAAGGACGATGGTTATGACATTTCAGATTACGCCGACATTCATCCCGCTTACGGGAGCCTTCGTGATTTCAAGGTCTTCCTGCGTGAATCCCATCGTCGGGGCCTTCGGGTAATCACGGAGCTGGTTCTCAATCACACCTCCGACCAGCATCCCTGGTTCCAGCGGGCCCGACGATCCAAGTCAGGGAGCCGGTGGCGTAATTTCTACGTGTGGAGTGATACTTGGGATCGGTATAAGGAGGTACGGATTATATTCAAGGACTTCGAGTCATCCAACTGGTCCTGGGATCCCGTGGCTAATGCCTACTACTGGCATCGCTTCTACTCACACCAACCCGACTTGAATTATGACAGCCCTTCTGTCAGGCGGGCCGTCCTCCAAGCTATGGACTTTTGGTTGGAGCTGGGTGTAGACGGGCTCCGTTTGGATGCCGTGCCATACCTTTACGAACGGGAGGGGACAAACTGCGAGAACCTAGCAGAGACCCATGCCTTCTTGAAGGAGGTGCGCCGCCACATAGACGAGAGATTCAAAAACCGTATAGTACTGGCCGAAGCCAACCAGTGGCCCGAGGACGCTGCAGCCTACTTTGGCAATGGGGAAGAATGCCATATGGCCTTCCACTTTCCCATCATGCCCCGAATGTTCATAGCCATCCGTACGGAAGATCGTTTTCCCATCATCGATATACTTGAGCAAACACCCGTGATTCCTGAGACGTGTCACTGGGCACTTTTCCTGCGCAATCACGACGAGCTGACCCTGGAGATGGTTACGGACGAGGAGCGAGACTATATGTACAGAGTTTATGCCCACGACCCACAGGCGCGGATCAACCTGGGAATCCGGCGCCGCCTCGCCCCCCTTTTGGGCAATCACCGCAGAAAGATTGAACTCATGAAGAGCCTCCTTTTTTCCCTTCCGGGGACACCCGTGCTCTACTATGGGGATGAAATTGGGATGGGGGACAATATCTACCTGGGTGACCGTAATGGTGTCCGTACCCCTATGCAATGGAGTGGCGACCGAAATGCGGGTTTTTCTCAAGCCAATCCCCAACGCCTCTATCTCCCAATCATTCTCGACCCCGAATATCATTACGAAGCCTTCAATGTAGAGGCTCAGCAAAACAATCCCAGTTCCCTCCTCTGGTGGACGAAACGTCTCATTGCCCTGAGGAAACGCTTTAGGGCCTTTGGACGCGGAACTCTCGAGTTCCTCCATCCTGAGAACCGAAAGGTCTTGGCCTTTATCCGTCGATACGAAGACGAATGCATTCTTGTTATTGCTAATCTCTCCCGCTTTGTTCAGTGCGCGGAACTTGATCTCTCGCCACTAAAGGGAATGGTGCCCGTTGAGCTCTTCGGAGGGACACGGTTCCCCCCGATCGGAGAGTTACCCTACTTCATAACCCTCGGCCCCCATACCTTTTACTGGTTCTCCATTGAGCCGCAAACAACCATTCAAGAAATCTATGAGGCCATATCTGCAGCGAATCAACTACCCCTTCTCACTGTGGCTGAAACATGGTGGGAGATCCTCCATGGTGATGCCAGGGTCGATCTAGAAAAAATGTTGCCAGATTTCCTGAAAATGCGTCGTTGGTTTAGGGGAAAGGCTCGCAGAATCCGGTCGGCACGGATCCTGGAGAGTCTTCCGATCGCAAACACCTCTTCAAGAGCAGATATTACATTGGTGCAAGTCGATTATGTGGAGGGGGATCCGGAGATTTACCTCCTCCCCATCACCTTCGCAACTGGGGAGCATGCCGATCATATCCTCAAAGACAACCTGAACTCAGTCATCGCTCGAATTCAGCTGAGAGAAAAGGATGAACAGGGGATCCTCTACGACGCATTGGTGGAAAAGGACTTCTGCGATGAGTTGCTGCAAGCCATTGCCCGCGGCCGCCATCTGAAAGGAACGAAAGGAGAATTGGTGGCCAAACCCACAAAGGCATTCCGCTCAATCCTCAAATTCACCGATTTACCCCCGGAACCCTCGATCCTGAAGGCCGAACAGAGCAATACCTCCGTGGTCTTCAAGGACCGATTCATTCTGAAACTCTTTCGGTCCGTGGAGGGGGGGATCAACCCTGACCTGGAAATCGGCCTCTTTTTGACAGAAAAGAGCTTTCCCCATATTCCCGCGGTTGCGGGTGCTCTTGAGTACCGCCAGGGGCGGAGCGCACCAATGACGCTGGGGATCCTCCATGGCTTCATTTTCAACCAGGGAGATGCATGGGAATATACCCAGGACATTCTGGCCCACTATTTCGAGCTTGTTCTCGCCCGCCGGGCCAATTTGCATGAAGTCTCCCTCCCCCAAGAACATCTACTCGACTTGGTGGAGCGGGATTTCGATCCTACAGCTTCGGAGATGATCGGCGCCTATTTGGAGTCGGCACGGATCCTCGGCCAGCGTACCGCTGAACTCCACCTTGCCCTCGCCTCTTTGGCATACGATCGTGAATTCGCTCCTGAAGCATTCTCTACTCTCTACCAGCGTTCCCTTTACCAGTCTATGCGCACCCTGACCAAGCAGGTCTTTGAACTCTTGCGCCGAGGTTTGAAGGATCTCCCGGTGCCCTTGCGCGGAGAGGCCCAAGAAATCCTTCAGCACGAGAGCGAGGTTATAGGGCATTTTCAATCGATTCTCAACCGAAAGATCTCGGCCATGCGGATCCGCTGCCACGGTGATTACCATCTAGGACAAGTGCTATATACCGGCAAGGACTTTGTAATTTTCGACTTCGAGGGAGAGCCGGCCCGCCCCCTCTCCGAACGTCGACTCAAACGATCTCCATTGAGGGATGTCGCGGGTATATTGCGCTCCTTTCACTATGCTGCTTATGCAGCGCTCTTCAGTCAACAGGCCAGTGGTTTCGTTCGGGAAGGAGATCGCCCCTTCGTCGAAAGGTGGGGGGATTTCTGGTACCGCTGGGTGTGTGTTGCCTTCCTGAAGGCATATCTGCCAATATCATTGGAGGCATCAATCGTTCCTCGAGGGAGGGACGAACTCCAGGCGCTGTTGAACGTCTTCCTCCTGGAAAAAGCTATCTACGAATTGGGTTACGAACTCAACAACCGCCCAAATTGGCTGAAGATCCCCCTTCTGGGCATTAAGGAACAGCTCGGAACCCAGGAGAATTGAGGCTTGAATGACGGGGACGAGGTACGATAAGGAAACCCAACCATCCAGGGGGAAAGGTCAGGGGGACCCGCCCCTCTGCGATATCGGCCTCCTGAAGGATGATGACATATACCTCTTTAAGGAGGGAACCCATCTTCGCCTGTATGAGAAGCTGGGAGCCCATCCCCTGACCCCAGAGGGGGAAGATGGGACCTATTTTGCCGTCTGGGCCCCGGATGCCAGAGGGGTGTTCGTCATGGGAGACTTCAATGGATGGAAGAAGATAACCCATCCTCTGAGCCCCAAGGAGAATTCGGGTATCTGGGAAGGTTTCATCCCGGGTATCTGCAAAGGCGCCCGCTACAAGTATTACATCGTATCCCGGTACAACGGCTATCGGGTGGACAAGACCGATCCCTTTTCCTTTCGCTATGAAGTATCTCCCCAGACAGCTTCGGTTGTCTGGGATTTAGATTACTCATGGGGTGACGGGGAATGGATGGCGAACCGGGGTATCCACAACGCCCCTGATGCCCCCCTGTCGATCTATGAAGTTCATCTCGGATCTTGGATGAGGGTGCCGGAAGAAGCGAACCGGTTTTTGAGCTATCGGGAGGTTGCCCCCAAACTTGCTGAGTACGGAAGAGAGATGGGGTTCACGCATGTGGAATTTCTGCCAATCATGGAGCACCCATTCTACGGCTCCTGGGGGTATGAGTGTCTCGGGTACTTCGCTCCAACCAGCCGGTATGGAGAACCCCAGGATTTCATGTATCTCGTCGACTGCCTCCACCAGCACGGGATCGGGGTAATTCTGGACTGGGTACCTTCGCACTTCCCAAATGATGAACACGGGCTCGGGTTCTTCGATGGAACGCACCTCTTCGAACACGCCGATCCGCGCAAGGGGATTCACCCGGATTGGAACAGCTTCATCTTCAACTACGGTCGTAACGAGGTCCGGAGCTTCCTTTTGAGCAGTGCCCTCCTTTGGCTGGACGAGTACCACGTGGACGGGCTCCGTATGGACGCTGTTGCCTCGATGCTCTATCTGGATTACTCGCGCAAGGAGGGTGAGTGGATTCCCAACGAGTATGGAGGCAGGGAGAACCTGGAGGCCATATCCTTCCTCCGCCGCTTCAACCAAGAAGTCTATAAAAGCCATCCAAATGTCCAAACCATCGCCGAGGAATCGACCGCCTGGCCCATGGTCTCTCGTCCAACTTACGTGGGGGGGTTGGGCTTCGGCATGAAGTGGGACATGGGATGGATGAGCGACATGCTGGAATATATGTCCAAGGACCCTCTCTTCAGGAAGTATTATCACAATCAGTTGACCTTTCGGCTTCTGTATGCCTTCCAGGAGAACTTCGTGCTCTCCCTTTCCCACGATGAAGTGGTGTACGGCAAAAGATCGCTCTTGGGGAGAATGCCCGGCGACGATTGGCAGAAGTTCGCAAACCTGAGACTTCTTTTCGGCTACATGTATGCCCAACCCGGGAAGAAGCTCCTCTTCATGGGTGATGAATTCGGCCAGTGGCGCGAGTGGAACCACGAGGAGAGTCTCGACTGGCACCTCCTCGCCTCTCCACTTCACAAAGGACTCAAGCGTTGGGTGGAGGACTTGAATCGACTCTATCGGGCCGAATCAGCACTCTATGAGCTGGACTTCGACTCTGCCGGATTCGAGTGGATCGACTGCAACGACTCTCAGCACAGTGTCCTCAGCCTGATCCGCAAGGGTCGTTCTTCGGACGACACGCTGATCATCGTCTCTAACTTCACCCCGGTTCCCCGGCTTAACTACCGAGTAGGTGCTCCGCGTGGGGGATATTGGAAGGAGATCTTGAATAGTGATTCAAAGGAATATGGAGGGAGCGGTCACGGCAATCTGGGCGGCGTTGAGGCCTCTCCAATCTCTTTCCACGGCCGACCCCACTCGCTGAATCTCGTCCTGCCACCCCTGGGCGCAGTGTTCCTCAAGCGCGAGGAGGGACAGGCTTGAACCCGGAGGTCAGCTTAGGGGCCATATACCTGGGGGAAGGTCGATGTCAGTTCCGCGTCTGGGCACCGTTACTTCAAAAGGTAGTGGTGCACATCGTCTCTCCACGCGAACGCATCTTACCCCTGACGACGGAAGCGTTCGGGTATCATTCTGCGGTCACCGAGGGCGTAAACCCCGGTGACCGATATCTCTACTGCTTCGATGGCCAGAAGGAACGCCCGGATCCGGCTTCCCGATTCCAGCCGGAAGGCGTCCACGGTCCTTCGGAGGTAGTCGATCCCCAATTCCGCTGGGGGGATGACTCCTGGTTCGGCCTGCCCCTGCGGGAGTACGTCATTTACGAACTCCACGTTGGAACCTTTACCCCCGAAGGAACCTTTGAGGCTATCATTCCTCATTTGGATAATCTCAAAGAGCTTGGCATCACAGCCGTTGAGCTTATGCCCGTGGCCCAGTTTCCGGGGAATCGGAATTGGGGATATGACGGGGTTTATCCCTTCGCCGTGCAGGATTCCTACGGGGGTCCTGAAGGTTTGAAGCGCCTAGTGAACGCATGCCACCGAAGTGGTTTAGCCGTCATATTGGATGTGGTATATAACCACCTGGGGCCAGAGGGCAACTACCTGTGGGACTTCGCCCCGTATTTCACCGACCGATACAAGACCCTTTGGGGTTCTGCGATCAACTTCGATGGCCCTCACAGTGATGGCGTTCGCCGCTTTTTCATCGAGAACGCCCTGTACTGGGTGACGGAATTTCGTCTTGATGCACTGCGAATCGACGCGGTCCATGCCATCCTGGATTTTTCCGCCCATCCTTTTCTCGAGGAGTTGGCGTCGGCCGTCCACGATCAGGCGGAGCGGCTCAAGCGGCAGATTTACCTCATCGCTGAGAGCGCCCTCAATGATACGCGGGTTATCCATTCACGGGAACTGGGGGGATTTGCCGTCGACGCCCAGTGGAATGACGATTTCCATCATGCCCTCCATACGCTGTTGACCGGCGAGCAAACGGGGTATTACCAGGACTTTGGCCAACTTCGGGATCTGGCCAAAGCGTTTCGTGAGGGGTTCGTCTACTCGGGCGAATATTCCTCGTATCGCCAGCGTCGGCACGGAAACTCCTCCCGCGATATCCAGGCCCACCGTTTTGTGGTCTTTGCGCAGAACCACGACCAGGTGGGAAACCGGATGCGGGGAGAACGTTTGAGCGAACTGGTCTGCCTGGAAAGGACAAAACTCGCAGCAGGGGTCGTGCTTCTGTCGCCCTTCATTCCCCTCCTCTTCATGGGCGAGGAATACGGGGAGACCGCGCCTTTTCCATACTTTGTCAGTCACTCAGACCCGACCCTCGTTGAAGCGGTGCGGCGGGGGCGTCGAGAGGAATTTGCTGCCTTCGGATGGGCCGAAGAACCTCCTGATCCCCAAGATGAGGAGACATTCCTGCGGGCCAAGCTCAACCACAGCCTTCGCCATGAAGGGCAACACCGGATTTTAGCTGAGTTTCACAAGGAGGTCATTCAACTCAGGAAAAAGACTCCAGCCCTAGGCCGCCTGAGCAAGGACGATATGGAAGTCCTGGATTATGAGCGTGAGAAGGCTCTGGTTATAAGGCGTTGGAACGGTAATAGTGAGGCAGTCGCGATTTTGCACTTCAATGAGTCGCCGCTAACCATAGGTATTTCTTTAACCAAAGGACGGTGGGCGAAACGGTTGGATGCCGCGGATGAGCGATGGCAGGGCCCGGGGAGCCGGGTGCCCGCTGAAATCATTTCGGACGGAGAAAAAGTTCTCAGCTTTTCCCCGTACGCATTTGTCCTTTTTGTCAAAGAAGAAGGGATGGGAACGGATGGAATGGAACGTCCCCATTGACGGGTTCTTCAAATTGAATCGAGAACCGTCGCCATTTATTCGAAGAGAATAGTATGCGGATCCCTGCAGCATCGTATAGAGTTCAGTTCAATCCCTCTTTTGGCTTTCGGGAAGCCAAGAGAATCGTCCCCTACTTGGCTGAGCTCGGAATAAGTGACCTTTACGCTTCTCCCATTTTCAAGGCGCGAAGGGGAAGTCTTCACGGCTACGATGTAGTTGATCCAAATCAACTCAACCCCCAATTGGGAAATAGGTCGCACTTTGGACAACTCATGATGGCATTGAAAACCCGCGGAATGGGATGGCTCCAGGATATTGTCCCAAACCACACGGCCTTCGACCATGAAAATCAGATGCTCGTGGACGTCCTGGAAAACGGTCAGAGTTCACAGTATTTTCACTTTTTCGATATCGAATGGGATCATCCCTACGAAAGCATCAAAAGAAGGGTTCTCGCACCTTTTCTGGGACGGTTTTACGGTGAATCCCTGGAGGAGGGGGAGATCAAACTGAGATATGTCAAAAATGGGTTTGTCCTCGTTTACTACAATCGCATGTTGCCTTTACGATTAGAGTCCTATGTTCATCTGTTGACCTATCGGTTGCATATACTCAAAAAGAAGCTTGGAGCGGATCACCCTGATTACATCAAACTTCTCGGCATGCTCTATATCCTGAAAACCCTTCCTTCAACTGAGGAAATGAACGACAGATATGATCAGATACGGTTTATTAAGACAACATTATGGGAGCTGTATCAAAAAAATGAGGATATAAGGAAATTCATCAGGGAGAATATAAAGATTTTCAATGGCAAACGGGGAAATCCCGAGAGTTTTAATCTCCTCAATGACCTGCTTTCAGAACAGTTATTCAGACTATCCTTCTGGAAAGTCGCAACAGAAGAGATCAATTACCGACGGTTTTTCAACATCAATGAATTCCTCTCCGTGAGAATAGAAGACGAAGATGTTTTCAATCATATGCATTCCTTGACATTCAAACTCATTGAAGAGGGGAAGATAACAGGACTAAGAATAGACCATATTGATGGGCTCTACGATCCAACAAACTACCTTAAGAGAATCAGACAGAAAGCAGGAGAACTATACGTCCTGGTCGAGAAAATCCTCGATCTTGAGGAGGAACTTCCATCTCTCTGGCCGGTGCAGGGGACAACCGGTTATGAGTTTCTTAATTATGTCAACGGTCTTTTCTGTAAAAGGGAACATGAGAAGGAATTTAACAGGATCTACACACATTTTACGACGCTGAACACCCCTTATGAGGAATTGGTATGTGAGAAAAAAAGATTGATTCTGGGAAAACATATGGCCGGCGATGTGGATAATCTCGCCCACTTCATGAAGGCAATCTCCAGTAGAGACAGGCACGGAAGCGACATAACCATTTATGGCCTCAAGAGAGCTTTGGTCGAAGTGATGGCCCAGTTCCCGGTTTATCGAACCTATCTCGGTAATGAGATCTCCAGGCAAACTGATCGCTCGTATATTGAGGAGGCTGTAGACAGGGCGAAAGGGAGCAGCCCAGGCTTATTGAATGAGCTCCAGTTCATAGAGAGATTCCTTCTCCTGGATTTCGGGGATTATCTCTTGGAGGAAGAGAAAGATCAGTGGACTCAATTCGTTATGAGGTTCCAGCAATTCACGGGACCCCTCATGGCAAAAGGCTTTGAGGATACAACCCTCTATGTTTACAACAGGCTGCTTTCCCTGAACGAGGTTGGAGGATCTCCGAACAAATTCGGTATTTCCACGGGGGAGTTCCACCATTTCCTTGAAAAGAGGGCCAAGCTCTGGCCACATTCGTTCAACGCAACCTCCACTCACGATACGAAGAGAGGTGAGGATGCGAGGGCAAGGATAAACGTCCTCTCCGAAATACCGAGGGAATGGGAAAGAATGATCAAGACATGGAGTAAGGCAAACAGGAAAAAGAAGAGAAAGGTCCTTGGTAGACGCGTTCCGGATAGGAATGACGAATATTTCTTATACCAGACGCTGCTAGGCGCATTCCCGTTCCGTGAAGATAATACCTACGGGATATTCCAGGAGAGAATGAAAGCGTATATCATAAAGGCCGTCCGAGAAGCCAAAGTGCATACCGCTTGGCTCAAGCCGGATACGGATTACGAGAATGCCTTCATTTCCTTTCTCGAGGAAATTCTCAGCCTCAAGGAGGAAAATACATTCCTAAAGGAGTTCTTGCCCTTCCATAGAAAGGTGTGCCACTACGGAATATTCAATTCCCTTTCCCAGATACTGGTAAAGATCACCGCCCCGGGCGTGCCGGACTTTTATCAGGGAACGGAACTCTGGGATCTGACTCTGGTGGACCCCGATAATCGACGCCCGGTTGATTTTGAAAGAAGAAAGGCAATGCTCCGGGAAATCCGAAAAAAGGAGAACAACAATGTCTTGAACCTGATCGAGGAGATGCTCCGTGCGAGGGAAGACGGGAGGATTAAGCTCTTTCTCATATATAGAGCGCTTAAGACGAGAAATGAACATATTGAAGTTTTTCGAGACGGAGCGTATATTCCCTTGGAAGTAGCCGGGAAGCTCAAGGACCACATTTTCGCTTTTGCGAGAAAAAACGGAAGGAAATGGGCCGTGAGTGTCGCACCACGATTCTTAACAACTGTAGTGAGGGAAGGTGATTATCCCTTCGGCGAAAAGATATGGCACGATACACATATCCCCTGCCCCGGCGGAGTCTCTCACGAATGGAAAAATGTGATTACACGCCAGCAGGTGAACAGCGTGGGCAAGCTTATGATAGGAGAGGTTCTTAGACACTTCCCCGTTGCATTGCTTATGAGAGAGGAAACGAGATGAAAAGACGAGCAAGCGGCATTCTTCTCCACCTGACTTCCCTACCCTCCCTTTTTGGCGTTGGAGATTTGGGGCCAGGGGCTTTCCGGTTTGTGGATTTTCTCTGTGAGGCCAAGCAGAGCCTCTGGCAGATCCTTCCCCTGAACCCGACCGATCCGGAGCATTTCAGTTCCCCCTATCACAGTGCATCCGCTTTCGCATGTAACCCACTGCTCATAAGCCCTGAGCTTTTGATCCGGGATGGCTTACTCAACAAGGCAGATATAGAATCTCCTCCTGATTTTCCAGCGGACCGGGTCGATTATCGGGCCGTGGGTGCTTATAAGGCAGAGCTTTTAAAAAAGGCTTATGAGCGTTTCAGAAGAAAAAGGACTCCGTATGAATATGAACGATTCCGTGCCGAGAACTCACCCTGGCTCGAGGACTTTTCGCTCTTTATGACCCTCAAATCCCATTTCGGCGGGAGGGTATGGAGCGAATGGCCTCAGGACATACGGGACAGACAACCAGAGGCGCTGCAATCTGCCAACAAGGTACTCCACGAGAAAGCCGAAAGGGAAAGGTTCCTTCAGTATATTTTTTCCAATCAGTGGAGTAACCTTAAAAATTACTGTAATGCGAAAGGTATTCAAATCATAGGAGATCTTCCGATTTACGTGGAGCATGACAGTGCAGACGTATGGACGAATCCCGAACTTTTTAAACTGGACGACGAAAAAAGGCCTTATGCTATCGCGGGTGTTCCCCCCGATTACTTCAGCGAGACCGGACAGCTCTGGGGCAATCCCGTTTACCGATGGGACGTGTTGAAGGAGCAGGGGTTCGCGTGGTGGGTTCAACGAATTGAGCGGAACCTAAAACTCTGTGATATCGTGAGAATCGACCATTTTCGTGGCCTTGTGGCCTATTGGGAGGTCCCGGCCACGGAGCATACAGCTATTAATGGAGGGTGGATTGAAGCCCCTGCTAAGGATTTGCTCAATCACCTCATGAGGAAATTCCCCTTTTTACCAATTGTTGCCGAGGATCTCGGTGTCATTACCCCGGACGTGAGGGAAACCATGCAGCAGTTCGAGATTCCCGGCATGAAAGTGCTCCTCTTTGCCTTTGGTGAGGATCTTCCCACGAATCCCTATGTACCCCATAATCTGCCTAAGAACTGTGTGGCATATACCGGAACCCACGACAACAATACGATAAGGGGATGGTTTGAAGGGGAGGAAGCACCCGAAGATAAAAAAAGGCTCCTCCATTACCTTGGTAGGGATGTGCCGGGAGAGGAGCTCCACTGGGAATTGATTAGGCTTCTCATGATGTCAGTCGCAAACACGGTTATCTTCCCCATGCAGGATATTCTCGGGCTCGGAGAGGAGGCGAGAATGAATCGGCCGGCAACCTTGGAGGGCAATTGGCAATGGCGGCTCTCACCGGATCTCCTGACACCCGATCTGGCCAGCAGGCTCCTCGAAATGACGGAAATGTACGGGAGATCGTAATGGAGTCCCTTTCAGATTCTCGACTCCTGGAGCACGGCAGCACGGGTGTATCGGCCTGGTAGCTTTGAGGAGCAGCTGAAAGCGAACCGAAGGCCATGATGCCCTGCGAGGACATCGCCAAAAAGGAATTCACTCCGGTCTGGTTTCGAGAGGAGAAAAGATTGCGGCTCTCCACAAGAGGTATCTATTCTTGTAACTTTCGTTCCTCAACTTCAATGGTGACCTGAACAGGAAGAGGTTTATCACTGAAAAACCGGACGTCCGGGGGGAGCACCAGTTTTGGGGTAAGCGTGGACGTGGTGGTGATACCTTGAAGATTGATAGGCTCTGTCAAGATCTGAACACGCTTTTTCCCTTTGGGTGGAGCCATGACCTGAATCGACTTGGGGTTAACCACAATTTGCCGAAGGGCAAGTCCAGGGGGGAGATTTCCAGAAGTAGCGACTTTGATAGAAACATCAAGAAGAACCATTTTGTGGGTTATGAGCTCAATCTTGCTCGGTTCAATCCCAACAACCGAGAGATTTGAGGGGTGACGAACCTGATCCGGTTTGAGGATGAGTTCTTGCTTTCCCTCTACGACTTTTGACATATCCAACACTATCTTCAAGGTTTGCGGGTTCAAAAGATCAAATGCCTGTCCCGAGCCCATTAACGTGACCGTTGCCTCCTTTGATTTAGGTTCTTCGATGAACCAATCAGGTGGGAGATTCCGGTACTCAATAGGGGCGACAAACCCTCTTCTGATACTTTCGGCCTGATATGCAAAGGCTAACCACAGTCCGCAGGCAAAAAGAACCGCTATAACCCTCTCCCAAGGATTTTTTCCCCACCTATGGAGCCAGGGTTTTTTCCTCACCCTTGGTCCCCTTTCTTGATAAAAATTTTGGAGCATCGTTTTGAGCTGATCGCTGTTATCCAACTTTCTGAGCCGCCCTTCTCTGGCCACGCTAATCGTCCCATGCTCTTCTGATACCACGATAACCAGGGCATCTGAACGCTCCGTCAATCCCAAGGCCGCAGTGTGACGCAACCCGAGATTGCCGATCTTTCTCGTACTCAATGAGAGGGGTAAATGGCAAGCAAATTTGATGATCTGGCCATCCGAAATGATCACCGCACCATCATGCCCTGTGGAATGGTGATCAAAGAGGCTCTCTAACAGGGGCTCGCTTATCTTGCCCTCCAAGGGGATTCCTCCCTTGAGGTGTCGGTCCAGATAGTCCGTTCCCTTCAGAACGATCAATGCCCCGAATCGCTTCAGGGCCAAATTTGCTGTTGTCTGGGTCAGAATATCGATCTCTTTGGGTGAAGACACGGTGGGCCAGCTTTTTCCCATGCCCCCCCACCTTGCTAGCCGCTCAAAAAACAGTCGAAGGTCTTCCTGAAATATTATGATCAGGGCGATGAGGAGGACGGCAAAGAATCCTTGGAAGACAAAGACGGTAAGATAGAGATCAAAGATACGGGCAAGGATATATACTAACCCAAAAATGCTAATTCCAATGAGGACAAAACGCGATGCGGTGCTTCTGAACCAAATCAATACGGCGTAAGTCAGGATTGAAATTATCGCAATGTCAAAGAAATCTGCGACTCTAAAATTCCGGGCTACATCTATGAGGTAATTTACCATCAGTGTAAGTCTGGCCTCATGACGTCTTGGATGGTCACGATAGGAATCTCTTTTCCGATGCTAAGTGGACCAGGGTATTCTTCGATGACCGATAAAGCATGTTCTTATGGCTCCCCGTAATGAAAATTCCCCCTTATTCTCGTCCTGGGATCTAAAGCGGTGTTCCCCGAATTATCCATGGAAGGGAACTCTATTCTGTTCAAAATACAGAATAGCTTCATATAAGGAGATATCTACCATAAGCTTCTGGAAGTTTCCAGATCCCCTCAGTTGAGATTTGATACCATGATGTAATTAGACTCACTAGCTCAAAGAACGATGAAGGTACCGTTAGGCTAAGCGGCAAAGGAGGTGGCAGTGAGGGTCCATTTATGGGGTATATGCGGGTTGGAACTTCGCACTGAACGGTATACCATCATAGATATCTCGGCCGTATCAGAATTAACGGGAGGACGAAAGAGATAAAGAAGACCGTTCCGCCGGTTTCCGCGAACCAATCCTCCGCGTATGCTCTCCATTTCAATTGAGGTCCAGCGTCGATATTCCCGCAGATTTCTCGTCCCACACCTTGATGAGGTAGGCCTTGTGGTCCTCAAAGCTCTGCGCCTGCTCCTCAACCAGGGCCTCGGCTTCTTCCGATGACATCTCCCAACTCTGCCGCACGAAGGATGCCACACGGGCATAGTACAGCGGTGTCATCAGGTCGATCAAATTGCCGCGATTGGCACTCCAGGTGTGGAAAGTGGCTGCCAGCTCGTAGAGGATCTTCACCCATACCTCGGTGTGCAAGTGGAACTTTCGCGACCGTAAGTGTGCGACTTTCCGAACCTCCTCGAAGCATTCCTCGCAGAAGATCTCCTTCCAGAGGGAGGAGAATTGACGGAACCCTACCCTGAACTGTTGGATCATCCCCTCTAAATTCACATCTACAGGCTCGGGTTCAAGGTGGTTTTCATGTCCGAATATTTCTACGGGCGTGCTTTTTCGGATTCCCTTCCAATAGCCCTCATAAATCTCCATAAGGGAGAAGATGGTCCAGATCACCTGACGGAACATGGGACCCAGGTGCTGTCCAGGATCCTTGGCATCATGGATCTTGACCCCCAGGTTGGACTGGCAAATCTTAAAGCCCTGGGTAATTGCGTTGGTAGTCATCCAGATGTCGATTCCGAATCGGGCTACGTCGGTCTCCCAGACATCCTGCTCGGCATAGAACCTGGCAACATCCCGGGAAAAGGCGAAGTCTCCTCCGATGGGCTGTCGAATTCGCCTGCCATATAGGGCTCTGGTAAGATTGTACACGATGTTGTTCGTGATGGTTCCATCGTACTTGTGCCGGAGGTAAATGGGAGCCACGAACTGGTATCCCCTTTCCAAGATGGGATCGATGAGGTGTTGGATCCAATCTGAAGTAATGCTCCTGAGGTCCGAATCCACTACAGCACATGCTCGAACCCTTAACCGATCCGCCGCCTCGAAGACGGATCTCAGGGCAGTTCCCTTCCCAGCTGGACCTCTATAGATGGTGACGAGCTTCTCTTGCCAGGGTTTGATCTGAAACTCCTTGGCGACTTCTCGGGTATCATCTGTGGATCCCCCATCGGCGATGAGAATAACGGATTTTCGGTCACGATAATGCTCTGCGAGCCCGTGGCTGACCATTTGTATCACATGATTGATGGTCCCTTCGCTACAGTAGCAGGGTATTCCAACCATGATATCCGCGGACTCTATCTCCTCGATGCGCTTGAATGCATATGGCCGCAGCGCTGTGTTATAGTGCATGTTTTATCCTCCCTGCAATTCCACCGTTCGCCTTCCATCTCGCTTCTATCCGCCCTGATAACCAGGTATCCTTTTTCCATTGATAGATTTCTTCAACTCATTCTCTCAGGTTGCCGAATTTCTCGCCGCCATTCTGAGGAAGAACACCAATCTAAGTATATCAAAATCCATGCCATTCAGTACTGTTGATCGTGCACCACGAGAATCGGTCCGCCCCGTTTTGTCAAAGGGTGCAATCCCCAGCGATAGGAAAAGAATTCCCAACGATTAGGCTGTGGATGCCTTCTGTAGCTCAGTCCAGATTATATCCCCACTCCCTCACGGCATCTTTCAGTCCCGTGTTCGGAAGTTCGATCATGAAAATTTCCCATTCCTCCTGAAATCGAAGATATCTCCCGGGCACGTCCTCCGGATCATCGAATACCGAGCCGAATTCCCGTAACACGACGCCCAATCCCTTGAGGTCGAGGCGAAGGAAGTGGTCGAGGGCGAACAGCAAAAGGGTCAATAGGCCTTTCAGCCTGAGGTCGCCTTTCAGGAAATAGCCGGGGTACGGATCGAGATTTATCTCCGGATATCCTTTAACCTTTGCCCTTTCATAGAGAAAACGCTGTATATCCCCTCTCAGTTCCCCCAAAAGGAAGGCCTCTCCCCTTTCAGGATGCAAGTGCTGAATATTCTGATCCTTATCGAAAAGCACATGGAGACCGAAGATCTCGGCATTGATCTGGTAATCCATGTCCTCCCCCCTGGGGATGAACGGATCAAAGGGCACCTTTTGAAAGAGGATTCTATGGATGGCTAAGTTACCCCCGAGGATAATGGGGGAGCGGATCAATCTGGATTTTGAATCGATGATCTGTTGGAAGACCTGGTTCATCAGGGAGGTCTTGTTCCAGAAAAATTTCCACCATGGGTTGGTCTCCTTCAGGAGGATCGATCCGTCGGGTTCGATATAGAAACCGGCCTTTCCGCTCACTTGAATTCCGTCATAGTCTCGTCCCAGGAATTCCTCCGCAAAGGAGAGAAATCGGGCATCCCTGATGACCTCATCATTGTCCATAAAGAGAATTGCATCGACTCCCAAAAGCTGTGCCACTATGAGCCCGCTGTTGCGAATTTTTGGATAATCGCAGAGGTCCAGATGGGGGAACAAATTCTCAAAACGGTTCGCCTGGATGTACCGACCGAAATCCACAAGATTTTTTCGAGTAAAGATAACGGTGGGGATAGTCCCTATGGCGGCCCTCATCACCTGCCTCACCTTTTCATCGGTATGGGAAAGCACTGTCCAGAAATCCCCCTCCTTAATATCGAGGCAGAATGGGAGGACTAGCACGAAATTCCGATCTTCCAGGATATCTAGGCTTTCAATCCCCCGTTGAAGGAGTTGGATACCCTGAAGTTCAGAGACGTTAGTATCCCCTTTGATGTGGAGATAGGTAGGGATGATAATGGCTTTTCTCATTCTATCCCTATCCCCTCGATCCACCCTGAAATATAGGCCCGTAGAGTTGCTTCGGAGGACATAATCTGTCGACCCAGGGTTATGCCCTCCCCCTCTTTTTCTCTTTCCATTCGGTGGGAGGGTTTGGGTATTCCTTTTCGATCAGTAGATTCGTTCGGTCTTATCGATAAGCCGCCCTCTCAAGTCGTCGAACGTGTTTCCCATAGTATCCCTGATTTTGTTTACCGGCGGTATAAATTCTTCATCCCCGGGGATAAAGGCTTCTCTTATTTTCCGCAATGTCCTCTTGAAAAAAGTCTCCTCCGCAAAGAGATTAGCGGCATGTTCTTTCATTGTTCCGTAAACAACTCTTCTTAATTCCTTATGCTTCACACCTCCTGTTATCAGCCTATTATCATGGGATTGCATCCACCTTTCTATACTGCATCTCTGGAATTCCTTAAACATTTTCGTGAATTCTGCGGAAGAGCTCCACGTTTCCCTGATCTGTTTGCCCAAAAGCTGGAAGGTTGCGGAGATGATGTCCGTTGACATTTTCTCTACTCCTTTGAGAACCTCTCTCGGTGGCTTGCCTTCGGCCAGTGCTTGGTCCATGTTTATGCCGAGGTCAACTTGCAGAAAGCGTTCCTCAGGGAGCATTGTTTCACCTTTTTCATCTTTTCCAAACAGCTGCAAGAGGGTTGTTGTCTCAACCCCGTATTTTTTTGCTATTTTGAGGGACCAAAATAAGTTTCTTTCAATCCCTATTTCCCCGGAGAGGGGATAGATTACGGGTTTTTTTAGTGAAACCAAGCCCTTATACACAAGCATATTTATCAGGGGTACACCCAGGGAGGCATTCACCCTGCCGCCGAGCTTTCTCCTTTCCCCTTCCATGTGGTATCGTTTGAAAGCCGCCTTACTAAATAAAATGGGCGAGCCCTTGTAAACGAGCGGGGAGCCGAGGAGAAACGGGTCCCTATAGTTTACCTCCTTATTCTCTGCATCCATGTAGACCAAAACAGTACCTTCTTTTGATACCCTGACCTCTGTAGGATCTGACGATGCGAGAGAGCTTATGGCCATGTTTATCCCTTTGCCGAGAATTGGCCTGCCCTTTTCCCTCTTGCTTATCTTCAAATGGTCTCTGAGATATTCATACCCTAACTTACTTATCTCGTTATCAAAATGGAGATAGCATATCTGGGGGATATCAGCCTTTCCTAACATATTGGCAAGCACGTCTTTCACGGTGTAGAGTAGGCCTCTATTGGTCCGTGCAATATCTAGATCTGACTGGTCGCTCACGATGATCTTCTTGACGCGGAAGTGTTCGGAATCAATTCCAAGAAATAGTTCCTTCAGAATATTGGCCATGGCCAGTTGGATTACCGTTGAACGAAGCGCCTCTGGATCCTCATTTCTGTCAAGTATTATGATTACAAGCTGTTTGTCCTGAGGTGGATAGTTCCTTTCTTCTAGGTATTGTTTCGCATACTCTAGGGAAGGGATATCCACTTTGTAATTGAAAAGATTTTCTTTGGTATATTCCAGAATATCCATATCCCATGAACCGTGAAGAAATAGGTTAACTCGTTCGCCACCAGTTGGACGAAAAGAGCTTTTACCCCAGGAGGTGTCTTCCCTGAGGTCTTCAGTAATGTTGTCACGTGAAGCAGGTTTTCCCTTGTAATCCAAGCCACTCCACGTTACGATTCAGAGTATAGACTGTAAGTCCCGAGTGAGTCAAGACGAATACCCAGGGGGGGAAGGCTCTGATGGTATCTCAACCGGTAATCTTCACCGATCTCGATGGCACCCTTCTGGACCATGACACCTATTCCTTCACGGCGGCCCTGCCTGCACTAGAGCTTGTGAAGCTGAAGCGGATACCCCTGGTGTTTTGTTCCAGCAAAACCCGGGCAGAAATCGGATGCTTGAGGGAAAGGCTCGGAAATCTCCACCCCTTTATCTCGGAAAATGGCGGAGGTATCTTTGTCCCCGTTTCATACTTTTCTGAGGACGATATACGAGCCGCATGGCCGAAGGCGGAAATAATCGGTGGATATTGGGTCTTTGTCCTAGGAACCCCATATCAGGTTTTGCGGGGAGTGCTAAAAAAGCTTAGAAGCAATGGTTTTGAAATCAAAGGGTTCGGGGATATGAGTGGCCTAGAGGTAGCAGAGATCACCGGGTTGGATAGAAAGGAGGCGGAGTTGGCCAAGAGGCGCGAATTTGATGAGCCCTTTATTTTCCAAGGAGATGAGGGAAAACTCGCGAGACTTCTGGCTTCAATACAGGAGAAAGGTCTTCTCCATGCCCAAGCAAGGGTTCACCACTTAATGGGCGATCATGATAAGGGCAAGGCTGTCGAGGTGCTCACAAGGCTTTACCAAAGGAAGTTACCTGAGATTGTCACCATTGCCTTGGGTGACAGCCCTGCGGACTTCCCCATGTTAGAACGGGTCGATTATCCCATTATTGTGAGAAATTACAGGGGAGAGCATGATCGAAGGATAGTGTTACCAAATCTCATAAGGGCTGACGGTATTGGCCCTGAAGGATGGAACAAAGCCGTGCTCGAGTTCATCCGAAAGGGGTTTTGAAGCCTCCCAAAGTTTCATATTGGCCAGAGAGCCTTCTTCTTGAAAATCAAAGCTAGACTTATCGGCCCCGATGTTCTTGTTCGACAGCCATTTTGATTGTCACATTGTCAGGATTTTCAGATCGGAAAAGTATTGAGAAATCGTTTGACGTTTTTAGATTCAACTAACTGAAATTCAATGTTTTATCATCCATTAAATTCTGACAAAAGACGATGAACCGTCTCCCCATTGTAACGCACTTTTGAGTTCACGATATTGTGGACAGCCTGTTTCTCCCCGTGGTCCCATATCAACCTATACCCCTCATGTGGAGTTCAAGGTCAAAGAGAAACCATGACCAGGGGTTCAAATAGATCGGCCAAGGGAGTTAGATCTCGTGCCTCTCTAGGTAGGCATTTTTTAAATACTGGAACATCATCCGCTGGGCATTGAAATAAGATCCGTTTAGGGCAATGGCCGAGCGCATGACTTCGGCATACTCGCGAGGGTGCTGGTAGAACATCGGGAGGATCACTGATTCCAATTTGTTGTAGAGGGAGGCGATCTCTGCCGAGGGATTGCTCTCGGCTTCCCAACTCTCACCTATCGACCACCCCGTCACCCCCTCCACATGACCCTCAATCCACCATCCGTCCAATACACTCAGGCTCGGCACCCCATTGAGGGCTGCCTTCATTCCGCTGGTTCCAGAGGCCTCGTGGGGCTTCTGCGGTGTATTGAGCCAGAGATCCACGCCTGCGCAGATAGATTTCGCTAATGCCATGTCATACTCTTCCAGGTACAAAATGCGGATAGCATCCTTTAAGCCATCAATTGTTTCAAATATGCGTCGAATCACGGTCTTGCCGCTTTCATCCCTAGGATGTGCCTTCCCCCCATAGATGATCTGGATGCGGCCGACCTGGTGCGCAATCTTCCTCAGGCGATCCAGATCGGAAAAGAGCAGGCCTGCCCGTTTATACGCGGTGGCCCGTCGACCAAAGCCGAGAGTCATAGCCGATGGGTCCAGGTATACGCCGGTTCGCCGTTCCACCTCCCTGAGGAGTTCTTTTTTGGCCTCAGCGTGTGCGTCGATGATTTCGTCAAGGGGGATGCTTATGGCATACCGCAAGTAGAGATTATCGAATCGCCATTCTGCTATGTGACGGTCGTAGAGGCGCTGGAAAGGTAATGAGGTCCACGTGATGGCATGAACGCCATTGGTGATGGAGTTGATCGGATAATTGGGAAACATGCCCTGAGAGATCTCCTCGTGACGATGGGAAACCCCATTGACATAACGCGAAAAGAAGAGGGCCAGGTAGGTCATGTTCAGGGTGGTATCCAAACAGCACTGAGCCGATCTCAAGAACTTCGTCTGTTCTTCACCAAGCATGCGCCGCACTAAGTCGAAGGAAAATTGGTCATGACCTGCCGGTACCGGGGTGTGGGTTGTGAACACGCACTTATTACGCACTGCATCGATGTCCCCCTCCGTTACATTACACAGGCTACCGTTTCTCGTCTGTTCTTCCAACAGGGCCAGGGCAAGGAGGGCGGAATGCCCCTCGTTCATATGGTAGGCTTTCACATTTCTATGACCCAGGGCCTCGAGCATAGCTACACCGCCCAAGCCCAACACGATTTCTTGGCATAGGCGGTATTGTTCATCCCCACCATAGAGGGAGTCCGTTAGGGTTTGATGCCGGGGACTGTTTTCGGGCAAAGCTGTATCAAGAAAATACACGGGCACGGCATGCCCCGACACACCGGTGATGAGCTGGCGCCATGCGCGGACGTGCACCTCACATTCTTCAATGGTCACCGATATGCGAGGCTGCAAGGGTTCCAGTAACTCCTCAGGATTCCAGTCGTAAGGACTCTCGGACTGGTTTCCCTGAGTATCCAGATGCTGGAGAAAATACCCTTTGCGATGCAACAGCGTCACGCCAACCATCGGAATGGCCAAATCTGCGGCAGCTCGCAATGTGTCTCCTGCAAGAACTCCAAGGCCCCCGCTGTATGTAGGCATGGCTGGCGCGAGGCCAACCTCCATGGAAAAATAGGCAACGGTGAAAGGATCAGTAGAGTTCGTAGAAGTCGTTACCATCACACATACCTCCTCCGAATTCCCGTGTTCAGCTGACGTTTTTGGACTAACCTGACGATCGAAAAGATCCCTCTCCAGCCATATCAATAATGGATTTCATAATCCAGGCTGGCAATATATCAAGTATCACGTTCAACCCTTACTGGTGCTGGCTGGCTATTACAGGCGGAATCTCCTTGAAGTTGACAAAGAAGATGCTAAATGAAGGCAAGAATATGGCCTCGGATCGATGATTTTCAATGATTACTACGAGAGTTACCGCACAAATGCACTAGGCGGTTGCCGGCCCACCCAAGATAGAGAATAACAATGCGAGGATCAATCCTTGAACGATAGCACCTATCAAGACAACCCCTGAGGCGCGAAAGGTGCTCTCAAAATCTAGGGCTTGCTTGACGGCAATCACCATTGCAATCAGCATCCAAATCGTGGCGGCGAAAAAAACCAGGCCTGTCAACCCTGGTATCACCCCTAATACCCTGATCAGGCCTGGGGAACTAGCAAAGCCGATCGTTCGCAACAATTCGCCAAGATCTGCCTTGGTCCGAGCCTCCGAGAGTAATTTCGTGCCAATGAAATAGGTGAGATAGGCCCAGACAAACCAACTAATAAGGGCGAATATTGTTCCCAGGAGAATACTCGGTATCACACCGGCGAATCCTCCCCTCGTAATTGTTCCGAGTCCAGCTGCTACACTGGAGAGAACAACGACCCCCATAGCCTGCCGCATGGCCTCGGTGTCGGCCTCTACCTCTTCGTAGAGGCTGGCGTCTAGCTTGGCAGCGCGAATCATCCGATCCTTCAGACTACTCATGATTCCCTCCCTATGCGTTCTTTAGTTTGCGGTCAGCGTTATCTCAGGAGCACCCCAATATGCTCCCATATATCTCCTCTCACCCAGGTTTTCAGCCCATTAAAACAAATCCACGGTTGAAGTCAAGCGAATTGTAATGTCTCAAATAACATATGAAATCCACTTGGTACTCGCAAGTCGAGATGGAACGGATGATTATTTTTTCCCGACAGGAATCCATGTAAGTAGCTTGATTTCCAATAGGTTTCCTTGGTAAACTGAGCGGTGGTCACTTGGAGCCTTTTGTCTTTTTACCAAGGCACAGGAAAAAGGAGTTAAAAGATGGAGTTTACGCTCATTGTGCTGGTTTTCGGTATCCTTTTAGGTGTTGGCGGTGCAGTTGGGATACGGAGACTCTTCAAGAAGAAGAATTCTAAAGCCCCTGTGCAGGAACACCAAATCTATTCCTTCATCGAAAATATGAAATCCGTCGGTGAACTGGTGGTTTTCAAAGCGTTTACGAAGGAGATTGTAACAGCAGCCAAGCATTGGTTCGGCGACGTGGGCAAGAGATATCTTACCTGGCTGGTGTCCAATAAGAAGATGGCCATCGTTTTTGAATTTGAACTGAATTTCTGGTATGACCTCAAGAGCCCGGATTTTACCGTTATAGATGCTGGAGACCGCACTTTTAGCATAAAGATGCCACAGTGCCTGTACGATATCAGTATAAGGCGCATAAGCCTCTATGACCAACAGAAAGCAAGGCTCTTGCCCTGGCTTTTGCCGGGGCTTGTCAGCGAGTTTTTCGGAACGAGTTTCAACGAAGACGAACACAATAGGTTAATGGACGAGGCATTGAAGCAGGCGTCAGTGATGGCTGATCGGCTCATTAACCGATTGAGCTCAGAGATCGAAAAGTCCGCTCGCCAAAACATGGAAACGTTAGCAAAGAGCTTCGGAGCGAAATCTGTTCTGTTAGATTTCAGCAAGTCTCAGATGGTAGAAAGGAGTGTAACCGACGTCTCTCCACGGCAGATGGCCGAGGCGTAGCTTCTCAGTTTGGGGTGAATGCAAAGATCGAGTATTCTCAATTGTTATTTCGAAAAGAACGAACCTCGCCGATTATATCATAATAGACCCAATAGACCTATCTCGATGCCCTACCCTTCCGCACGGTTTGTTCGGTCTCTCAGGACGGTGGATGTTCCGATTTGCAAGGCGGTTACCGTGAGGCATTACCCCACAAAACTTTACGTGGTTGCTTATAGTTTGGAGCAGATATGTCTCCAGATCTCTTCGGGCATCTGCTCTCTGCTGATCCGCTGGAGCTCATTGGAGACGGAAAGGATATCGGGCAATTTGATGGCGGATTGTCCTTGCTGCCGAAGTTCGTTAATCCTATCCGTGAACTCCTTTTGGATTTTGTTGAGGATTGCAGGGGAGTTCTCCTCCCAGACGGATAGGTACCTCATAAGGAAATGAGCTGCCAGGCCCGCGGCAACCCCTTGGAGAACAGTCGATTGCCAGAGATACGTGTCTTTCCGAGGATAGTAATATACCCAGGTAGGGACGTTTCCGAGAATGAGCTCAGCCAGGTCCTGGGCCGGCATTGTAAGAAAATCCTCCTGAGCCTTTCTCTTTTGCTGATCCCTGACCTGTTCGTTCCGAACGGGTTCTGCGTGGTCAAGCATCGTAGGTGGAATCGGGAATAGAATGTGAAACCGAGTCATATAACCCTCTAATTTCTGCCAGGCCTGCTCCGCTGCCTTCCGCCGCAAGAATGTCAAAAGATTACACTCGACAAGTTCGTGCATAGATTCCTCCTGAGAGCATGCCGCCTCATGGGCAGCCTCCATCTGCATCAAGTCATGGAGAGAAAGAACATCTTCGGAGGTAAGCCCTGTCTCAAATTCGCGATGATATCGAATAATATCTTCAAAGAGTATTTCCTGCGCCCTGTTGCGATCTTCGATGAAGTGGCGGTGTTTCATCTCTTCTAGTGACATCCGGCTTTCTCCATAAGAAGATAGGTCCCGTGTCCTCTGAAGTTTCTCGCGGACCTTCTCCAGGCTGGACTCTAGTTCCTCATCTATGGAAACGAACTCCTCTGATGCGGCCTTGTCCGGGTCGAGGAGTTTTCCGATGTGATGGCCGAAAAAAGAGAGAGGCCCTTTCCTGCTCTCTTTTGGCCTGTCCGTTGGCCTCTGGTCAACCCCCATAGGGGCTGCCCCTGCGGAAGAAGGCTTCCCCTTCTCAGAGGAGGATGTAACATAAATGTGGGGATGGTTATCTATAAGGGTAATTCTCTGTTGAAAGGCGTGCTTTCGCTCCTCTTGCTCCATTTTCTTTTCCCCCCGGTAATACGAAAGAGTCCTTTTCTCTGTTGAATTTTTGTCATTCCTTACAGTTCTTTCCATCTGATGGTTTGCTTCACAAATAGGGTTGAGCCCACCCTAGACTATCCTCAGTTTTTCCCGAAGGCTTGTATTCACATCCAATCCAGCCGGTATATCCAGCTTCGTCAATGAAGCGAAAGAGATTCGAAAAATGTATTTCGCCAGTTCCGGGTTCGTGTCTCCCTGGATTGTCCGCGAGTTGCATATGGCCAATAATTCCGAGGTTTTCCCGAATGGTATGGGTAAGATCGCCCTCCATAATTTGCATGTGGTAGATGTCGTACTGGTACTGCACGTTTGAATGATTTACTTCCTCGATCAATCGGATCACTTCCGCGGTTCTATTCAGGTAAAATCCGGGCACATCCCGTGTATTCAGCGCCTCAACGAGGAGGCGGATGTTCTCCCCCGACAAGGCATCAGCGGCAAACCTCAGGTTTTCCACCAAGGTCGGGCGAACTTTACTCTCGGGAATACCTGCTGGAATTAATCCTGCCAGGCAATTTACACGAGGACACGCAAGTGCCTTCGCGTACTGAACGGCCAAACCAACACCATCCTGAAATTCACCAACGCGATCGGGAAGTGCCGCTATTCCACGCTCCCCCGCTTCCCAATTCCCGGCCGGCATGTTGAAGAGGACTTGCTGAAGGTCATATCGATCCAACTGCTCACCCAATCGGTCAACCTCCCAGGAATAGGGGAAGAGATACTCGACGGCCTTGAATCCGGCCTTGGCCGCTCCTCCAAACCGTTCAAGAAAATCAACTTCAGTAAACAGCATGCTGAGATTTGCGCTCAATTTAGGCATATGATTACCCTCCTTCCTGGCGTTGACTGATATTCATTATGGCTTGTTCGAAGTACCCTTCGCATAGAGAATTATCCATGATTTCGGATAAAATTTCCATCTCAATGGGGAAAAACGTGTTGTCCCGTGTTCTCTTCAGTTAGGTCCAAGGGAAGCGTTTCCTCGTCATCCGGGGGAGTTTGTCCAGTCTTAAAAAAGGTTTGACTTTCATGCCGGTTGTGGTAAAAGGGAATAGATACGAGAATAAATCCCTATTACGATTTCAAGAAGTGCATACATCCATGTTCCCAGAGTGCGTCCTGAATGAGAGTTTCCAAAAGGTGCCGATACGCGGCCTCCGAGGCGTGCTTATCTCCTCGGAGGCGCATGATTCTTTCACCTGTAATGGAAAGGGGGTGAATCTTTCCAAGAGGAATTGATAGCACATTGGTTTCAGTCTGAAGGCAAAAAAATAAGCATCGATTATCGTTATCGATAAGGAGGGCAAAAGTCATGGAAGAGAAGGATAGAAATCTTTCGCGCAGGCAATTCATCAAGACCACAGGTGCCGGGCTGGCAGGGGCGGCGCTTCTGACGAGCCCTTTTAAGAGCAAGGCTGCTGCCGCGGTTCAGCCGCCGGAGCTCCCCATAGAGAAGGATGCGGTCCTCAATGTCCTCAGATGGAGCCCCTTTGTCAAGTCTGACGGGGAGTACTGGGAGCAAAACTCACGGAAATGGGAGAAGGTCACCGGGGGCAAAGTTATTACCGAATATCTGTCCTGGGAGGATGTGAGGCCCAAGGCCGCCATGGAGGCGGCGGTCGGGGCTGGCCACGATCTCATCTCGGGGTGGCACGACGACCCTCACATTTACCCGGAGAAGCTCCTCGATGTGTCAGATGTATGTGAATACCTCGGGAAGAAGTACGGAGGCTGGGAGGACGTATGCTTTAAATACGCGATGAAGGACGGGAGATGGATCGCCGTTCCCATGGGCGGACCCGGTCAGGAAATCGTGTACAGAAAGAGTTGGGTCAATGAGGCGGGCTACGACACGTTTCCCACAAAGGTCGAGGACTTCATCAAAGTCTGCAAGAAGCTCAAAAGCATGGGCCATCCCGTGGGGTTTGCAATGGGGCATGCTGTGGGGGACGGGAATAACTGGATCCACACCTGGCTGTGGGCTTATGGTGGCAAAACAGCAAACAAGGATGGTTCCGTCGCCATCAAGAGCGCTGAGACCCGCAATGCCCTCGAGGGCATGAAGGAACTGTACGATGGCGCTATGACTGCGGGCGTGGCATCCTGGCTCGATCCCCACAATAACAAGGCCTATCTCGCGAACCAGATCTCAGTAACCAACAACGGGATCAGCATCTACTACGCGGCCAAGGGAAAGCCGGAATGGGCAGATATTGCGAAGGATACCTACCATGCTACCCTACCTGTCGGGCCCGCGGGCAAGCCGACCGAGCTACACCTGTTCAACCAAGTCTTCATCTTCAAGCACACGCCCTTCCCCAACGCCGCCAAGCATTACATAATGTTCATGCTCGAGGAAGAGCAGTGTGCCCCATGGACCAACGCCATGCGGGGGTACGTGACCCCAGGTCTCAAAGCCTATCGAGATCTCCCCGTCTGGACCGAAGATCCCAAGCATACCCCGTACCGTGAATGCATCAGGAACATGTTGTGGAACGGCTATGAGGGGCCGATCGGTCCGGCATCGGCAGCCGTCATGGCGGAGTACGTCGTGGTAGACCTCTTCGCCAACGTCTGTGCGAGGGGCGTGTCCATTGACAGGGCCATCGATCAAGCGGAAAGGACCATTGCGAGGTACTACAAGAAGTAACGACGCCTTCTCAAGGGGCGTTTCCGGGGGTGCCCGTCTTCAACGCGGGAGGGGGCCCCCGGTGCCCCTCCGTTATGGGAAATCAATCCGGAGGAAAACCAGTGGACGCCGTTGCCACTGTTGAACAAGAGATCAGGCCGAGTTTACGAAAACGCCTCTCCGCATCGCTTGAAAATCCGACGTTCCTCGGGTTTCTCTTCGTCGCCCCGGCCGAGCTGCTCCTCTTGATCTTCTTGGCTTACCCGCTGTTGCTGGGTCTCTGGCTCGGCCTCACCGACACAATTGTTGGTCGAGAGGGACACTATATCGGCCTTCAAAATTACATCAGCCTCCTTCATGATTCGAGCTTCTGGCTGACTGTATTCAACACCTTTCTCTACACCGTCGTGGCCGTTTTCTTTAAACTCGTGCTGGGAGTGGGCCTGGCCGTTGTCCTCAACCGTGATTTCAAGGGCAAGGGACTCATTCGAGCCATTGTCCTCCTGCCCTGGATAATCCCGACGGCCCTCAGCGCCATCTGTTTCTGGTGGCTCTACGACTCCACCTTCAGCGGCATTTCATGGACCCTGATGAAAGTGGGTTTCATTGACCACAGGATTAATTTTCTGGGGGATGCCTGGAACGCGAGGTGGTCCCTCATCGTCGCCAATATCTGGAGAGGGGTCCCCTTCTTCACCATCGGCTTGCTGGCCGGACTCCAGACCATCAACCCCGACCTCTACGAGGCCGCGGAGATCGACGGCGCGGGGTCATGGGCCCGATTCCGTAAAATCACCCTGCCCTTGCTGATGCCGCTGCTCACGGTGGTGACCGTCTTCTCGACCATCTGGACCTTTGCGGATTTCCAGCTGGTCTGGGTGATCACCAGGGGTGGACCTGGGGGGGCCACCCACATATTCGGCACCCTCTCCTTCCAGAGGGCCATGTCCGGGGGGCATTTTGGAGAAGGGGCGGCAATCTCGAACTTTATGCTGCCGATACTGGTTGCCTGCGTGTTTATTGCCTTCATCTTCCTGAGGAAAGAGGACTGAGGGATGGAACGCTTCGGCTCAAAACTCGTAAGATTCTACATCCCTACGGCGCTCTATTTGGTTTTCCTCCTCTTTCCCTTCTACTGGATGGCCAACACCGTCTTCAAATCGGACATAGAACTCTATGATCTCGCGCTCAACCCCCTCTACATCCACCGGCCGACGTTCGACAATGTGGCGCACCTGTTCACCAAGACCATTTTCCTCAGGTGGATGTGGAACACCTTCTTCGTGGCAATCCTTGCTACCCTTATCTCCCTGGCGGCCAGCCTCCTAGCTGCCTATGCCATCCAGAGGCTTCGGTTCAAGACCTCCGGCCCGACGGGTGTGGCCATATTCCTGGGCTATCTCGTCCCGCAAACCATCCTGTTCATCCCTCTAGCCCATATTATATTTAAGTTGAGATTATGGGACTCCCTCTGGTCGCTGATACTCACCTACCCCACGTTTCTCATTCCGTTCTGCACGTGGCTCCTGATGGGATATTTTAAGTCCATCCCCAAGGAGATGGAGGAATGTGCCATGATCGATGGCACGAGCAGAATCAATATCTTCAGGAAGATCATTCTCCCCCTGTGCCTTCCTGGAATCCTTTCAGCGGGGATCTTTTGTTTTACCCTCTCGTGGAACGAATTCATCTACGCCCTAGCCTTCATCTCCGCAACCACGAGCAAGACCGTCCCGATTGGGCTCGTCACGGAACTGGTCAGGGGAGACGTGTACCACTGGGGTCCATTAATGGCAGGGGCACTCTGTGCCTCGGTGCCGGTCGCCTTGGTTTATTCTTTCTTTGTTGAACACTATGTGGCAGGCATGACTGGGGCATTGAAGGAGTAAGGAC
>CAYFXL010000003.1:0-46386 GCA_964346945.1 uncultured Syntrophobacterales bacterium
AAATTTGAGGGGTTGTTGCCCAAACAGCAAATCCCCTGGAGCGAATATCAAAGAATTCTTGGTAACCATTCTTGGCGAGGGGAACGACCGCAAACCTAATGTTTGAGTTCACATGACGAGTTTTAGACTACCAGTGAAGCGAGCTTTAGAATGGACAACAATTCTTTTCAGAGTGGGAAAGGGAATTTGGCAACGGCCCGTTGAGACCTCAACCCAACCTTTTATTTCATCCAATTGATGTTCTTATATTTACCGAAATTATAACTGAAATCTCAATAGCTTGCTGCCGAAAACCTGATAAATTGTGTCAAAAGGTTGAAAAAATCTCACCATCTGAAGTAACCGAGTTTCTTTGAGATTGAACCGGTCAACGCAGGATAGATTGCATGGAGCGCCATTGTGGGTAAGGCTTAATCAAACTACTTGAGTTTCGCCCGCCACTGGCATTATAGTCCAACCAGTGGTAGTCTCTACAAAACCAAAAGGAGAGTGTCCGATGCCCACAATATCAGCGGAGAAAATCGAAAGGATCGTTCAACACATACTCCGCGCTGCCGGCGCCCCTGATGAGCATGCCCGGACGGTTGCCCAGCATCTGGCCGACAACAACCTGGTGGGCCACGATTCCCACGGTCTCATCAGGGTTATCCAGTACGTCCAGCAGATAAAGGAGGGAGCAATTGTCCCGGATGCCAAACCCGTGATGGTCACCGAGACATCTACCACCGCCCAGGTGGACGGCCTCCGCACCTTTGGACAGGTTGCAGCGAAGTTCGCCACCCAGGTGGCCATTGACAAGGCCAAACAGGTAGGAGTTAGCTGCGTTACGATCCGAAACCTTGGACACCTCGGTCGGTTGGGGGCATACGCGGAAATGGCTGCTGAAGATGGCTTTGCGGCCATCATCTACTGTTGTGGCGGCGGCCACGGGCTCTGCCAAGTGCCCTTCGGAGGCAGGGAGAGGCGTCTGAGCACAAACCCCATCGCCATGTCCTTTCCCAGCGACCTAGAGGGACCTATCTCGTCGGACATTGCAACCGCGGTGGCCGCCGAGGGAAAGCTCCGCATCTACAAGGCCAGTGGCCACCGGATCCCGAATGGTTGGGTTTTGGATTCGATAGGCCGCCCCAGCAACGATCCTAACGATTTCTACGAGGGCGGAGCCCTTCTTCCCCTGGGTGGTTCGCAGGGGCACAAGGGATACACCCTGGCCTTCATGGCGGACCTGTTTGGAGGAATCCTTTCTCGGGGCGGATTCCCCGGGAGCCCGGCGGAATGCTTCAGCAACAACTCATTGATAGTAGTCATAGACGTCGAGAGATTTGCTCCATTAGAGACGGTGAAGGCCGACGTGTCCAGAATGACCAAGCACCTGAAGGATACCCCTCTGGCTGAAGGCTCCCAAGGAATACTGTATCCAGGCGAGAAAGAGATTAGGACTCGGCTGGAGCGCCGGGCGGAGGGCGTGGATATAGAGGAGGCCACCTGGGACCAGGTCATGACCCTCATTCGGGAGTATGCCCTGGAGGACACCGTGGGCACGCTGCCTTAGTTGCCCCCCGGTATCGTAAGATGTCTCTAACAAAGAGGATGGCAAAAAAAGACCTGACCACTATCTGGCTGTGCATGAATCTCGAGTTCGCCCTATTGAATTGCTAGCTGGCACCGCTGCGCTTCTACCAAAAAAGCTCATTCTATGGAGTATCGCAAAATGACTTTGCTCTTCGAAGGCCTCGCACACTCGACAAAACCCAGTTTTTCAAACATGGAGGGAACGCCCATATAGCTTGAAAAAGGTGACAGTTGACCGCTCTTCGGTTGCGTTGGATATGCCTCTACCACATTCCCACCCTGAGTTCTCACATACTCGACCGCGGCCCGAATGAGCTCCCGCGTCATCCCTCGGTTTCGGTGACTCTTTGCCACAAAGAAGCAAACGATTGACCAGACTGGTGCATCGTCAAACCTCTTTAGCACTGGCGAGCGATTCAGCGACGAATAGTTTTCTCGCGGTGCGACTGAGCACCAGGCTATTGCCTTGTCGCCGGAATAGGCCAAGATTCCAGGAACCTTTCCCGAATTTACGATCGCCTTCATAGCCTCCCGATTGCCCTCTCCCTGCTGCTTCTCAAACTCGCGGCGCGTTACCCTCCACCACATACACCAGCAGCCACCGCAGGCCCCTCTTTTCCCAAATAACTCTTCGAAGTCAGACCAACGGTCCCCGGTCAACGCATGAAACTCCACGCATGAAGGAGACACATATTCAAACGCCATAGTACCCCTCACTAATCCCATGCAACATTATGCTGCCAGATAACGATCGAGCTGAGCCGCCCTGATTTTGTCTAAGAGTCCTCTGGAGCGAGTGGTTAGACAGTTATAGCAGAGCTGTGTTGACCAAAAAAACACCTACCCGCACCTAACCTCCCCATCACCAGCCGAGCGTTCCAGGTTCACCTTTGAACGGCCCCACAATATCGCTCGTTATCCAACCACCATAAAAGCCACCTGGCTGTGGCCTCACCCGCTCTCCATCGATATAGCAGGCGTCCATAGGTGCGGGATAGAAGGCCATGTGGTCCTTGATGGCTGCATACGCTGGCTGAGGGTCAGGATAGTACCAAGCCGCCCGCTCAGCTCTCTTATTGCCAACTACAACGGTATAGTAATGAGCCCGACCTTTCCACTCACAGAGGGAAGTTCCCGGTATTTCTGCCAGATACTCCATCCGAATATCTCTCGGGGGAATGTAGTAGACCGGCGGATGGCTCGTCTCCAGCACTCGCTTGGCCTCGCACGTATCAGCGATGGTAACACCATTGAAAACGACTTCGATGTGCTTGGAGACATCCTCCACGCGAGGTGGACGGGGATAATCCCAAACTGATTCTTGACCAGGGGCAGGTTCGATAGGTGTTGGTTTCACCTCGTCACATCTCCTTCACCCAGCAGGCCTCTGTAATTGACGGCTGCCCAACCATTGTTTCTCGGGAAAATCCTGCATAACCCAATAGTGAGAAAGCTTTAGCGTCTATTGTAGTGCTCAACGGCTTTTAGAAAAATATACTGAATCTGATATCGAAATTCCAGAAGTCAATCTTTCAATGCCTGACCCGCTTCCACCCTTTACTTTTTCCACAGCTGAATGGATAAACACGCAATTCAATCACAGGGATAGGGAGAGTATTTTTACCTGTTTTGTGGTAGAGGAGATGTCATGGCCTTTACTCTCGACTTCCCTCGATTTCTCTTCCAAGACCGATTCTCGTTTATCAAAAAAAGTCGCCGTATTTGGTATACTACTACTATTAACACGTTCTTAGGGGGAAAGGAGCTTTCACTATGAGATATGGAAACATAGAAGCGTTAAAAGATACCCTAAAAGGGATAGTTGATTTCGGAGCTCATACCACAACAAAAGTATTAGATACCCGCAGATTAAGGGAAGAAGTCATCGACCGGCTCGTTTACAACGCCGTGTTTGACGAGGATGGTGATATCAGGGATGCCTCCAGATGGTTGATCTACGAGATTTCCAATCATCTTGGGATTAGACCTGCATCAATAAAACGCTTATATGAATTGATGGGGAAAGGAGAAGTCAGTGGTTTCACCGTACCCGCCATCAATATCAGAACCCTGACATACGATGTCGCCAGGGCCACGATAAGATCGGCCCTCAAGCAGAATATAGGTGCATTCATCTTCGAGATAGCCCGGAGTGAAACCGGTTACACCCAACAGAGACCGATCGAATATGCGGTTGTTATCTTGGGAGCCGCGATAAAGGAAAATTACCTTGCCCCGGTATTCCTTCAGGGAGATCATTTCCAGATTGGCTTAAAAAAGTATCAACAAGACCCTGTTCCTGAACTTAACGCGGTGAAGGCTCTCATCCGGGAGGCAATTGAGGCTGGGTTTTATAATATAGATATCGACACATCAACCCTTGTTGATCTCTCTCAAAGAGATGTTAATGAACAGCAGCGGCTTAACTTTGAGCTCGCGGCTGACCTTACCGCTTACATCAGAACGCTGGAACCCGAGGGTATAACCATCTCGGTCGGTGGTGAGATCGGGGAGGTCGGCGGCAAGAATAGCACGGTTGAGGACTTTCGCTCCTTTATGGATGGGTATACACGTGAGCTTGGGAAGCGAGGAGAGCAGATCAAGGGGATCAGTAAGATCAGCGTTCAGACTGGAAGCAGCCATGGCGGGGTTCCTCTGCCGGATGGGTCTATAGCTGAGGTAGAGTTGGATTTTGCGGTGCACTCCGAAATATCCAAGGTGGCAAAACAGGAGTATGCCCTGGCAGGAACGGTTCAACACGGCGCTTCTACTCTTCCGGATGAAGCGTTTGATAAGTTTCCTCAATACGACGCAGCTGAAATACACCTGGCAACAGGCTTTCAAAATATCATATATGATAGCGAGTTTTTCCCAACACAACTGAGAGATAAGATGTATACCTACATCCAAGATAAACATGCCAACGAGAGGGAACCGGGTCAAACCCATGAACAATTCATATATAAGACGAGAAAGAAGGCGTTAGGACCGTTTAAGGAAACAATATGGAATCTACCTGAAGAGCTCAGGGAAAAGATCGGTGAAGAACTCGAAAGAAAGTTCGACCTGCTATTCAAAAAACTCAATGTGCATGATACCCTTGAAATGGTAAAGAGATACGCGATTACTGCGGACATAAGAAGGCCCGTGCCGAGTATTCTCTTGTGATTGGAGGATCAACAGTATGTCACCTGCTAACCAGAAGGTATTAGCCATCGTAGCTGGCGGTGGGCCTGCACCCGGGATAAACGGTGTGATCAGCGCAGCAACCATCGAGGCGATAAATAATGGGGTGAAAGTAATGGGTATCTACGACGGGTTCAAGTGGCTGGCGACCGGGGATATGACGCACATTCGACCACTCCAGATACCTGATGTATCCAGAATCCATCTTTCAGGCGGCTCTATTATCAGGACCTCCAGAGAGAACCCGAGTAAGAGCAAAGAGAAACTCACAAATGTTGTCAGGGCTCTAAAAGAGCTCAAGGTTGACTATCTCATTACGATTGGTGGAGACGATACTGCGTTTACGGCGAGCGTCATTGAGCAGGAAATGCGAGGACGGATTCGAATGGCCCATGTGCCAAAAACCATCGACAATGATTTGCCTCTTCCAGGATATGCTTCCACCTTTGGTTATCAGACGGCGAGACATATCGGAGTGAACCTTGTTCAAAATATCATGGAGGATGCCCAGACTACGGGAAGATGGTACTTTGTGGTAACTATGGGGAGGAAGGCTGGACATCTTGCACTGGGAATAGGGAAGGCATCGGGCGCCACACTGACCATTATCAGTGAGGAGTTCAAGGGACAATATGTTACCCTGAAACAGCTCTGCGATATTCTGGAAGGCGCCATGATCAAGCGCAAGAGCATGGGGAGAGACGATGGCGTGGCAATTCTGGCGGAGGGATTAGCAGAACGATTCAACCCGGATGAATTAAAGACCCTTGGGCATGTAGAGCTTGATGAGTTCGATCACATACGCTTATCAGAACTTGACTTCGGCAAGATCTTGAAGGACGAGGTCAAGAGACGTTTCGAGCAGAGAGGTCAGGAAATCCCTACACCGGTGACAAAAGATATCGGATACGAATTGAGATGTGCACCTCCCATACCCTTTGATAGCGAATTAGCAAGGGATCTTGGCTTCAACGCGGTAAAATTCCTCTTACAAGGAGGGTCTGGCGCTTTGATCAATATACAGGAGGGGAAGTTAACCCCTATCCCCCTCAGTGAAATGATAGACCCTTCCACGGGCAAGATAACCGTGAGGTATGTCGACACGAACACGGAGTCATACGACGTAGCCCTCGAATACATGATCAGGTTGAAAACGGAAGACTTCAAGGACAAAGAGCGCATAAGAAAACTCGCGAAGACCGCAAATCTTACCCCTGATGAATTCACCGAAGGGTTCAAGTACCTGGTAGAATAATTTCCGAGAATATCTTGCGTCCCTGCGGGAGTGTAAGTCCCCGACTCATCTACTTTTTCATTAATCCATTATTGTTTCATTAACCCTCGCAAAAGGAATTGGAAATCTTTGTTTGTCGGGTCGATTTTCATAGCGTCTTTTGTAATCTGCAAAGCTTGTGCAAAATTCCCGCTCTCAAAGAAAGCTCTGGCAAGCCCGAGATAAGCATAGAGATTATGCGGGGATAACTGTACTGCTTCAGAAAACGCACCAATAGCCTCCGCTGTGTTTCCTTCCGACAGCAACTTCCCGCCAGAGCCCATAAGCGCTCCGAAAAGCTCTTTTGTCCCCCTGTCGGATTGCGGCTGGAACTCAAGGACCTCCTTGAAAAAACCGATCGCTTTTGGATAATTACCCCCCTTAAGCTCGTGTGAAGCCGCTCCAAAAAGAGCGTTAAGTATGTATCCAACCTCTTCGTAGCTAGGTGAGCTTCGCTCGACCAAAAGGGGGTTTGAGCAACAGCCCCTTCATGCGTGGCCCCCTTTTCCCTTGAGAAGGAATGAGGAGCCAAGCGAGCCTGTCAGCTCACGGGAAGCCGTGATCAGCTAAATACCTCCGCCAGTTCTCCCGACTTCCTCTTTGCCCCCTTGACCATTGAGCTCAGGAAGGCCGACCGCAGGGGTTCAATCGCCATCGCAGCCTTGAAGGGAGGGGATTTTTCCAGGATGCCGACAATCCGTCCTAGTGCCCGATTGCTTAGCCTTTCAGGTTCATCAAAGATGAGGTTCGCCAGCATGCCCCGCTCGATGGCCATCGACACGATCCGATCGAAAATGGTCTCCGGGGTTAGGACCCTCTGTGCGCGGGGCTTCATGCTGATCCCACCAAAGGTGCAGGCCGAGTAACAGACGCCACACCCCAGACAGAGGTCCTCGTCGCAAACTGCCCACTTCCGCTTCGTCTCCCCTTTACCTTCCTGAGCGATCTCGATCGCCTCCACAGGACATACCTTGGCGCACTTTCCGCACCCCTTACACGTGGAACTGTCGACCTCGCTGATCCAGTTCGACGTAACGATCGCGTTCCGAATGTCGAAAGTCTTGATCGCCTGGACCATCCCGCAGCAGCAGCCGCAGCAGTTGCAGATGTAAGCTACCTTACGCTGGACGTTGTCCCCAGTCTGGGCGAGTCCAGCCTCCTTAGACTCTTCCAAGATACGCATCGCCTCCTCGACTGTGATACGTCGGGCGACGCCAATCCGGACCATCGCTTCCGCAGCGTAGTTGAATGAGAGACAGTTCTCTAGTGGTCGGTCGCAGACTTCACCCAGGTGGGTTGCCTTGTGGCGGCAGGGACAGAGAGAAACGCCCACTGCCGTCGCCGACCGCACGAGGTAACTGGCCCTTTCCCAGTCGAGGATTTCGGTGTGGTCATCATCTGGAAATGCCTCCTCGCGGACGAGTGAGCGGCCAATTTGCGTTTGACCCCGGAAGACCGAGCGGGCGAAGCGATCATCCCCTCTCATGTATTCCTCGAACAGGCGCGCTAGTTCGCCCAACGGCAAATCGTCTCGCGCACGCATGAAGGTGAACTCGAAGAAGCCTATCACAACCGGTGGAAGCGCGAAGTATCGCTGTCCGTTGTGCTCGAGATCGATCAACACCCCTCGCTGGGCCATCTCGGTCATTTTTTCGCGCAACTCGTCCGGAGGAATCGCGAGCCTGTGGGACAAAGCCTCCAAAGGGGTGAGTTGACGGGGGATCCGCCTGGCCAACTCCGCTTCCTCGGGAGAAAAGAGGATTCTCAGGATCTTCATTAAGACAGGTGACTCGGGCGCACCGGTAACATTCCGGTCCAGTCGCTGTTGCAACAGGCGATACTCGCGGCCCGTGCTGGCGATATGGCCCACGATTTCCTCCTCGTCTTAAGGCTTCAATCAACTCTCACACAAACGCATGGAAGGTACTTCCCTCTTTTCCTTGAGGCAGACTCAGGTCAAGCAATTTTTTGCACAAAAAAGATCCCTGCATAATCCCATAAAGAAAGAAAATTACCGTTCACTGTGAAAAGTTTACGGCCCAGAAAAGAGGACGCTCATTATGAAAAGGAGCTCCAGATGTCAAGTTTTGAAACGGAGCCCCTATTCTCTTGGATAAAGGCCCCCGAAATTATCAAGTTATTACCACTTTAATTGTCTTTATTTTTAATGATATAAGTATTATTTTCTAATATTGATTCTAAGGAATTACTTCATATCAAATGGGCCCTGGGTAAAAACCTCAAATAGTGGATCCTTTCCAAAATGAAAGCCTGAGCCCACCGATGACTTACGTCTTTTCATACAGTGGGGCCTGAACGTCCTCCCGCTACCGTGAAGTATTCTTTGCAGCTGGGGCAGCCATATCTCATTCCAGTCGCTACTTTCACAGGCCCAAGAAGATGGATGGGGTTTTTCTCTCTTTCCCAGCAATGCGGACAGAAAGGGATCGGATCATCCTCCTGGAAGTAGAAGGGTTTCTTGAACTGCATTTTCTTTATAAGTGTTAACGTCCTTTCTGACTCCTGACTTGCCTTCTCCAAAGAACGTATTTGAGTGATCAGGGCGAGAATGTGGCCTTCAAGGTCAAGGATCTTTTGATTGAGCTCGGCATCATTATATTTCTTGGCGAGCTCCGCGATTTCTCTGACATTCTCCACGATACCCATTGTCTAACTCTCCTCTATTGTCGCCTTTGGGGACGCATCAGAGCCTGTTTATCCTCTATTGAAGATAGAAAATCCCGAAAAAGTCCATTGCCTCTCAGAATTGTATCCCTCTCCTCAAGTACACATTGAAATGCTCTCGCAAAATCCTCCCCACTCTAAAGCTCGGGACCAATATAGTGATTCCCCTAACCAAATCTAGCTAACCACCAAACGCAGCAAGATTTTCGGCCATTTCCATTTTACCAAGTCCTTCCAGGCCTCCGGAGATGAACCCAGCCAACAGGCTTATGCGAACCGCTACAATTACCAAAACGAGCATTTTACTACCACATTTCTCCCGGGACTGCAGGCTCTCAACCGCCTCTTTTCTCGTCCAAAACCAAATCGCCCAATAGATTCCACCGGTGAACCCATTTGGCTGCGATGTTATTCACCTTCGATGATGCAATCAGCTTCTGTTTCAACCAACCAATCGGCTTTTATGAACCCCTTGACTTCAACAAAGGTACAAGCTGGTCTGATTTCAGAGAAGAATTCACCGTGAGCTTTCGCTGCCTCTTTCCACTTTGAGATGTCTTTTAGCATTATCCTAGTGCGAATAACGTCTTCGAGTGTACCACCGGCTTCTTCAATAGCCTTCCTCATAATCTCTATACAGTACTTTGTTTGCCCGTAAACGTCATCCGGATGCACAGTTGACCCATCGGGGGAAATTGCTGCTGTCCCAGATACAGAAATGGTGTTCCCGATTCTTACAGCTCTTGAAAAGCCAATTGGTTTCTCCATTGGAGAGCCTGATGAAACATTTTTCCTTGTCATATTCCTCCACCTGCACGTATAACGTTATCCAAAATATTCACTGATTACTCATTTGCCAGATGGTGACACCTGGCTCCCACCCATCACCCGACTATCAGTTCCTCCAGCGTTCGCTTGGGCACGTGATGGACCCCCTTTTCGTCTCGCCAGTAGCGGAAGTCTCCTCCATGCTCCAGCTCTTCCAGCACAACCGTTTCAGCAGGCTTGCCCAGGGCCAAAACGAGCCGGATCCGCAAGTGTTCGGGGATGGCAAGATCCCGCCGCAACCTTTCTCTTTGTATCCCTCCGATTATGCATCCCCCCAGGCCTTTCTCCGCCGCCCCCAGCAGAATGGTCTGGGCCGCAATGCCGTCGTCGCACCACCAGTCCTTAGTGATAGTCTCATCTATGAGGATCACGATGTAAGCGGCCGGGCGTTCCCCAGGGGAAGGGCCGTCCCAATCCTTGAGGTGTGCGGCCCAGATCAGGCAGGGGAAGATGCGTCCGTTAGTTTCAGGGTCAGCGGAGAGGATGTACTTGAGAGGTTGGCGGTTTGTTGCCGACGCGGTGAAGCGAGCAAGTCCTATCAATTCCACAAGTGTCTCTCGCCCGATAAGGTGGGATTCCTCAAAGCGGCGATAGCTTCGATTGCGCCGAATAAGCTCGTACAGGCTAGTCATGAAATCTATCCTTTCTCTTCTCAGTTTAGGCCGGATTGAGGCGACAGCGCTCGATTCCCTTGAAACGATATGGAGAACGTGAGAAGAAATTCCTTTCTCCGTTAGGATACCATAGATCAATCTTCCCCATGCAAATTACCCTTTCGACCGAAACGGATATTTTTGTTTGACAGGGAAACCTGTTATGGACGGACCACTATCCCGACAGAGCGAAATCAATGGCAATAGATTTACAGAGCTCATCAATTTCTCGTCAGGCTTGCTAATCTCTGCTTCGGAAGATGCTTAAAAGGCAAAGGCTCACGAGTATAACGAGAAAAAAGGGGAGGCTAATAATAATTACCTTAATGAGTTCAATTGCACTTGCATAAAAGGCTTCCTCGACGGTAAACCGGCCAGGATAAAAGGACTTCAAGTAATGAATTTCTTCGAGCGAGTGCCAGCAGACAGCAAAGGTAATCCCAATACCTATGACAATCGCAAGTGATAGCAATAGTGTCCTCGAGTGTTTGACCATATCGGTATCCGCCTCGGTTGATTTTCGAACCCAGAAATCAGCCCCTTGAAATGTAACAATACACCTTGAGAGTTGAGAGGGCTAGGCCTTGCATTATAACATTCTTACGGGTGCATTTCTATCTGCCTGAGCGCACGGCTTACCGTAGCGCAATGGACCCCCTAGATATTGAGCAATCTCTTTTAATGTGTAACCATAATACCACTACGGAGAGCAATGCAAGGAAGGTCTCTTTGCCGGCATCGTCTAAAAAAGGACTTCTGCCATTACCCCTCTGGGTTATATGGTAGACAGCCCTCAAAACACTATTCTCAGAGGCGGTGTGATACCAAATCAAATGTGACATTGTAACGGGCTGTTGCCCTCTCTTAATTCTGATTTTTCATTCTTCTGCATCCAGCTCCAGAGAATCCCCTTTTTCCTCTTTAGCCTTCTTCTTGCGCTTCTTCCATGCGATCGGACGCCAGAAGCCATTGTGGCTGAAACACCCCCAGCCCCACCGGAGCCATCGAAGCAGCGCTAATGCCAGCCACAGTGCCCAGGCCAGCATGGCGACGCGATAGAAAATAATCGGAACCGAGAATACCCAGGTTTGCGGCATCACGGCACCACAACGGTCCTGAAACCACTGGAGCAAATAATTGTTTGAGCCATTCCCCATAATCCACATCTCTGGATGGCCCAGCAGACCGTGTCTGATCGCATAGAAGAGGGAGAACAAGGCAAGGGCGGATAGAATCACCAGTCCCAATTGGACAAGATTAAAAACAGCCTTTTTCGTGTCCACACCAAGCCGTTTGCGGTATCCTAGGACGAGCAACCAGGCAACGATCAGCAGGGCAATCTCGATGCGCACTTGGGTGAGTCCGAGACCCAAGAGGATCCAGTGGTGGGTTTTCAGCGGCGTCACCGTCACGCGTCCGAGGCCTGCAGACACGAGCAAAATGACGATTACAAAAGGCCAGAAGAGTACCGCTGGTCCTAGTTGCGGCCCACCCGTGAAAAGAACCCAACGACGGCCTGGCATTTTGATCCCAACCTGGGCGTTAACGCTCTCAGCTCCCAAATCCACGTGCGGCGTCTTAAACTGGCTAGCGATACCCTGAGGCTGTCGCCACTGGAGTTCCATGTGCTGCCTTCCCGGCGTTAGCGGCAAGGTGACAAGACGCCCCTCCTGACGGATTGGTTGTTTTTTGCCATTGATCTTTACCACCTGGAGTCGGGCATTTTGGGGCAGTGCTACGCTGTGTTGTCCGCCCCGACTGCTCCGCATGGTGAGACCCAATGTGGCATCGGTCGCACGGAGGCCCGGAGACATCAGTAAGCGACTACCGTCGACGGTGAGCGTCTTCCCGGGTATACCTCCTGGGCGGGTGATGTGAAGAGTGATGGTTTCGTTTGGCCAAGGGCGCCACTCCGGAAGCCATTGACCCGCCTGGTCCTGGTGGTGAATGACCGGGATACCCTCCAACTCCATATGCCAGATAGGGCTCACATTGATGCGCCAAATCTCTGTCCAGGAGGTCGTGTCCGGGGCGCTGAGGACCATTTGATTCTGTTTTTCAAGGACAGAAACCCACCGAGCCTCAGATTGGTGAGGTGCCATGTTGATCAGAACCCGGTTTCGTTCGACCCGAATATCCGCACTCGTGACGGACTCACCCTCGATCAGGGGGATTTCGAGGACAACGGCAGCCCCTCTGGGACTCGCCCGCAGGACTCTTGTTTCGGCCTGCCAAGTCAAGCCGAGCACAAGTGTCCGTTCGACACGGAGAAACGGGGGCAAGGTGCCGGGTTCAAGGGTTGCCTTTGGTTTCTTCTCCTTGTTTTCGTACAAACGCCGCAATTGGAGATGGTCGTCAGCGATTCCATCTTCGTGGAGACCTTCCACCTCCCAGCCTGCTGCAGATGCCTCCACGGCATGGGGTTTCAGGGGAAGGGGAATCTGTATGGTGTCGCGGTTAGGTAGGGGACCTTCCATCAGGATCTGATGACGTCCTTTGGGAAGGGCGATCCAGAGATGTCCTGCAGCTCCTCTGAAAAGGCCACGTGCGGGTTTGCCGTTAAGGAGCACCGTCTTGGGTAACCATTGCTGTGCGTTTCCAGGCAGAGGGACCCCGACATCAGCCTGGGAATGAACTTCCATCCGAGCACGCAGGGTGTTTATCCCAACCTCCAATCGCAGACGGGGGCTGCTGGCACAGTTGGGTGCGCATTCGGGTTTCTCCAGAAGGCGCATTCGGAGTTCGTCCAAGAGTTCTGGGGGTGGAATGTCCGCTTGCGCCTGGGTGGAGAGAGTCAGGAAGGAAAATAGGAATGCGATGCCCGCTGCCGTCCGTGAAGCCGTCTTGAAGAAATCGAAGACGACTCCACTCCCGCGGGTATAGCGAATGTCCAGCAATCGGATAACCAGCACGGCCAGGAGGGCTACCCGGATGAAGGTCAGCACCATGTTGACCCCGGGCGACATGAATATCAAATGCATTTCCTGTGTTCGCTCCACGGGCCCATTCCAGCGAATGGGGATGGACCGCCACTGCCACCCCGGGAGGCCCGGTCCAGTCTGAATGTTCGCTTTTGGATCAACCTGCGCCATCTGCGAGAGGTCCAAACGGGATACAGGGCGTTTCTCTTTTGGGGTCACGCTCGGGACTCTGTAGCGCGACGGCTTTTCAGGAACCGCCCGATCGACGAATTCCTCTTCAAGCCTTTCTTCACCCTTCAATTCTCTCTGGAGGTCGGCCTCCTCAGGAGCCACTCCCGGTGCTAGAGCCATCAATTGCTGGGGTTTTTCGAGCTGCGGGAACAAGCCTTGCCGAGTCTGGATGACCATAAACGGCACAGCAATCGCGACGAGCGCCACCAGACTGACTATCCGATAAGCCTGCACGAGACTTCTTAATCGGCCAAGGGGGAGGACTCGTAGCAAAGCAATGGATGCCAATGCATGGAGCCACACCCACTTGGGTGCTCCGGGTTCGTGATAGATCACGACCAGGGTGACGAGTGATACGATACCCCACGGCCACTTCCAGAGTTTCGCAACTGCCAGGGCAATGATGAGAAGAAGAAACAGATCCAGCAAGGTCCACTGTTTCATCCATGTGTTTGGAATCTGATCAACACCCGTGGCATCGAGCAGGCGCCAGCCTGGTGGGAGATTCAGGGTGCCCTGCACCTGATGAAAATCGTGATCCCACCCGACTGCCGGAAGACGCGACAACCCTTCGCCAATACGACTGTCAGCAAGGAGCTGAATCTGGCCGCGTCGGACCTCAACACCGGCACGGTCCGATTCGCCGATGCGTGTGATGAATTGGGGGTGCCCATCCACCAGAACTCGTCCGAGCTTTATAGGAGGATTCATTTCCAAGCGCCAGCCCCGTGTCATGGTCCCAGCAATTCGATCCTGTACGGTGTAACCCCCGCCGTCGAAATCAAGCCAGAGGTTCCGATGAAGGGTGAGCTGATCTGGAGCAGGATCTGGGTCTCCCCGCCTTTTTTCCATGATTCGCAGTGTATCGCCCGGCTGGATTCGAAATGCGGGAAATTGTTGCCATTCGGCAGGTAAGGTGGTCTGCCGTGGATCAATCTGTTGCACATCTTCGATGGTGACGAGGCGGAGGTGATTCCGTGCATCAAAAACCCAGACTTCTTCCTTGGGCCAAGGCTCCTCAGTTGGCGCAAGAGATATTTCCTGAACAGGCTCCTTGTGTCGTGCCTCAAACAAAATGGTCCAACGACCTGGTTTGACCTGAACCCGCAGGCGGCCGTCGGGCTCAAGCCGTGCTGGTATGGGGCTATTGATGGACAAAGGGATGTAACCTTCGATCAGAGCCCGTCCGAGAAGCGCCTCACGGGGTCTTCCGGATACGTTGAGATCGATGCGTGTAATGACCGTGAGTGGGATTTCATCCACAACGCACCGGTAGACCCTCATACCAAGGCGTTCCTTCTTGCCTTCTTCCCGGACTTTTTCTCCGGTGGCCTGTTCTCGCAGCAAAACGGCGCCTTTGGAATCGAGACGGGGGAAATCGATGCCCTTGTCGTTGATGGTAAGGCCGACCAGTCCGGTTTCGGGTGGAACGAGCAAGGTTTCTGGGAGGTTCTCCCACTGAAACACACCGCTCACCGCATGACTTCCCGCCGTGAGATAGACGGCTGGCCTTCCATCGCGTTGGGCGACGAGGGCCGCCTGCTCATCGATCCGAACCTCCTGAGGCCAGTGCCTTGCACTGCCAGGCAGGTGGGCCCAGCCTTCAGTGGTCATGAGCCAGTCAAACCTGAAAGCTCCCCCCTTATCGGTTAGCCTCAACTCCAGTTGAGACGGCCAGCCGCAGCGGCGCTGGTTCCCCATACTGTAGAGAGAAGGGCAGCGTTCCTCCTCGTGCCCATGAAGAACCCATTCGATCCAGGGTTTCAGCGGTTCAGGGACATCCTCGGGCGATATTGGCTCGGCAATAGAGGATTGCCTGGTACCCAAAGCGAGAAAGAGAAGCAGTAAGAAAGGGAGTGCTTTTTTCATGATTGCTCTCCAATCCGTGGATTATTTTGGCAGCCGGGAAAGATTGGTGAAAAGGATGAAATGGGCGTGGTATGGAGATGTGTCAAAAAAGATTTGACCCCTTGACCTTTGGTTGGGAGTTTAGTGTCGGCAAGTGTTCCGTCCCTCTTTCTTAGCCCAGTACATGGCATTGTCCGCGTGGTTCATCAGGCTGTCATCATCTTGACCGTCATCCGGGTAGAGGGCAACACCGATGCTTGCCGTAATGCGGAGTTTATGGCCATTGACCACACATGGCTTTCGCAGCGTCCCCATAACCCTTTGGGCAATGGTGGATGCATCTTCTAACTTTTTAACTTCGGGCAATAAGAGCAAGAATTCGTCCCCCCCCATTCGGGCGACCGTATCATTCTTCCGCAGGAGACCGATAAGTCGCTTGCCGACAGCTTTCAGCAGTTTATCTCCAACCTTGTGTCCCAGGGTATCATTTATGTCCTTGAAGTGGTCTAGATCGAGCAACATCACGGCCAGTTTATGGCGGTTCCGGTTCGCTTGAGCCAGTGCAATGGTAAGACGGTCCTTGAAGAGTAAACGGTTGGGCAGACCTGTCAACGGGTCGTGATAAGCCAACTGCCTCATGGTTTCCTCTTCCTTCTTGCGCTCTGTGATGTCCTCCTTGACTCCAACGAAGTGAGTAATAACACCTTCCTCATTTTTTATGGCTGAGATTGACGCGTCCTCCCAGTATAAATCTCCATTCTTCTTCTTGTTGAGGAACTCCCCGCGCCACTCTTTGCCATTGGAGATCATTTGCCACAGCTCCTCATATAATTCGGGAGGCTGTTTCCCCGATTTTAGGATTCTCGGATTCTGTCCAATCGCCTCTGTGGAGGCATATCCTGTGAGTTGAGCGAATTTTGGATTGACGTACTCGATGTTTCCGTTTGAGTCGGTGATAACCACGGGAGTCGGGCTCTGCTCCACCGCAAGGGCCAATTTACGAATCTTTTCATCGGTCTTCTCGCGCTGGATAATTTCTTCCTGAGGTCCCTCAGTGAGCGCAATAAGCTCATTCACCGATTCTGCGGAGTGACCCCGGTCTTTGTCCCACCCTTCCCCGTACCGCTTACGCTCGGCTTCCAATTCCGCAACGCGTCGGCGCAAGTGCTCTAGTTCGTCTATAAGCTGGCTTTTTGTCTTGTTTTCCTCTCTCATCTCCGCGATGCCTCAATCGGTCCCTCAATTTCAAAAGGTCTTACCACTAAACGCTTCTTTTGCAAATCGCATATTCCAAGCCTTGACCGCCTGATCCGTTGTGATTTGCCCATTAGGATACTCATTAGCATATCTTATGCCAATAGGGTAAATATCTGTAATTGTATGAAATTATTGTAAAATCAGGATTGTCTGTTGTTAATTCCAGTAAAATGCTGACAAATTTTGCGGGTGAGTTGAAAAATTTTCACAATGGTGAATTTAGGAAGGATTTGACGCCCAGAGGGGAGGAAATTGGAAGGGGTAACATTAGGCTTTTCACCAGAAGGCATGGAATTAATTCAACGGAGTCAACAACGTCCTCAGTCTCGCTGGCCCCTCAAAGTGGTCTTCCCATGAGGCTCTTCACTCCAAAAATCTGACGTTTCAAGGCCTGATCCATTCTTTCCCTACTTCTGGTAGCAATCCAGGCAAAGAAGTTCCTTTTCCGGAGGGGGGGAAACCTCGGTTACCACCTCTTTTCCACAAATGGCGCAGATTACTTTAAACGATTTCTTGAACGTCCGCCTCTTGTGATTTTTCCGGGGAAAGTTTCTCCTTTTTCTGGCCATTTATATGCCCTCATCATGTTTGCCTTATTGCCCATAGCGCCAGCTGGAGTGCAGGGAGAGGCCCCGAAATTCTTTTATGCTCCCGGGGCCTGAGAATCCGCTTTCCGCACCATTAGCACTTTACCACTTCAACTGCTTGCAGCCCCTTGTTTCCTTGGGCGATCTCGAACTCAACTTCATCCCCTTCATACAGGACCTTGAATCCATCTTGCTTGATGGATGAGAAGTGCACGAATACATCATCGCCACCATCCTGAGAAATAAATCCAAACCCCTTTTTCTCATTGAACCATTTAACTCGACCTGTTGGCATAGGTTTTCACCCCCTTTCTTTTTCACACTGAAAAGATGCAATAGCTTAGGTCAGGTTCAATAAAAAAGCCGCATAAGCTTCAAGAGCCGCGCGGCCTGTCTAGTCCCAAACCAAAACTCTTTGCGACCTACTCCATAAATATATCCCTATTTCTCTTACCTGTCAAGAAACGATGCGAATTTTTTTCGCTAACCCATTATCGTATAGATTTTCGGATTGGTATATTTCAATATGGACCCCTATTTATTCCATGCGAGGCTCGTTGTTGGACGTTCACCCACCTCGGTACCGCACCCTCCCCAACTGAGATGTATCAAGATCAGGAGAAAGACCGCTACCATAAGACCAATGAGTATTCTCTTCAACATATTCCTTTTCCCTCCTTTCAAACGACGATACAGGCATTCGGGCCAAGTCCAGTAGAGTCATGAGTCTCCTACATCTCAAGATGCAGGGGGCAGGCCTCACCTTTTGATATATCTCGGGAATATACGAAGCATCGAGGCGAACAGAGACCACAAAGCTCGTGGCAACCAATGTATTCCACCAAATCAGACGACTGAGGACTAAAATTAAGAAATTTCACAGACGGAGAATAGTTTCTGTACCCGTGACTGCATATCCTATGCCAAAGAGCGCTAAACATAATCAATTGAAATTAGGGTAAAATCAAAGGTGCATGCTGTTAATTCCAATCAAATCTGGGCAAATTTTGCGCAAATGGTGAAAAATTTTCACAGTCTGGACCCAAAGGGGAGCTTGAGGATTGGATTGGTCAAGTGGAGGGAAATGAGACGGTGAAGAAATTACGGGTTAATCCGGGAAGTTACATGGTGAGAACTGTTGCTCAAACCCCCTGGAACGAATATTGAACAATTTTCGCTAACCATTCTTATTGAAGCGAAACGGCCGCAAATCCAATGTTTGAGGTCAAAGATCGAGTTTTGGGTTTGCAGTGGAACGAACTCTCGAATGGTCAAAAATTCTTTTGAGAACGGCAGGGGATTTGGGCAACACCCTGTTGAGGCCTGATCCCTATTCCTTTTGTTCAAAGAGTTTGACCCTCTCACCCTTCCTGATGTCATCCCTCCATTTCATAAGTTCAAGCTTGTTCCCCTCGTCCTTCAATATCCGGACAAACACTGACTCCTGTTCCTCTCGCAGGAGACCTTCGGCAGGGTTATTGATGAAGATTTTTGTCCACGTGCCGGAATTTGCATATTCCGCTCCTACATCATAAGATTGAGAGAATAGGTCGGCTTTGTGAATATGGCCAAATGCGACATATCGCACTTCAAGCTGCTCCCCAATCAGGGAGGCCATCCTACGATGTTTTTCCCCAGTCTTGTAACTCACGAAACTCCATATATTCTGCAACACGCCCTTGTTGTAAAGGAAGCACGGAACCCATCGGCTTTTTATGGCCTGTATTTTTTTTACGTCGACTCCAAAGCGTTCGGCCTCAGCCTTGATTCTCTCTTCGTTTTTCTGCCGCAGGTATTCCAGATCCTCACGTCGGAACGTCCGTATCTTCTCAAGAATCTTCCAGACACACCGGGCATGTTTCATCACCTCCCAGGAGAAGAGGAGTTTGTGCCAATATTTCCCGATGTAGGCGGACGTTGGCTTTATATTATCTGCGAAGGGGTCTGTCTGCTCAACCTTATTGAAAAGATAGCGAACGAAAAATGAGCCGCCAGGGAGCATCAACTCATCGCCGTCCGGAAGGTATGGAAACAACAAGTAATCAAACGAGTTTAGTCCGTCATACTGGTTACCATGCTCAACCCAGATGAGCCCAGGCTCATAGTAAAACCATGGACAGAACTCTATCCGATTAGAAACGATGCCATCCGCATCATTTACCCCGCCGGGCAGGTACTTTTTCATCTCCTCCCTGAAAGCCTTACGCACATCGGGGACTGTCCACTCGATGTCGTGGTTGCCGGTTATTATAGTGCACTTGTGACCGCAGCTTATAAACCTTCCCAGTGCCGTGAAGAACACCCAATGGCCATCCATCATGGCCTTCATCTTCCATACCGTCTTGTCTGCGGCTGTTCCAAGGCCATACTGCTTTTCGCTCACTCTAAGTCGAAACTCAGAATCCTTTGGTCTTCTGGTAATCTGCAGAAAATCGACCATGTCGCCGGCTATGATGAGTCTCCAGTTCCGGCTTCGGTGTTCAGTTTCATTCTCGAGATGGGAGAGAAAACGATCGAACTGCTCATCAAAGAAGAAGTCTTCATTGCGATCGAACTTCTTGGTGAGCGGGTCGCGTCCTTGACTGAGGTGCAAATCACTAATGATGACGATGTTGAATTCGTCTCGTTTTACCATGGATGTCTTACTCTGGGAACTCTCCTAATCAATGCTGTGGACTAAATGTGTCAAAAAAGGACCTGACCCCATTGCCGTCTGATAGTTTCAACGAAATCGCAGGTTCGTTTTTGCCAAGCTCATACCAACACCTCATTGGCAAGGGGGTTAACGTCTTTATCCTGTCGAATGCACTATATTTTAACGCCTTACCCCGTTGTTTGAGGACCTATTTCTCAAAAGCAAAAAGCGAAACCTGCCCTCCCTTCCCGGATTAAGTCAACCAATCGGCCCGCTCTGCTATCCAAGCCTTCACGCTTTCGTGTAACCAATCCTCGAGTCCTCTTGCCACGTAAAATTTCGGAAAAAGAAGATCGTCATCCGGGGAAATCACGCCTTCGGCGACGGCAATCTTTGCCAAGGGCGTATCGGGATAGATACGAATGCCCGCGGTTATCTTTAATCCATCCAAGGGTAAGGAATCCGCAAAGGCAATGCTTTTTTCAACCGACTCCCTCGTTTCACCTGGACCTCCCAACAGTAAAAAGCCCATTTGGCGGATTCCATAGTCTGCAAGCATCTCAGAAGTTTCGCGTACCTCATCGAGGTCATACTTCTTGTTCATCCTGCGGAGGATTCGTTCGCAACCACTTTCGAATCCCAAAGCGACCTCCTTGCAACCAGCTATCGCCATCTCCTTAATCAATCCCTCATCGACTTTCACAGGGTAGATGATACACCGCCACGATATTTTCAAATCATTGGCTATCAGCCCGCGGCAGAGTTCGCCCGCATAGGACGAAGGGATGTTGAAGATATTATCGACAAAATAGAAGCACTGGAATCCGGCCTCGACATGGCGAGCGATTCCCTCGACGGCAACTTGCGGAGACCGTCTCCTGAGCCTGTGGCCTTCGATGGCTGCCGTGGAGCAATAACTGCAGTTCATGGGACATCCCCGTCTGGTCTGAAACGGTAACCAGGGTTCCTGGTCCTTGGGAAGTGAACGATACCACAAGTGAGCATCCGGAAGAGGCAATGTATCCAGGTCCCTTACGAATCTTCTTTTGCTCTGGAGACCACTATCCGGCAGATAAAGGCCGGACGTTCCCGAAAGGTCGGCTCCCCGTTGCATCAGATCTAACAGCGCAGGTAATACCGTTTCTCCCTCCCCCTGTATTCCCATATCGGCCCCCAAATACGTCAGGGCAGCTTCCGGGAAGATGCTGTAGCCCGCTCCACCTGCGATGATAGGTGCGTCTGAAAGATTTCTGCAATCGGTTACTACTCCTTTGATCTGATCCAACAGAAATCGTGGGTTTTCCATTTCCTGGTCATCGATGTTTCTCACCGAAATACCAATAATATCCGGACGAAATGCTTCAATTGCCTCCTTGATACCCGATTGGGTATCCTTTTCAATCATCAGGTCAACCAACTCTACATCATGCCCGGCCCTTCCGGTTGCCACGGCCACACAATTCAATCCCAGAGGTAAGGGGAGTATATTGATCTGTTCTGTGTTAGCAGAGATGAGGAGTACCCTCATGGCCTTCACTCCGGACTTTTCTCAGTTTATCTCTCGATGCCTGCCCCCTGCCCTCAGTCTAGCCATTTGTAAGATTTTTGCAAGAAGCCTTACGCAATATCATGACTGAGGATTTGATGCTTTTCCCGGAAAAGAATGTCTATCAATCCAAAAGGGTCAAGAGGCAAGGTTTGATCCTTATTGCTTTTTTCGATCATTCCTAACCTCTTTCTGGTGCTTTAGGTCAAGGATCAACACTTGACCTCGGCCGTGCGGTTTGGAACGGAGAGTTCGTGTCGGGATGTGACGGGTAGCGGAAAGGGAATTAGAGGGAGTAAAATTACCCTTTTGATCAGATGGGATGAGGGTTATTCAAGTTAGTCAACGACGTCCCATTTTGATTTTTTGATATCAAATGGTATATTGCAAGGTCTGACCCCTTGAAGTTCTTAACAAAGGCTCGGCCTCTCCACCCATAGCTCTTTTTCTTGACCACGCTTCGGTCACATTGGTCTGAGACAACATGATTTGGATGATCGAAAAGTTCAAAACTCGCCTTTACATCAAAGAAATCACGTACGATGTCGACGTCCCGATCCAAATCGAAATCGAATACCGGCTCGAGGGTAAGAGAGTTGATGCTGGATCTCTGTCAAAAAAAGTCCACTACAATCGGCCACTGTTGATAAAGGAAGCCCGCAGCCGGACCGCCGAGGAACTCGATTACATGGTTAATCAGCACGTCCAGTATGCGATTCGAAGCCATTTATCCTCAAGGGGCTATGTTTTCGATGAGAAATGAGGGTTATATTGAAAGACCTGCCCCGCTGTTCTCAGAAGGGGAAAAGAGAAATTATCCTTTTGAAGTCAAGACCTCATCCCATAACTCTTGTTATCCAATGAAACCTCAGGCAGGCTTTTAGGAGTGATCTTCGACAAATTTGAGGATTCTCCTATTTCTCTGCACAGACTTCCCGTAGAAATAGGAAAACACTGCTACAAGTACTCCATATGCGAAACCAGTGACACCCATATGGAATCTCGTCACTGCCATGAGAAAAACACCTGAATACTGCCCGTCAATCTGAATTCCTTGGAACCATTGACGAAAGAGCCCTCCAAGGCCCACGCCTTGCGTTGCTGCAAATTTCGACCCCAGGTGAATGTTCAGAACACCACCCACTATGAGAACGCAAGCGACCACAGGTAGAAACCACATGCCAATCTTGGCACTTCTTGTTTGGGAACGCTTGAGATGCTTAATATCGCTCACTTCCAGCATTGGCAACCCGTTTCCTTTTGAAGGAAAACAAGGAAATCATTCTTCCACTGTCAAGGGTTGGGCCCCACCATTTTGAGTATTTCCCATGTCGAGAAAATAGAACCGTCCAATTTTATGAGTGCCTGACCCCTTTTGTGCTAACCTTTTTTCTCTGGCTCCGGCCTTGCTAATGGGGTCTCCATTTTCTTAGAATCTTTACGGTTTTTCTCGTTGTTCTTGGAAAATGAATAAACGTGAAAAATTGCAAGGCCTGCTGCAAAGAGACTAATTGCAACAGTTATTACAAATGCTATCCAACTTTTCCTTATGATCTTTCGGATTCTTTCCTCAAACGTTTGAGAGAGGCTGCTCAAACTATTCTCTGCTTTTTCGGTGTACCTTTTAATTCTGCCCGCAGATTCATCTATGGCACTATTAATCTCTGCTATCTTGGCCCCAAACTCTTCCAATGCAACTGTGGGTCTTTGAAACTGGCAGTACAGTGCTATCTCTTGGCCAGGGTGAGGAAAAAGAATTTGTCCAATTCTTCTCCCTGGAAGGACCGGAAAATCTTCTAAGTCATAATATATCCCGGATTTCATATCCGAATAGCATTCATTTGACAAAAGCCTGCATCTGGAACCATGGATAACCTTTTGGGGATCCGGATTTCCATAGCTAAATAGATATCCCTCAGGGAGGTATATCATCATCTCACATAATTTCCGATCTATGCCTATAGCCATGGGAACAAAGATTTCCAGTTTTGGAGTGAGCGTGACTTCATAAAGCACATTGTTGAAAATGTATTGGAAAAAGCCAACTGAGGGGAATAATTCAGCAAATTTAGGCATCTCGTAACTGATTCTAAAAACCCTTTTATCCGCCCTTCGAACAGGTTCAAAATCTATGGAAAAAATGCACAAGCGGTCATCGTTATCCAGCGGATTAGGAATTGTTGTGCCGTTTTTCCCTGCAGAACAAGTAATCCCATCAACTTCAAACAATTTGTCTTCAGCCCTTCCTATTCGTCTGACTGGGTATGAGTAGCTTTTGTTAAAATGCAGATTGGGATCTTCCAAAGTATCCGTCACATCTCTAATTGAGTCTTCTTTCAATCTATTCGGAATTATAAAGATAATCGTTGAGAGTGATTGTTCTGAATCATCGCCAACCGCAATGATAAATTCAAGTACTCCCTCTGCAGAGCCGTCGGGGCGAATATTAATTCGATCAAGAAACTTCACCAACTCTGCTGAGCAATTCTTTTCCCTTTCTGTCTTTGTAACCATCACAAGCGGCATGTTACTATCCAGCGTCTCGTTAAAAAGCTAAGATGAATAGAAGGTTAAACCTTTTGATTAATACTTTCTATTTTTCCACAGGAACACGTATATGGCAAATAGTATTTTGATTAGTTTCCAAAGATTATGCTTCTCGTTAGAAAAAAGTGGCCCGCGCCCTTATCTCCCTTTGATTGAAAAACTTCACAGAAATAAAAAGGGGGTTGTTAAGATGTTAGCATATCTTATGCCAACGGTTTTTATTTCTAATCAATTGAAATCATTATTAAATCACTATGGGTTGCAGTTAAATCCGGTAATATGCTGATAAACTTTGCGAGTATGGTGAAAAATTTTCACAATCTGGAATTTTGGATATGTCTGAGGATTTGATGGACAGAGTGAAGGAAATTGGACCGGGAAGAGATTCGACGTTATCCCGAATGTCAAAAGTGAAGACTTGATCCCTCTTCTTCAAAAGGGACAGGGGAATCATTTGTCAAATGTGAAGGAGTGCCCCCCTTTTTTTGGCAACCCGAAGGGCGATTACCCGGTGTCGGCAGTGAACCCTGCCCCCTCAATGCCCGCGACGGCACAGGCTTCGTCGTTGTGCGAGGTATCCCCGCTGATGCCAACAGAACCTATGATCACTCCCTCAGCCTCGCGGATCAGAACCCCTCCCGCCACGGGAACCAAACGGCCGACGGGTGCCCCGACCAAGGCACTGACGAAATGCCGCCGTTCAAGCGCACGTTGCTCCAGCGCTCTGGACGCAATACCCATCCCCACCGCCCCCCAGGCCTTGCCTATGGCGATGTGCGGGTGAAGCGCGCTCCCTTGGCCCTCCTGACGATTGAGCACCTTCAAGTGCCCACCATCATCGAGCACCGCAACGGTGACCGGCCGTAATCCGAGTTCGTTGGCCTTCGCTAGAGCCGCATCGACGATCGTGGAAACTTCGTCCAGCGTCAACCCACGCATTGGATTCTCCCCCGGGTTTTCGGGCTTTGACCTTGTATCCGATTGCCGATGAGATGAATACGGACTTCCTTTTGCCTGAGGGTGCTATAGGTGGTGGGACGTTTGTGTCTCAAGAGAAAAGGTATCGCACGGGACAATTGAGCTTGATGAGGTCTTCGGAAGTATTGTGCGTATGCGGTAAAACCCTTTGCTTGGACTCGATGAATTCTACGGATTAAATATGTCAAAAAAGATTTGACCCGTTCCCCAATTTGGCAATAGTCAAATAGAAAAGAACGTCCCCTCCTTCACGGAGGTAAGAAGCAAGGCCTGACCCCCGACCATACCGGTTCCCCTTCAGGAACCGGTTTCCTCCTTTAGCAGAGAGATGACGTATCGGAAGAGCGCCCTGATATCACTGTCCTTTTCGACTTTGTAGAACCTGACCCCGGCCTCCTCCGCGGTTTTGCGGTCGAACTCGGTGTCTCCAACGAAGAGAATCGGACGAAAACCTCTCTCTTTCAGTGATCTGAGGAAACCCAGCTTATCCCCCCCTCGTGCTTCCCTGAATAAATCCAGGAGGTTCCTCCGGGTCATCTCACCGATGAACTCTTCTTCAAGAATCCCCGAGGCGGCAAACAGAGCGAAGCCCGCATTTTTCAGCTTAAGAAGTACTTCTCGGACTGACAGAAACTCTGGCACAGCAACCAGAGCTTTGCTGTTCAGTGAGGAATAGAGATGGCTCCAGGACTCCTTTTGCTCATCCGTGGCTTCGAGACCTAGCGAGGCAAGCGTATCTGCGAGCTGGTCAAATCTATTGGCCCCATATGTTCTGCGGCTGGATGCTTTGATGATCTCCCGATCCCCTTTTCCCGTCCCAAAGATACGTTCAAAGGCCTGGAGGTAATTGTCGATTTTGATCTCTCCGGTATCGATCAGAGTGCCGTCAAAATCAAATGCAATGGCTGTCTTTGCCCTGTCTTCTCTTCTAGATTTCATATTCCTTGAACAGCTCAGGGACGATTACCTCCCCGGAAAAGGACTCCGAGGCCTCCGCCTCGAGATCTGATTCCTTCAGACTGACCCGGTAGTCGAAATGGGCCAGAAAGAGCGTCTTCACCCCCGCTCGGGCGGCTACCTCTCCGGCCTGTCTGGCCGAGGAATGGCCCGCCGGATTCAACCTCCTTTCCAGGCCACGGTTCCCCGAGGCCTCATGAATGAGAGCCTGTGCTCCGGTGGCTTTCTCGATGACTCTCCTGCAAGGAGAGGTGTCGCAGCTGTATACGAGGACAGAAGTGCCGGTAATGAGTTTCACCCCGGAGGTCGGTGTGGAATGTTCCACCGGAAACAGTCCCACCTTCAGCGCCTCCGATAGGGACACTTGACCGTCTTCCAACTCCTCCCATGTAATCGAAAAAAGGTTTTCCCGCTGCAGAAGACGGAACAAATTACTCAACTCCCTGGCAAAAGCAGCGGTAACGGGGTTGGCGACGATGAGCAGGGGCTTTTCTCTCTTCCCCATCCAGAGGGCATGCAGGAGCGACGGCAGCCCATAGATGTGGTCCGTATGAGCATGGGTTAAAATAACCGCATCCAGCTCTAAAGGATCGAATCCTGCTCTGAGCAGGTTCTGTACCGGGTTGCCCGAGGCGTCGATGAGTACAGAGGTGTTCTCAACTCCCACGGCAAAAGAGAGATTGCCGTTTTTCCCCGTTGGAACGGCTCCAGAAGTTCCAAGAAAAACCAGCCTCATCGGTTTCTCCCAGTTCGAAGAAATGTAAGCCCCACGGAAAGGAAAGCCAGGATGATAAAAGCCAACGCGATGGGTTTGGTGAAAAAGACGAAGTAGTCGCCGCCAGCTAGTTTTACCGCCGTCCGAAAATTCTCCTCGAGCATGCCCCCTAGAATGAGTCCCAGCACGATAGGTGCGATAGGGTACCCGCCCTTCTTGAGGAAATAGCCCACGATACCGAGAAACAGCGCCACCCCCATGTCGAAAATGGCCGAAAGTATGGCCTGTCCTTCTATTGCATAAGACCCGATCAACGAGAGGACGATAATGACTGGAATGAGCATGGCCATGGGAACGGAAAGCACTTTGGGAAAAATCCTCACCCCCATCAACTGAAAGGTGAGCATGAATACATTGGAGAGGAATAGAGAGAAGAAGATGGCATACACAAGGCTCAATTCCTGGGTGAAGAGCTGATTCCCGGGCACCACCCCCTTGATCAGCAGAGCGCCGAGGAGTACGGCAGTCGAGGAATCACCCGGGATGCCTAAGGAGAGCGCCGGTATCAATGCGCCGCCAGTAACGGCATTGTTGGCGACCTCCGGAGCCATAACCCCCTCAAGGCATCCTGTGCCAACCCGTTCCAGCTTGCTGCGACGGGAGGAAGTAATCTTCTTTGCCCGTTCGTAACTCAAGAAAACGGCGATAGAGGCTCCGGTTCCGGGTATTGCCCCGATCAGGGCACCGATCCCGGTGGATTCAACGATGATCCGCCACATCCGGGCGATTTTTCTGAGAGGCGGGAATACCTTCTCGATTCTAATCTGCTGGGGAGACAGGTAGCCTTCTCGTATTCGCTCCAGGTCGGATAGGGCCTGGGAGATACCGAAAAGACCGATCAGGGCCGGTATGAGCTTTATCCCGCTCGTGAGGGGAGTTTTGGCCAGAAGATCGGGAAAGGGAATCCTCAGGGCAACGGTAAACGGATCGGTTCCAAGTAATGCCAGGGCCAGACCCATCGAGCCGGTGAGCACACCCTTGGCCAGGTTTTCAGCGGAAACAGAGGCGATGATGGTAAGGCCTACCAGGGCTAGGGTTGCCTTTTCGGCGGGGCCAAAGAGCAGGGTAAAGCGAGCAATCAGTGGGGAGAATAAGACCAGGAGGAGCAGGCTTGCGATTCCCCCGATGAACGACGCGACTACCGCCCCCCCAAGGGCCTGACCGGCCATACCCTTCTGGGTCATGGCCTGTCCATCGTACACCGTGGCGATGGCGTTGGGGTTGCCCGGGATCCCGAGAAGGATGGCTGGAATGGAGGCTCCGGAGACCGCACCGCAGTACACCCCGAGCAATAGGGCCATACCGGTGGCTTTGGAGAGCTGAAAGCTGATAGGTAGCATCAGGGCAATACCCATAGTAGCCGTCAGTCCTGGAAGAGCGCCCAATAAAATGCCCAGGACCTCCCCCAGGGCTATCCAGAGGATGGTTTCCAGGTTCAAAACCTGCAGTATGCCGTTCGCCAGTTCCTCCAATACGGCCCCCCCGAATTACCAGGTAATCAACCCCTTAGCCAAGCGCACAAGGAATATTTGCTTGAAGACAAGGTAGAGGATCTCCGTAACAGCCGGTGCGGTAAGCACGGAAATCCGTGTATATTTTCCCTCAGCCGATCGGGTTATTTTTCCTGATATAAAGAGAGTAGCAAGGAATATCAAGGCCAGAATGACCATCGTAACCCCGGAGGTGAACAGTTTGCCAGAGAAAACCTCAAGATCAGATCTCTTGCCGTAGAGAACCAGGGAGCGGGTAATGAACCTGCCGAGGGAATAGATCAAAAGAACGAATCCGCTACTCAGCACAAACCCGAGGCCAAACCCGGGAACCATATGCCATTCCATCCCCTTTCTGTAATTAAAGTAGATCAAGGTGAAAAGCAAAGCGTTGGTGGAAAGGATGAAACCGGTTGTCCTAAAGAGCAGGATGTAAAAGACCGTGAGGGCAATGGTGAGCACGATGAGTCTAGCGGAGCCCTCATCCAGTTTTTCCGGACCTACCGCGGCAGGCTTCTCCCGCAAAGTGAGGTAGATAGAGGTGGCGAGCATGATCACACCTGTGCCTATGGGAAGGGCCCTGGAACCTGGATCCCAGCCTCGCTCGTCCCCGATCATCCTGCGTTCTTCTAACGAAAATGCAAAAATGAGATAAAAAATTGAGATGAGGATAAACACCCGTGGGATAGCTCTTCTCATGGTTAAGCCTGACTCCAAAACGGGTGAGGAATGAAACCGCACAGCCCGAGGAAATTCTTTTGAGGCTGTGCGGTTTCCGTTCATTCTTACTGTTTCAGAAGTCCCGCGCTCTTTAAGATGGGTATGTATGCTTCGACCAATTCATTGAAGTAGCCGTCCAGCTTCCCCAGCTCGTAGTAAGCGGGGAGCAATCCCTTCTGCTTCATGAAGGTTTGAAAACCGGGGGATTTGTAAGCCTTGCGAATGATCTCCGCCAGTTTGTTCTTTACCGCTTGTGGCGTTCCTTTCTTCACCGAAAAGGAGCGGAATGACCCCCCCGGTACCGTAAGGTTCTGATATCCGGCTTCCTTTAAGGTGGGAACATCCCTTAAATCAGGAAGGACGCTGTGCTCGCTATAGAGGATCACCAGGGGCTGAAGCTTATCCCTGTTTGCCAGCATCTCCGATTGGGAGAAGATACCCACATCGCAATGACCTCCCAAAACGTTTGCCAGCAGGTTTTTCCCTCCGGAGAAGGGGGTAACGTTGAACGACTTCGCGAAGGCAAGGTTCAGGCCCACTGAGGCCACCCCTGTAGCGCCGCCCATTCCGGCATTCCCCAGGCTAATCTTTCCAGGGGTTTTTCTGGCGTCCTCCACCAGTTCCTTCATCGTTTTCCAGGGCCTGGTATTCAGGACGGCGATGATGAAGGGATCCCAATTGAGGCTGGCGATCCCATCTAGCTTCTTGTAGCCATCGGTCAGCCCCTGGAGAGTAGCGGCCACGGTATGGGTGCCGCTGGCCAGCACGGTGTACCCGTCGGCGGGCAGGCTCAATACCTCGTTGGTACCCTTAGAGCTGCCGGCCCCGCCGATGTTACTCACGATGATGTTTGCCTTGGTGTGCTTTTTCATCTCTTCCACGATCGGCCGGAAAATTAAGTCGGTCCCCCCTCCCGCGCTGTACGGAACCACCACGTTGATGGTCTGTTCGGGATCAGGCCAGGCCGCCTTCCCTTGAACCACCGCAAATGACGACAAAGCAAAACAGAGCAATACTGCCAACCATGTGATCTTTTTTCTCATTTTTCAACTTCCTCCTTTCTTGTTTTATAGGCCACCCCTCCTATTAAAATTAAACGCATAGGAAAAAGCAAGCAAAAAAGAAAAGCACACAAGGAGTTATCTATAAGAGTTTACCTAGGCATCCCCGCGATGTGCTCAATGCGGCTGCAGATCCTGGAAGGATTGTTTGGAACGCGTTTGTCAAACAGAACCTGGTCCCAGGCTCTGTTAAATTTCACGCTTTATGCCCGGAAATTCAAAAATCAAGGCTTTACCCCAATTCGCCTTCTTGGAATTACGGATAATAATGAGGGGGGCTTGTTGTTCATTGCAGTAAAATACTGATAAATTGCGCGAATTGCTTGAAAAATCTTCGCCATCTGGATTTCAGGATACGTCTGAGGACTTGATGGGCAGAGTGAAGGAAATTGGATGGGGCTGAAGTCATGGATTCATCGGGAATGTCAAATGTTGACGGCCCGTTGCTCAAACCCCCTGGAGCGAATGTTGAAGAATTTTCGCTAACCATTCTTGGTGAAGCGAAACGGCCGCATATCTAATGTTTGAGCCCAAAGGGCGCGTTGCGGGAACGAAGTAGCGCCGAAGGGGCGCTCTTTGCAGTGAGGTGAACTTTAGAATGATCAAGAATTCTTTTCTGAGAGCGAAAGGGGATGTGGGTAACAGCCTGTTGACACCTGATTCCTGTTCTTCAAAAGGGACAAGAAAATCATTTGTCCAACGTCAAGGGTTGGCTCCTCTCCCCCCTCTCCGATAAAGATTGCAATGCGCCAGCATATTCGGGCTTGAGTCGAACCGCCTCCTTGAAGGACTCCGCCGCTTCCGGATGGCGTTGAAGCATGACATACACCAGGGCAAGAAAAAAGTGCGCATCGGCATTATCGGGCTTGTGGCGGATGGCCTGTTTGTAAGCTACAACTGCTTCCTCCCGGCGTCCAAGGTTCACATAAACCCTGCCGAGAGTAAAGTACGCATCGGCAAAATCAGGGCATATGCGGAAGACCGTCTTGATAGCCTCGATTGCTTCCTCGTAGCGCTCCAAGTATTGATACACCAGAGCCAGGTTATAATACACCTCAGCATTATCGGGCTTGAGGCGGATCATCTCCTTGTAAGCTTCAGTTGCTTCGTCGAGGTTCCCGGTACTTTGATAGGCAAGGCCTAGATTGTAGTGTGCCTTGGCATAATCAGGTGCGATCCGGATCGCCTCTTTGCAAGCGTCAATTGCTTCCTGGTACCGACCAAGCTGGATATAACAATTTCCAAGATCACAATGAGCCTCGGCAGAATCAGGCTTTCGCTGGATGGCTTGCTTGAAGGACTCTATTGCTTCTTGGTAACGATCATCTTGCAAATAAGACAACCCCTCATTGTATTTTTCATGTGCTTTAACATCCATACTCTTCTCGAGTGATCAAGGTTCTTAATCTTTCTTTAAGCCTCCATAGACCATACTTGAAAAGACGAACCTCCGTTTCTTGCACTCACCTCATTACCGAATCCGCACATGAGTGGATTGAGGTTTTTTGCAAGTTTGCATTTTTTGTGCCACCTAGGTGCTCATACATAACTATTTGAAATCATGATGACACCTGGATATCCCAGTAATAATTACAGGCAATTTTTGAGAGCGCTGTGAAATATTTTCACAATGTGAGCTTAAGGCGGGATTCTGAGCATTAAGCCGGTCAAGAAAAAACAACCCCCCGTCACATTTTATGTATCGGCGAGGAGCTTTCCCAGCTAGCGTCCCAGCGACATTCGGTGTCCGCCGTGAACACAGAGCAATTGTCCAGTAAGCCACCGGGCTTGTTCAGACGCCAAGAAAACAATGACATCAGCAACGTCTTCTGGTTGACCAATACGTCTCAGCGGGATATCACCGACCAATCCTTCCTCCATCTGCGGCGTGATATATCCGGTTTGAATCGGGCCAGGGGAGACGATATTCACCGTGATGCCGAAGGGGCCCAGCTCCGCAGCAGCACTGCGGCTGTATGATTCGAGTGCGTACTTACTAGCCCTGTAGGAGACTTCCCCGGGACAGCCCCAAGAGCAATCAGCACTTACATTGATGATCCTCCCCCAATTTCGATCACGCTCGATATGCCGACGGGCAAATTCTGCCATCATCAAGGCCACGGCACGGGTATTAACGGCACAGTGTCGGTCGTGGCTTACCGCGTTGATGGTTGACCTGAGTGGGCCCGCTTCCCACAGCGCGCGTTCGCCAGCGGCAAGAGTCTTTTCTGGCAGGAACGTGTCGGGAAAATAATCTGCAGCGTTATTAACCAACACATCCACAGGTCCGAATGCCTCTTCAGCGCGATCAAAGAGCATAGGAATAAGATCCGGGTCAGCCAGATTGCCTTCCCAAGCCTCTGTCCGCCCCCCCTGCTTGCGAATCGCTTGGACTATCTCCTCGGCGGACATGGTCTGCATTTTGAGAAAGAATGGAACTCCGGGCGTATCGAAATCGCTCCCGTCCTTCAAATTATCAATAAGCTCACCAGGCTGCCGGAAATACTGAATGAACACGGCCGCACCTTGCAAGGCAAACGTCTTAGCAGTGGCGGCCCCGATCCCATGGGGATTGTTCCCGCCCGTTAAAAGTACGATTTTATCTCTTAGCCCAGGATCGATCATGACTCAAGTATCCTTCTCACACGAGCCTAACGGTTGACGTCGGCCGAGGGCCTGGAAGGTCGGCTGCAGTGAGATGTTAGGCAAATACTTATTTTGTCCAATGGCAAGGACTGATCCTATTCTACTCTAAGGCGGCAATCTTACAGGTATCAATATCCACCCGCAAGGCGATCTATTCGCTGACCTTGACTGCTGTGCCATAAGCTAAAAGTTCAGCCGCGCTCCCCACAACACTCGTAGTCATGTAGCGAATATTGATTATTGCATCCGCCCCCATCTCTGCAGCCTCGGCGATCATCCTATCGGTAGCTGCTGCCCGAGCCCTTGCCATCATCTCTGTATATTCAGTCAATTCGCCGCCAAGGATCAACCTGACTATGGCGGATAGATCTTTGCCAAGCCAGATAGCAAATACCGTATGCCCCTGGACGAGACCGAGAATCTCCGTGATCTCTCGGCCAGGTAGTTCTGCGGAATTCAACAGCAAAACCGTGCGATCAGGCTCAGTAGGCAGTGGCCCCCCTCCTGAGGTCTTGTTTTTCCTTTGTTCGAGAGCCACTGTCAGCAGAACCACAAGGATACCCCCCAGAAGGCAGAAAACCGCTATCCTGAGCCACCAGGGCACGACCGGATCATCGGAAACGATCATGTACCATGGTATCCCGGCAAATACTGCGGTGAAGAGCCCGAGCACGAAGGCCAGCGAGCCAATATTTCGAAGTATTTTCATAGCTCCTCCTTAGACCACCAAAATCCAAAATCTCAACTGACTATTGTTTATACAGAAAAAAATCCGCCCAATCAAATAAAATCAGGATACCGTGCCGTTAAATCCAATGAAATCGAGAAAATCCTGTAAGGCCGGGGAAAAGCTTTCACAATGTGGAATTTTAAATGCCTCTAATGATTGCGCTGGTTAAAAGGAGGGAAATTGGATGGGGGAGAAATGAGAGGGTAATCGGGAGTGTCAAATATTCACGGCCTGTTGTTCAAATCCCCTGGAGCGAATGTTGAAGAATTTTCGCTAACCATTTTTGGTGAAGCGAGACGGCCGCAAACCCAGTGTTTGAGCCCAAAGGGCGAGTTCTAGGTTTCCAGTGAAGTGAACGTTAGAATGACCAAGAATTCTCTTCTGAGAGCGAAAGGTGATGTGGGCAACAGCCCGTTCAGGGCTCGAAATAGAGCCGTTGTCTATTTTATGATGTCAAATATCGCTTTCCAGTGCCTTTATTTTTGCTCCATCTGGAATCCTGCCTCGGTCTCCTTGGCCCGGCATAAACCTTCAAATCTTTCTTTGCTTTTTTAATCTGGTTTCTCCATTTTCTCCATTTCCTAGACTGCCGCTTCCCATATAATGGGCAGAAATCTGGAGCATGAAGGTCACTGTAAAACTCTACTTGACAATACGGATGATCTTTCTTGCGATAACGGACAAAATCGCATCCCTCGCATTCCTCAGACACTCTCATTAGAACCGATTTTTTCATGAACCCTCCTTACTCATATCGCAATCCAGGATTGGCGGTTTTCTCCCTAGAACGGTTCAATCAAGGTTTTATTGCATATGTTATGCCAATTTAGCCTACATATAATCCGCTGAAATTGTTTAAAAATCAGGAACCTGTTCAAAGACCTCAAACAATTTTTGATAATGCGGTGAAAAATGTTCGCGATTTGAGCTTAAGGCAAGATTCTGAGCATTGGGCTGGTCAGGTGGAGGGAAATCAGATGGAGGTGAAATTGGAGATTGATCGGGGATGTAAGAGTTTCACGGACATCCCCTTTTCTATTGTATCTCGCTCAGCACGTTATATTTTTACGGACGCCCCCCTTTTTCTCTTTTTCTTGGTGGGGAGGCTTACCTCTCCTTTGGGGAAAATGCACGATTCAAGGCCGTTCCCCCGCTTCTCTTTCCGCAAATGAATTGACAAGGCCAGTGACCATAATATAATGGACGCAAACATGAATAATGAGGAGGGAACACGTGAAAAAGCCGATTATTGCAATCACCATGGGGGATGCCTCCGGGATTGGGCCCGAACTTATCACAAAGGTTCTTTCCAGAGAGGAAGTATATGGATATTGTAACCCCTTCGTCATTGGGGATCCGAATGTAATGGAGGAAATCTCTAGGGTGATGGACGGAGATTTGTACTTCAAGGCAATCCGGGACATCTCTGAGGCAGATTTTCGCTTTGCGAATCCAGATGTTTTATGTCCGGAGGGCGCGAATATCCCGGAGATACGGTGGGGAAAGCTCGATCCTGCCATGGGCAAGGCGGCTGCGTTATATCTGGAAAGGGCTTCAACCTTAGCCTTGGAGAAAAAGATCGATGGGATAGTATCGGCACCCCTTAATAAAGAGGCGTTTCACCGGGCAGGATATCATTATGTGGACGAGTTGGAATATCTGGCTGAACTCACAAAGAGCCCAGAACCGTTTGTCATGGGGTTGATGGATTCGGTCTGGACGCTTCCCGTAACATTCCATATTCCATTTAGGGATATTGCCGATATGATAAAAAAAGAGAGGGTCTTGAGATACATCCGATTAATGGATGAGACGTTGAGGAAAATGGGGTTGCTGGAACCCAAGATTGCAGTCGCTGCCTTAAACGTTCACGGGGGTGAAGGAGGCCTTTTCGGGCGGGAGGAAATCGGTGAGATCAAACCCGCTGTTGAAGAGGCACAAAAGCTGAATGTAAAGGTTCAGGGACCTTTTCCTGCCGATACCATATTCGTGAGGGCGACTGATGGAGAATTTCATGCTGTGGTTTGCATGTATCACGACCAGGCCAATATAGCGCGGAAATTGTACGCAAGGAGGAAAGGCGTCACCCTTTTCATGGGCTTGCCTGTCCCATACGGAACGACTGCTCACGGAACTGCATTCGATATAGCGGGGAAAGGCATCGCAAACCCCAGTAGCCTACAAGACTCGTTGAAATATACCGCTATACTTTCCTCATGAGAGAGAGGTGCACGGTTTGGGATGATCGTTATGAAGAAGTTCCCCATAAAAATGGCAACCCTTGCTGGAGACCTCAAAGAGGGTATCGGCGGCACTCTCATGCATGGTGAGGACTCCGTATGACCGTTAATTCAGGGGAATGGGTAGTAAAAGGGGAGTTTGACATCATTTTCTCGAATGAAAAGAGCGCAGGGGAAGCAATGGCCTTCCCCTCACCCTATGGAGCAAATACGGATATCACTGATCGATTTTCCACAAAGATCCTCTCAACTATCTCGTTTTAAGAGCGTGGCACTCCGAGACCCCCCGATTCACCAAGTGGAATTCTGATCTGGGTAAAACCTTGACATGGAGATATACCGTCTCGTATCTATTTGAACGGGCAAAAAGCTACTGTGCTCCAAAATGGGGAGATAGGGAAACTGAAGGAGGTTTCGCATGGATCCGCTAATAATAACGGTCGCAAGTACGTATGTGAATTGGACGAAGAACGATAGTCCGTACATGCCGGAGACTCCCCAAGAAATAGTGAGGATATTATCAAAGCATACGAGGAGGGAGCGGCAGTCGCTCATATCCATGCCCGAGACGAAAAGGGAAACACTACATTCGACCCAAAGTATTACCGAAAAATCATCGCACAGGTCCGGAGGCATTGTGATATGATTATTCAGATATCAACTGGTGGCCCTCCCGCTCCGGTCGAAGAAAAATTGGCTCCTATTCGAGAACTCCGTCCTGATATGGCTTCCCTGAATATCAGGGGGACTCCTGAAGAAATCGAATACACGGCGAACACCATGAAAGAGTTGGGGGTTGTTCCAATCATCGAGGCCTTTAATATGGAAATGATTGAAAGTGCTAATGCTTTGATCAAGAGAGGGTTGGTCGAGCAACCGGCTCATTTCGAGCTGGTCTTCGATCTGGGGACCGCGTCGGAGAAAACGGTGCTGGAAGAATACGATGAAATGATACGGAGAGTCAAGGCCATATTCCCAGGGAGTATCTGGTCAAGAAATAGAGGTGCACACAACCAATTCGCCTTGGATATCGCAACCCTCATGCTTGGGGGACATATCAGGGTTGGGCTTGAAGATAATCTTTTCCTCACACCGGAACAGCTGGCCCGGAGCAGTGCTGAATTTGTAAAACGGCTCAAGCGCCTTTGTGTGGAGCTTAATCGCAAGGTAGCAACCGTAGAGGAAGCCAAAGCGCTTTTCAGATCATACATTGAGTAAGGAAGGAAGTTCGCCCAGGGCTTGGAAAAGAATTAAGGTGTGTTGAATATCCTTTGCGATCCAGCTTGAGCCAAACGCAAAAACAGTGTAAAGGAGAGGGACAATGGAACATAGACTCGGCATTGTCGGCATTGGCAATATGGGGGAGCCCATCACTGAAAATCTCCACAGTGCTGGATTTGAAGTTGTGACATATGACAAGCGTCAGGAGATTGCCCGTAAGATGAGGGCTAAGGGTATCAAAGTGGCCAAAACGTTGAAGGAATTGTCTGAAAGATCGGATATTATTCTCGATATCTTGCCAGATACATCTGCAACCAGGGAGGTTTTAACAAAGAAGGAGGGGCTTCTCGAGGGAATGAGAGAGCCTAAGGTCATCCTCGACATGACAACCAGCGATCCCAGGGAATCGATTGAATTGGGCAAATTCCTCAGGGAAAAAAACATAGAGTACCTCGATTGTCCCATGACGGGGGGGGTCATTGGGGCAAAAACACGTGGTCTGGTTCTGATGGTTGGTGGAAATGAGAAGGTTTTTCAGAGGTGCAAATACATCCTCGACGTCATTGCCAAGAAGATATTTTATATGGGGAAATTGGGCAATGGGCATTACATGAAGTTGGTCCACAATCAACTTTCGCATTCCACCTTTTTAGCGGCCTGTGAAGCGGCTACATTAGGCGTGGGACTGGGGCTTCCTCTCGATACCATGATTGAGGTGTTTAACTTCGGAAATGCAAGGAGCTATGCCACAGAGGTGAGATTCCCTCGGTTTATTCTGTCAGGGAGTTATGACGCTGGGGCATCCTTCAAGACAATGTATAAAGATATCGGGCTTGTTATGAGAAAAACCGAAGAACTGAACTATAATTTTCCCATAACCAGGGCAACTTTTGATTATTGGTATTATCCCGTCAAACATGGCCAAGGTGATAAGGATTATACGACTATCTTCAATTTGATAGGCCAAATATGTAAGAATGAGGGTTGAGAAGCCATTCAGACCGCAGTGTAAACTGTTACCGTCAGCCCATTGAAAATTCCTGTGTCCTCCCCAAGGGAGATGTTTCTGTGTGCCAGCACACGGATTTAAAAAATAGTTGACAGGATAAATTTTTCCACATACTATCGTGAAATTTGCACGGCGAGTGGCTCTAAAACACAGGAAGGAAGCTTCTCGAGCCAAGCCATCAATCTATTGCGGAGAGGAGGTGGTAAATACCAAGCTTAAAAACCATATTTGGAAGGAGGTCAGAAATATGAAGCGTAACGTTTGGTTGATGATGATTACCGTGTTGGTGTTTGCTATCACTTTGCTCCCGTTTACCACGGTTTCTGCCCAACAGATTAAGCTTGGCTTCGCCACGGCACTTCCGGAAGGGGGTTCTGAGGCGATCGCCATGAAGCATTTCAAGAAAATTCTGGAGGAGCGGACCAACGGCGAAATCCAGGTGAACCTCTTCCTTGGCGGCGTACTCGGAAAGGAGAAAAGTGTTTTCGAGCAGCTCACCGTTGGCGAGGTTCAGATGAATCTTGGCGGGGAAATCGTCGTAACGACCTACGCACCCAAACTCTATATTTTTGGGGTGCCCTTTCTCTTTCCTGACCGTGAGACTATTGGAAGACTTGTTAAGGGTGATCTCGGGAAACAAATGAGCGAGGAAGTTGTAAAGAAGTCCAACATCATGGTAGTGGGCTATTCGCTGAGGATGGGACGGCAGCTTATTACAAAGGACAGGAGAGTGTTCGGTCCCGAGGATGTTAAGGGGCTTAAAATGAGGTTGCCCAACATTAAGAGCTGGCAAATTGCCTGGAGGCGACTGGGGGCAATCCCTACCCCAATTCCGGCCGTGGAAATCTTTCACTCATTGCAGACCGGCGTGGTGGAGGCTGCCGAGAACCCAGTATCACCCATGGTTGCCATGAGACAGTACGAAGTTACCAAATACCTCATGTTAACGGATCATCTTTACAGTTTCAGGGCCTGGTCGTTAAGCAAACGGTTTTACGATACTCTGAAGCCCGACTTGCAGAAAACCCTCCTTTCTTCCATTGAAGAGGCGGCGGACTATCTAACCTCTATAGAGAAGAGGATCGATACGGAGCTCCTTGTAAAGGCACAGAAGGCGGAGGATTGGCAGGTCATTATCCCGGACCGGGAGGCATTTAAGAAAGCCGTTTTGCCCGCGGTTGAGGAGATTAGAAAGGATTGGGCTCCAGGCTTATACGAGAAGTATGTGAAGCAGTATGTGGAAGCGGTAAAGTGATCTAAACACTCTAGGCTGGGCCGATATGGTATCGGCCCAGCCTTTCTCTGTGGCGCTCTATGAATACAATTATGAAAACAATAAGCAAAATCCTGACCGTTTTTGCGACCTCCACGTTCATCGTCATGTGCTCGGTGGTCTTTCTGGAGGTTATTTTCCGCCACTTTCTGCTAAAACCATTGGTCTGGTCGGAAGAGCTGGCACGGATCATGCTCATCTGGACAGTGTTTTCCGGCGCTGCTGCGCTTCTCATCCGGGGAGAACATATTGCCCTGGAATTCTTGCTCGAGAAAGCAACCGGAAACATGGCGGCATGCCTCAGAATCTTCAACTCCCTTGTCGGGGCTATCTTTCTGGCGTGCGTGGTGATTGGAAGCTATAGAATGATCCATATCACATGGGTTGTCCGCGCCGAGTCCGTCCCGATCATCCGAATGGCCTACCAGTATACCGTGGTCTTCGTGGGCGCGGTGGTCATGCTCCTTTTCACTTTAGATTCCCTTTACCGAATCTTGAAGGGTCTTTTAAAACAGAGGGCCTCGTAACGTGCTCGTGGTATTTGTGGGTGTGCTAATCGTTCTTATGGTGATCGGGGTGCCCGTTGCCTTCGCGCTCGGTTTTACCAATCTCGTTGCCTTGATCCTGGACCGGGGAATTGCCAATATTCCCTTCGATGTAATCGCCCAGCGTCTCGTCTATGCCCTGGATAACTTTCCGGTGCTCGCCGTTCCCTTCTTTCTCCTGGCCGGCAAATTGATGAACGTGGGCGGTATCACGGATCGAATTTTCAACTTTGTCAACTGTCTCGTTGGATATGTGAGAGGAGGACTCGGTCATGTGAATGTTGTGGCTAGCATGATCTTTGCCGGGATGTCCGGTTCTGCCACCGCTGATGCCGCCGGTCTTGGTGTGGTGGAAATCCGCGCCATGAACAAGGCTGGATACGATCTGAACTTCAGTACCGGAATTACCGCGAGCTCCGCGATGATCGGCACCATTATCCCGCCCAGCATCCCCATGGTCCTCTATGCAGTGCTGGCAGAAGTTTCAGTCGCCGACCTTTTCATGGGTGGATTGATTCCCGGGGTTTTGATGGGCCTGAGCCTTATGGTACTCGTTGCATATTTCTCCATTAAAAGGAACTATGCCAGGGGGAAATTGCCAGCCTGGCGCGAGCTATTCTCCACCTTTGTCAAAGCCTCTTTGGCACTTCTTACCCCGATTATCATTATCGGTGGAATATGGGGAGGAATCTTCACGCCCACAGAAGCCGGCGCCGTATCTGTTTTCTATGCAGTCTTTCTTGCCTGTATTCTCTACCGGGAGCTTTCTCTCGCTGCATTACTGGAGACCGTGGTGGACACGATGCGGGATGTGGCAAAGATCCTCTTCATTCTGGCATGCGGTTCTTTTTACGGATGGCTGCTGATTCGCTTCAGGATACCCTACGTGTTGACCGAGTATATCATCTCAATTACCGCCAACCCTCTGGGCATACTGATTATCGTAAATATCTTCTTCCTTTTCGTGGGCTGCTTTTTGTCCACGGTGGTTTCCATAACCATTTTCACCCCCCTGATCATGCCATTGATCAAGCAGGTCGGTATCGACCCTATCTACTTCGGCGTGATTATGGCGTTCAACCTCACCTTGGGTAATATCACCCCGCCCTTTGGAATGGTTCTGTACGTGCTCGCCGGGGTTACCAGAACCCCTTTTCCCCGGGTTGTCCGGTCTGTCCTGCCCTTCCTCCTTGCCCTCATTTGCGTGCTGGCTCTGGTTATTCTCTTCAAACCGCTTTCGACCTATATTCCCTATAACCTGATGAGGAGATAGGCTTAAAGGGGGAAAGTGGTCTCAAGGGGAGATCGGGTGAAGTCCTCTTTGGCTGACCCCATGCTGCCAGATGGTTCCGTCGATCGGGGGTTACCTTTACCCGATTTTACATTGCCGGGTTCAGGGTCATCCCCGACTCTTCCTGGCCGGGATTGAGGTTTGAACGTCTCCTTTCTCGCTGGGGTGGCACCTATTAAGCGTTGAGGCTTATTGGATAGTGGCCATATTCTTCAACCATATCCGAAATTCTCTCGATACGTGAGATCATGGTGTCGGGCATCGCGTTATCGGAAATGCCCAGGATGAAGGCATCTCCCGGAGCCACCGATCTGAACACGTCAACCATATAGGCCTCAAACTCCTTTTCTGGGAAATACCCCTCCAGGAGCACGGAAGGAACGCCTCCCCAGATGATGACCGATGTTCCAAGTATCTCCCGGGCCTCTTTGAGGGTCACCTTGGCCATGGGTGCGGTAGCGAAGCACTCCAGCATATCGAAGCCCGCCGCCTTGAGGTGGGGCAGGATCCGGCTTGTGTCGTTGTCAGCATGCATGGTCAGAGACTTGCCGTTCACATGGAGAAGTTCAGAGAACTCCTGATAGTAGGGAGTGATGTACTGGTCGAAGTAATTCGGCGGCGTTAACTGGGTGGAGAGATGGTGGCCGTGCAGTATGAGTTTGGCGGGCGATTCGGCGACAATTTTCCACATTTCCCTGTCTTTCTCAGTCATGAGCTTCAGAAGGCCCTCAACACGATCCCGGAATTCTCCAATCAGGTGTATATACCCCGACTCGTACCCCGCTAAGGTATTGAGCCAGTGATGGAACGGACAGTCACCCGCGTCAACCATAGGAAGCCCGTCTTCACCGGTCTCCCGGTCAAAGGCCTTGTATTCCTCGTATACGGGGACGAAAACCGTATTCTCCACCACATACATCATGGCGTCGTAATCCTTCGCGCTCTTGAGGGGGTAATCAACGATAATTTTCGTCTCAAATCCGAGTCGCGCCTGTTCCTCACTTACACTCTTCACTGCTCTCACCATGCCTTTAGGGGTGATGTACTCAGTGATAGTGTTCCCGCCATCGTCACGCACAATGACATCCATGTTTCTGTATTCTGGACGAAAGACCCTCGCCCCCCGGGCTGGGGTTCCGAGCCGCAATGTCCTTTCCACCTCCCGCAGCGTCATACCCTTGAACAGGTCTGGCAAACTGTCAAGCCTCTTGTGGGCGTTGTACCAGATATGTAGGCGCGGAATCCACGGGATCCGATCGGGACTCCGACCCTCCAAAATGGCCAGTAGCCGCTCCCTGTTCGTCATCAATGACCTCCCTCCGTCTTTCCTATTGAGAATTGAGAAAGCTGAGAGCTCATCAACTACTATCGAGAATGAGGATTTGACGCCCCCCTTTTTTCCGTGAGCGATAAAATGTTCCCCGGTGTCACTTCATCTCATCCCAGCCTCTTTCAAATGAGCGACGATCACGAGGATAGCGCTCCCTGGATGGAGATACGATTTTGCCACCCGAAGCACGTCTTCCCTGGTGACGGCGTTTATATATGAGGGGTATTTTTCGCAATAGTCAAGGCCTAGGCCGTGGTATTCGATCTGGGTGATAAAACGTGCCAGCTTGGACTGGGTATCGAGTCGGAGAGGGAAGCTTCCGATGAGGTATTTTTTGGCCTTGTCCAACTCTTCCTCGGAAACCGGCTCTCTCTGAATTCGCTCCATCTCCTGGCGAAGGAGAGAAATCGCCTCTTGAGCTGATGCGTTTTTCGTCTGGAGACTTATCTGAAAAGAACCAGGGTACTTTCCGGTATCGAAGTAGCTGGCCACGGAATAGGCGAGCCCTCTCTTGACGCGAATCTCCTCAAACAGGCGGGAACCAAAGCCTCCTCCTCCCAGGACGTAGTTCATGATAGTGGCGGCATAATAGTCGGGGTTTTTGCGGCTTATCCCCTTGTGGCCGAGGATGAGATTGGCCTGGCTTATGTTTCGGTCAATCTTCACAGTCTTGGGTTCTTCGGTGAATGTGGATGTAAAATGCTCATCGGGGATCTTACCCATCGGCCATTGTGAAAGGCGTGGGATAAGTTTTGCTCTCACCTCCTCAATCGTGATATCCCCCACAATCGCGAGGATGGCATTGTTTGCGTGATAATAGGTCTTATGGAACTGAAGGACCGCTCCCCGCGTGATACGCGAGAGGGATTCCCTTGTTCCTTCCACCGGATGACCGTAAGGATTGTCCGAAAAGAGAGTACTTTGAAAAGCCTTTCGTGCGATCTCACCCGGTCTGTCTTCTGCAGATTGAATAGCAGCGAGGGTATTTTCCACCTGTCTCTGAATCTCTTCCTGGGGAAAGGTGGGTTGGGTGAGCGCCTCCATAAACAGATCGAACCCCTTGTCCAGATCTTTCTTGAGAACCCGGAGACCGAGGCTCGTGTTGTCCCGACCAGCCCAAGAAGTGAGAGAGGCTCCCATGAAGTCCAGTGCCTCACGGAAGGCAGTCACTGAGTAGGTGGAAGTTCCCAGCAAAAGCCCCTGAGCCGTCAGGTTTGCTAACCCCTCTTCTCCAGGGGGGTCTCTGCGAGAGCCCGAATCTACCACTAACCGCAGTGTGACCAGAGGGAGCGAGTGCTCTTCAGCAACCAGAAGGACGAGTTGATTGGGGAGGACCACCCTCTCAACCCGGGGCATAGCCAGAAGAATAGCTCCCTTCGGCGGAAGCAAAAGGGAGGCGAGCAAAAGCAAGAGAAGCGTACATGACGCCTTTGGATTCTTGGTAGTCATGAGGTGAACCTATCGAAACATCTTCGTCTTGATGGAAAATTCCTCGGACTCGGGCCTTCCCTCCTTGGGTGGCAACGGGATGAGTGTTGCCACGGTCTGATTGTCCCGGATGAGATATCGGCTTGCAACCCGCTTGATGTCCCCCGGGGTTACCTTTCGAATCGATTGAACGTAATCGTCAACTGCCCGCCAACTGAGCGCTATTTCGTGTCGGGCCAGAATCATCGCCTGATAAAAGAGCGAATCCCGACCAAATATATGGGACGCTTCGAGTTGATTCTTTGCCTTCTCGAGTTCATATTCGGACACCGGTTCTTCCTGAAGTCGGGCCAACTCCTGATCCACGGCCTTTTCAACTTCACGCACATCCTGCCCTGGAAGCGGCTCAGCTGCGATCAAAAAAAGGTCCGGATCGCGTGACAGGAGGGAGTGGTCCGCCTCGATATCCAAGGCAAGCCGCTTTTCCCGAACCAAGCTGCGATAGAGTCTCGAGCTCTTCCCACCGGAGAGCAGAGTTGCAATCACCTCAAGGACGTAGCTATCTGGCTCACGGAGATTCGGAACATGAAATGCCTTGATGAAGAACGGGAGCTGGGCCTCCCTTTTCACGATGATTCTTCGCTCCCCCCTCTGAGGCGGGTCGGTGGGTCTATCTTGGTTAGGGGCTTCCCCTTTCGGTATGGAACGGAAGGCTTCCTCGATCCTCGGAAGGAGGTCCTCTTTCTTGAAGTCCCCCACAACCACGATAAAGGCATTTGCCGGGTTGTAGTAGGTGCGATAATAAGCCTCCGCATCTTCCAGTGAAAGCCGGCCAAGGTCCTCCATCCAACCAATGGTGGGCCACCGATAGGGCTGAAGCTGAAATGCGGTCGCCCCCAATTGTTCGATGAGATAGGCCTTGGGATTGTCCTCGGTTCGCAGCCTCCTTTCCTCCATGACCACGTCTCGTTCGGTGAGAAAGTCGCCTTCCCGCAGAATAAGGTTCTGCAAACGATCCGATTCGAGGTCCAGGGCCACATGGATCCGGTCGGCGCTGAGATTCTCGAAGTAGGCCGTAAAGTCTTTGGAGGTAAAAGCGTTATATCTTCCTCCGTTCTCCAAGATGATCCTGGAGAACTCCTCGGCGCCGACAGTCTCTGTCCCCTTGAACATCATGTGTTCGAGCAGGTGGGAAAGTCCGGTCTTTCCATAGGTTTCGTTCCGCGACCCGACCCGGTACCAGATCTGGAAGGTGATGACGGGGGCTTTACTATTCTCAAGGAGAATAACCTTCAACCCGTTGGGGAGGACCTTTTCGAAAACCCGCTCCCTGAGTCCAGCCTCTGTACGCGGAATAAAGAGAAAGATCAAGAGGACCAGGAAAATGGCCGCCTTCCCCCATGAAATTTTTCTACAGGAAGCTCTGCGTTTCATTCTATTTGTCATCCAGGTTGTATGGGGTCCAATGTACAGCAATCTCATCTTCTATTTTACCCTATGAGAATATACTGAACCAAGTGGTTTCACTGTTCGCCTTCACGATCAATTTGGGACATGGTCATTTCTTGGGTGAGAGTATTTTCTGTGAAGAGTTCTGATTTCCTTGAGTACAAACGGTCCTGCTTGCTGTACATTCCGGTAAAATGCTGAAAAATTTTGCGAATTTGGTGAAAAATTCTCACAGTCTGAAGTTTAGGATAGACTTGATGATTTGAAAGGCGAAGGAAAGGAAATTGAAAGGAGTCAAGTCACCCCTTTTCCCAGAAGGGATGAGGTTTACTCAACGAATTCAACAAGGTCCCCTATTCCATCAGTGTTCCCTCAAGAAATCCAGCACGGTTCTGTTAAAGGCGTCAGCCTGCTCCACATTGGAGAGATGGGCAGCAGAGGGCAACACCACAAGCTTTGAGCCGGGGATGCGCTCGTGCATGGCCTTTGAGGCGGTCACCGGCGTTCCCGGATCGTCCTCACCCACGATGATCAGAGTGGGAATCTTAATTTCACAGAGCCGATCCAGGTAATTGAGTCCTTTGATGGCCTCACTGCACCCGATATAGCCCGTCACTTCCGTAGCCAGGAAATGATTTCGGATGAGAGTCACCTCCCGGGAATTCTGTTTCAGAAAGGGTGGTGTAAACCATCGCTCAAGGGTCGGTTGCAGAAGTGCCCGCATACCCTTGTTCCGGGCCGTTTCGATCCGTTCCTGCCGCATTGCCTGTCCCTCCTTCGGCATGTTGGCAGCCGTATCGCACAAAACGAGGCTCCGAAGCCGATGGGAATGATTCAGGGCAAGGTATTGACCAATCATTCCGCCTAAAGACAGCCCAACCCAGTGGACTGCGTCTCTTCTCAGCGCGTCCACAAGACCGATAGCGTCTTCTCCCAGCTGCTGAAGAGTATAGGACCCTGTGGGAGCATCGGTACTACCATGGCCACGCGTGTCATAGCGAAGCACCTGGTAATAGGTCTCTAGAGCTCTCATCTGAGGCTCCCACATAACCAGGCTGGAACCTAGGGAATGGCTGAGCATTACGACAGGAGCACCCGCCTTGCCTGAAAGTTCGTAATTGATCTGTATACCCTTGACTTCAACTCTCATGTCTCTCTCCCTGGGGCCGTCATGTCCACCCGCGCCTGCATGTCCTAGGGAAAGGATCGATTCTGCATGTGACTCCTATTCAGCGCCCATCCCCTCCCATGGATGACAGATAGCAAGGCGTTTTAATGGGTGACCCCCTACCCCACCATATGACCCCTCTTGATAAACCTTCAAAGGTTACCGAATTGGTGAGCCAGGACAGCCGTCCCATTCTATTGGCTACAATGTTTCTTTTTGAGTTCCTCAAATCGTGATATGAGTTCCTTGTGTCGCTCCTCAGTCTCCTCAAGCTTTAGAGTCTTGCAATCGTACCCTACAATTTCT
>CAYFXL010000004.1:0-44725 GCA_964346945.1 uncultured Syntrophobacterales bacterium
TCCATAAATGTTCCAGGCATGGAAAACTGGTCTTTTGCTCATGCTCCTTTCAATCGCTCTTATCCTTCAGGTAGCGGTCAAACCAGCGCAGCATGTGTTTCAGCCTTTCAATGCGGCGATCTGTGCGTCCCCCGCGTGAGAGGCCATGTGGCTCGTCCGGAAAGCGCACCATTTCCGTATCAACCCCCAACTTCTTCAGAGCCACGAAGACCTGCTCGCCCTGTTCGGTCGCACAGCGCAAATCCTGTTCGCTGTGGATGACAAGGGTCGGGGTTTTGGCATTGCCGATGTATTTCAGTGGAGACTGCCGCCAGTAGTTCTCGACATTTTCCCAGGGGGACTCGTCTCCAAACACTTCCTGAAAAACCCAGTTGAAGTCGCTGGATCCCCACATGCTAATCAGGTTGCTGACACATCGCTGCGTGACCGCCGCCTTGAATCGATCCGTGTGTCCAATGATCCAATTCGTCATGTAACCGCCATAGCTGCCCCCGGTGACCCCCATTCTTTTTTTGTCAATGTACGGTTTTTTCTCGATGAAATCGGCCCAGGCCATTAAATCGTCGTAATCCACTGTGCCCCAATTGTCTCGGATGGCTTTGGCGTGTTCCTCACCGTATCCCTGACTCCCACGCGGATTGCAGAAATAGACGACATATCCATGCGCTGCCAAATAGTAAAATTCATGCATGAGGAAGTTGCCGTACTGAACCAGGGGGCCACCGTGAATCTCCAAAATGGACGGGTATTTCTTCGATCCATCAAAGCCAGGTGGTTTGAGAATCCAACCATGTAAATCGTTGTCACAATTACCTTTGAACCAAACCTCCTCTACCTCTCCCAAGTCCAAAACCCTCAGCGTATTCTCGTTAATGTGCGTCAATTTCCGCGATCTTCCCGAAGCCATATCACGAACCCAAACCTGCCCCGGATTCACCATATCTGCATGGAAATAGGCGAGTTTCGACTGTTCCCTGCTGAAATTATACGAGCCCACCACCCCCTTATCCCCAAGTACCGTTTGCAGGTTCCCCTTATCCCCTTGGGAAGCAATCGATTTGAGAAGGGTGTTTCCATGGTGTGCCACTTGGAAATAGAGCGTTTCTCCATCTTTCGACCAGGTGGGCGGCATCATGGCAGGGCTCCCTCCCATGTCGTTGATGGTCCAGCTCGAGACGTTAAAATCAAAGGGTTCCGTCAGATTTTTCGCCCCTCGGCTCCCATCACCAGGGACGACCCACACGCACGTTTGTCTCCACCACTGGCCTCGCCCCTCTCGCCCGTAATAAGCCAGCCATTTCCCATCCGGCGAAAAACTGGGGCTCTCCTTTGGGCCCAAGGGCGTCTCAATTTTCCGGATGTCCCTCGTTCCTACGCGAATCACGAACAAATCTATGGCATCCGGATCGAGATCAGGGTCATCGCTGCGGTTGGAACAGAAGGCGATCTCCTTTCCATCGGGGGACCAACAAGGCCCATGCTCATCATAGACGTCGCTGTCTGTTAGTTGTATTGACCGGCCAGTCCTGACGTTGATCGTCCAGATATGCCAGCGTTCCTTTGGTAGGAAACCCACCTCATCCTCTTTGAAAAAGACGCGGGTGATGTGACGCGATACCACCCCTAATTTCTTCTTTTGCTCGTTTTTTTCCCGTTCGACCTCCTCCTTATCCTTTTTGCGAAGGGTAAAGGCCAATTCCTTTCCATGAGGAGCCCACTCAAAATGGCCAATGGTGCCCTTTACGTTAGTCAACTGGCGGGCTTCCCCACCATCGGAAGGGATGAGGTATATCTGTGACTGCTTTTCATGGCCTCGATTGGAAATAAAAGCGATCTCAGCGCCATCGGGCGACCATCTGGGTTGGGTATCTAATTGATTGCCATAGGTAAATTGCCGGGCACGACCCCCATCGGTGGGCACAATCCACAGGTTTGAATATTTCTTCTCGGTCTTCTTATCCACCCTCTGTAGGCAAAAGATCACATGGCCCCCTTGCGGCGAAATCTCACAGGAAGAAATGAGTTGAAATACGTATAAATCCTCTGCAGTGATGCGGCGTTTTTTCCGTGCAGACATAATACCTCCCATGAATTTCCGGGCCTTCCCCCTTTTTTTGTAAGCTTCTTCCTGTTGGGTTCACTATTTCATAATCTTATCATATTCCACATCCTTGTGAATTTTTTTGATGGGTGTTACACCGTGAGATGTATTGACTGGCAAGATAATCGCCCCACCGTGCCCGGGGGGATAAGGCTTGCCCCTTTATCTTTTAGGTAAGCCAACACTTTTGTGCAGCCTACCGCAAACAGCAAGAGTAAGCGGTCCGGCCCTTACGGGTTGACCGGAGGGAAGGTTCCGAAACCGTTGGGGGGTTAGCCTTCCTCCTTTTAAGGATGACCACATATTTCGATACACCTCATGTTCTGCGCACATTTTTCGTAGGTATCTCCGAGATAGTCGCTCTTGTCTGCTCAAAATATTTTTTCCACCATTCTGCAGTTCGCTTTACTGCAAAGAACGCTAAAGCGCTACTGCTTTCCCTTGCCTGGTTTTTCAGAGATCTCTCATAAAGATCTTGACAGGTATCCATTCCAACATATTATGTAAAAGCGTGCATTGGTGACAATGCGTCTAATTTGAATACACTACCTTTTCGGAAAGGGGCATCCGATGAGATTAAAGGGTTACGCGAAGAAGATCCTCCGAATCGATCTATCCAGTCTTAAAATTCATATCGAAGACCTCGATGAGGAATTGGCCCGACACTTCGTTGGCGGAAGTGGCCTGGGTGCTAAGTTCTTGTACGAAATGACCGATGAACGGACTGAGCCCTTGAGCCCTGAAAACCCCCTGATCTTCATGGCTGGCCCCTTTACGGGAACTGCTGTCCCCCTTTCGGGGAGGCATGCGGTGGTGTCAGGATCTCCCCTCACCGGCGTTTTTGGAGAATCCGATGTGGGTGGCACATGGGGTGCAAACCTCAAGAAAGCCGGATTTGACGGAATCATCGTCACGGGCAGATCTGAGAAAGCGGTCTATCTCTGGATCCATGATGGGCAGTGGGAGCTGCGGGACGCCTCTCATCTTTGGGGGAAAGATACTTACGAAGTAGACCCTATCTTGAGGGGAGAAACCAACGAAAAGGCTGCGGTGAGCACCATTGGTCAAGCCGGCGAGCACCAGGTGCCGCTGGCCGCCGTCATGACCGATGGCAAGGATGGTCGGGCTGCGGGTCGCTGCGGAATGGGAGCGGTAATGGGCTCAAAAAATTTGAAAGCGATCGTCGCTTACGGCACGGGAACTGTCCCCCTATTCGATTCTGAGAGTGTAGCTCGCCTCGCGAAGGAGTATGGGCCTCAAATCAATAAGAACATGGAGAACTTCAGGAAATATGGCACGGCAGGCAGTCTTTCTCTCTTTGAGTCAATGGGTACGCTTCCGCTTCAAAACTGGAAATTCGTCGGACGGTGGGAGGAGTCCGCGGAGAAGATCAACGGCATGACCATGTCCGAAACTGTGCTGACCGACCGGTATTTCTGTCATTCCTGCATTGTGGGATGTGGAAGAACGGTAAAGGTGACGAGTGGAACGTACGCCGGGGTAGAGGGTGCAGGGCCGGAATATGAAACCCTGGCACTGTTAGGAAGCAATTGCCTGATTGATGATCTTGAGGGCTTATGTCTCGCAAACGAGCTCTGCAACCGCTATGGCCTCGATACAATCTCCACGGGGGGTGTCATTGCCTTTGGTATGGAGGCCTATGAGAAGGGCTTAATCACCAGAGAGGATACCGAAGGTATTGAACTCCGATGGGGGAAGACAGAGGCGTTGATCGAGATGATCAAGATGATCGCCCAAAAGAGAGGCTTGGGAGAAATACTTGGAAGGGGAGTGAGAAGAGCGTCAGAAGAGCTTGGAAAGAATTCCATCGAGTTCGCGATGCACGTTAAGGGATTGGATCTCCCCGCCCACGATCCGAGGGCGTATAATGCCGGTGCTGTGGGGTATGCCACATCATCAAGGGGTGCCTGCCATTTAGCTGGCCTCAGCCATACCTTTGAGAGAACGTTGAAAGCTCCAGAAATCGGTATCCCGGAACCCGTGGATCGATTCCACGTTGAGGGGAAAGGGATCATTGCGGCCAAGTCCCAAAACCTGATGGGCATGATGGACTCCCTCAAACTCTGCAAGTTCATCCTGTTTGGAGGGATTACCATCACCGATATACTGAAGTGGTATCACCAAGTGACTGGCGGTGAAATGATGGTTGACGACTTCATGAAGACGGGAGAACGTATCTTCAATCTCAAGAGGTTGTACAATGTGCGGCGGGGAATCAGTCGGAAGGATGACTCCTTGCCCTTCCGATCCCTCACCTTCAAACGAATGGGAAAAGGATTAACGCCCAACCTGCCTCCTCTCGGGCAAATGCTCAGCGAATATTACGAATATCGGGGCTGGTCCGAGGATGGGATCCCCACTGCAGAAAAACTGAAACAACTCGGGTTGTAGAGGAATGTCCTTTGAGATGGGTTCAACCGAGATTGAGGACTAGTCATCCCTTCATTCCTCCGTGGTCTCAAAAGTACCACCTCTGCGCCCACCTCAAATAGATTTTGTGAAATTGTGAGAGAATAAGCGATATTCCCAGGGAATCTAAGATTGTGTGAGGATTGTGGGATCTTAGATTATTAACGCTTTTATGAAATTGCAACTATTGGAATTGTTAGGAGAAGAATATTAGAAAGCATGGTTGAGCCGAACTTACTATAACTACCTAAAGGAGGGTTTTAATCTCTTACCGATTTGTGGTAATAACAGAAGTCACCGAAATATCAAACCATCAATGAGGCAGCGCCCTTGAGGAAGGCGCCGGCAGAAAGACATGCAAGGAGGGAGAACAATGGCAACGTATATCATGTTGGTCAGCTATACGCAAAAAGGCATAGAGAATATCAAGGAGAGCCCCGCTCGCCACGACGCGGCCAAGAAAGCGCTCGAGGACATGGGCGGGGAGATGAAACAGTTCTACCTTGTCCAGGGGCGATACGACATCGTCATCGTGATCGAAGCCCCGGACGATGAAACAGTATCCAAGTGGGCTCTCGCTGTCGGTTCCAAGGGCGCCGTCCGGACTGAAACCTTTCGCGCTTTCACGGAGGATGAATACCGAAAAATTATCGCTGCTCTGCCTTAAGCTGCTGCTTAGCATATTCTCAGAGAAACCGCTGGGGTCCTCCTTCTCCCTTTTTCGGAAATCCGCAACGCGCTCCCCATGGTCTGGATGGCCGTGATCGAAAGAGCCAACTATCCCTGAGGGTGGAACGCGAAATAGCGCATTTTTGAGTCTCAAATTCCAACTGTTGGAATCCTAAGAGGTTGATCCCGAGCGAGCCTGAATTGTGCACATCGGCAGTAGTGGCAGTTTGGCCCGGCCCAAAAGATCTATAGCCTCTCAGTGTGGCCGGTATTGGGGCGGCAATGGGTATGACACGGGAAATTGGCAGTGCAAGGGTATTTTCGTCCACGAGGCGGGGCCAACAGTGGCTTTACCTTTCTTATTGTGAATCTTGGCCCCCTTTTTCCTTTCCGTCTAAATGACCCCTTGATACCACAGAACCATCATTTGACGATGACAAAGGCCAAATGAAAGCGAGAAACCTTCTTGAGACCTGAAGTAAAATCTTTGAATTTGAATTTGTAATTAGCCTGTTTTCCTGATCTTATGCCAATAGGCTTGGATGACTCGGCCCCGGCCCCAACCAATTGGTTCTTATCATTAAAGAGGGCAATGGCAACATTGGCTTTGACCCTGTTAGGCGTTCGATTCCATACGATAACAAGTGCCTCATTTTTCGAAAAAAAGATCGACTCCAGCTTAACACCTTTCAGATCTATGCCGATATCGATGGGTTTGTCGAGCAACATCTTACCGCTGTAGGAAGCACGATAGTAAGTTTTGGGTTTTTCATCCCCGACGGCAACGGCCATAGGGACAACCATCATGACAACCAACAACACGGCAAGACAAGACTTGATTTTTTTGACCATGGCTAACTGTCCCCCTCGAGCTTAATGTCCTTTCCCATTCATTTATTACTGAAGATGGTAAATACCATGTGCAATTGGTCCCGTCAAGGATCGGATTACGAAAGTTCCCTGTTCATCCAGAATGCAGTTTCCTTGGGAAATTTACAAAAAAGGACCTTATGACCTCTCCCTTAAAGAGCCAACCAGCAGTTTTTTCTCTCCCGTGGACGCTGTTCTCCTTTGCTCATATGGGCCCATGACGTGGCCCTGCAGTTCTCTCAAGCTTCTTCGATGATCATGCACCTCTGCACCTTCTTGACCAATCCCCATCCCGTTGATTCCAAATAGCACTCTTTCATTGGAACGAAAGGGTAAGCCCCTTGCCCGTTCATCGCCAAAACAATTGAGTAAAGTAGTAGGCCCCTTCTGGATCTTTAGCGACTCCGATGCCCGTTAGTTTGTAATTTCCCCTAATATTCTTCCGATGTTTCCCATTCTGTAACCAGCTTAGGACAGCCTGTCTTGCAGAATCGGGGTATCCTTTAGTATATGCAACATTTTCTGCGGCCATTCGATACGGGAGAAATCTTGAAATCCTTTTGACCCTCTTACCAAACCCATCATGACCGAATGTCGCCTTCTTCTTCGCCATAGCTCGACTATGAATTCGGGCTTGCTGGGTTATTATCTCGTTGGTAGTCAAGGGAGACAGATTTTTGGAAATACGGTATTGGTTGACCAGGTGATGGATTCTTTGTTCCAATTGCAGTAATTCTGGTGATGTTGCTTTTTGTTCTATGACCTTATCTGAAATACTACACCCAACAAGGGCAATGCAGATAAGTATGAGAATACAACGTTTCAGGTTATCCGTGGGGACCGTCAAGAGTTTTGATACCATGGGGTTGATCTTTTCATACAGAGGGATTCCAAATAGTGTAATGAACAGGGAAATCATATTTCTTGGAAGGAATCACCGGACTAATCAGGACCAGTTTGTTGTAGAGCAATTAGCAACAAGCGTGCCAGCAGCCGTGGCTTGGAGCAAATCGGAGATGTGCCTTTAAGCAACTTCTTTTTCTTCGCTCATCTGGTGGGGAGCTTTAAGTCGCAGCATCAATACTGTGCTAATGACAGTGGCTCCAGTGAACCAAAGCCATACGGGATGATAAGTTCCCACGTTGTCAAATGTCCACCCAGCAACAGCGGGACCTATAACCGTGCCAATTGATGACATCCCCATTATTAGACCGAATACCCTTCCAAAGGAAGCTCTACCAAAATACTCCCTCACTATAGCCCCTCTTAGCGATGAAGTTCCTCCATATGGAAGAGAAAAAAGGAGAAGGAAGGGAAAAATAAGCCATTTTATATGGATATAGGAAAAGGCAAGAATCCCCAGGCCAAAAAGACAGTACAACACAACCAGGACAGACCTTTTATCGAAGATATCGCTCAACCAGCCAAAACCAAACCTTCCTATAATGCTAAATAACGGAATAGAGGTCGCAACAAATACAGCGGTTGCCCTTAACATACCTATACTGCTCAGGTAAGGCATGATATGAGTGATAATTGCCATGGCGATCATATGCCGTACCACCTCGGCGACACCTATCTTCCAAAGATTTCCACTTTTGAGAGCTTCCTTGAAGCTCCGTTCTTCTCTATCCCTGCCTCTGCGACTAGAGCTTGGTCCACCCGGGATCTCTCCATCAGGCAAGTAGCCATATTGTTCCGGTCTATGCCGAATGACAAAGGATAAAGGGATTCCCATCGCCCACATTCCTAGCCCAAGGATAATCAATGTTGTTCGCCACTGATGGAGATCAATGAGCCAGACGATGAGCGGGATTAGTATTCCCCCAGCACCGAAGCCACAGCCTACAAGCCCCATGGCCTTTCCCACATTCCTCCTGAACCAATGAGCTACTGCTGTCATAAGCACTGTCGATGCACATCCGCTCGTTCCCAAGGCAAGGAGGACAAAGGCGCTATAGAACAGTGCAAGAGAGTTAGTCAGACCGAGAAGAATAAGCCCAAAGCCTATGATAAGCACACCGGAGAATGCGAGCTTGCTCGGGCCAAAACGGTCAACGAGAAATCCCATGATAGGGGCAAGAATCCCCATTTCCAAGCCACGGAAGGAGAAGGCAATTGAGACCTGGGTGTAGCTCCAACCGAACTCCTCGACTATGGGCTCGAAAAAGGCGGTAAAGCCGTACTCCAAGGCACCGCTGCGATAGAGCGTGATGAGAAAACAGGCAAGTACTACCCACCACCCGTAAAAAATTTTAACCATTAAGAGCTCATCACTTTGCTTTGTTAGAGGTTCTCTCGAAAGTAGACCAGTTCCCCCTTTTCAGCTTTTCATTCAACGAGCATAGTGAAGGACCCTTTATAACGCTGCGCATTCCCAATGTCAAGGACACCGCAAAAGTGCTATAGCATGATTGCACCTGAGCGGTGTTCATGGATAATTTGAATGTACCCGGCTTGATTATGTGATGAATTGCTATCGCGGAGGGTACCGGTGGCTCCCTTATTTCTTGAAAGACGATAACCTCATTCTTTATAATCTCAGTGTGCAAGACGAAATCTTTTAGCGATAAGGAAGCAGCGCATGACTCCAAAGTCGGATTCAGACTCTCAAGAGCGGGTGGTGACCACCTGTTGCTCTTACGACTGTGGCGGTCGCTGTCTGTTAAGGGTTCACGTTTCCGAAGGAACGATAAACCGAATCGGCACGGATAACCGACCCGGCCCAAACTTGAAGGCCTGTTCCCGGGGGCTTTCTCAGAAGGAGGTCGTATACGCCACCGACCGGCTCACCCGCCCGCTAATAAGGGTCGGGGATCGAGGCAGCGGGAGGTTCAAGCCCATTTCCTGGGAAGATTCCCTGGAGATCGTTTCCCGGGAACTAAGGAGGGTCAAGGAACAATATGGGCCCCATTCCATTTTCCTGATGAACCACTATGGCTCCTTGAGCCCTCTGCATGGAACGCTCAGTGCTCCCCGACGTTTCTTCGCACTGTTCGGAGGATGTACCACCCACTGGGGTAACACCTCCTTGGAAGCTGCCCACTTCGCTTCGCTGGCGACTTTTGGAACGACCTTTACCGGAAACAGCCGCGACAACCTGCTCCATTCTCGACTGATCATCATGTGGGGTTGGAACCCAACAGTTACCCGGTTCGGCCCTGACACCGTTTCCTACCTGGCATTGGCCAAGAAAGCTGGGGCGAAGATCATCTGTGTCGATCCCCGGCGCAGCCCTTCGGCGAAGGCCCTGGCAGAACAATGGGTCGCAATCAGGCCGGGAACCGACACGGCCCTGCTTATTGCCATGGCTTACGTGATGATCGCCGAGAACCTTTGCGACCATCACTTCCTCGAGACGTATGCGGTGGGCTTTGACAAATTTAAGGATTACGTGACGGGCAAGGAGGATGGTTTACCCAAAACACCCAGGTGGGCCGAGGGTATAACTGGGGTGTCTCCAGATACCACCAGTCAGCTGGCTCGGGACTACGCCACCTTAAAGCCGGCAGCCCTCTGGGCGAGCTGGGCCCCAGGACGAACCGCTTTCGGAGAGCAATACCACAGAGCGGCCATCACTCTGGCGGCGATGACCGGCAATATTGGCATAGAAGGCGGCCATGTTGCCGGGGGGACGGGTCGCATGCCGCTAGGTTTTCTCCAGAAATCTCTTCCGGTACCGGAGACCACTAATCCTACTGTTCACGTGACCGAAGTCTACGATGCCCTGATCCGGGGAAAAACCGGCGGCTACCCCAGTGATGTCAAGCTGCTCTACATCGTGGGCTCCAACCTTTTGAACCAGTTTTTGAACACCAATAAAGGAGTGGAGGCCATGAAGATGCCGGAGTTCATCGTGGCTCACGAGCTGTTTCTCACGCCCACGGCCTCGTACGCCGACATCATTCTCCCTGTTACCCATTTCTTTGAGACCCAGGACATAGGACAACCCTGGACCGGCGGACCTTACTTCATCTACATGGACAAGATCATGGAGCCTTTACCCGAAACAAGGTCGGATTTGGCCATCTTTACTGAACTGGCCTCGCGCCTTGGCATACCCAATTACAATGATAAGTCCGACCAGGAATGGCTCAAGGAATTCGTGGCTGCCACACCTGACCTCCCGGGATACGAGGCCCTCAAGGGCAAAGGCTTTCACGAGATAAAGTTCGACCACCCTTGGGTCGCATTTCGGCAGCAGATTGAGGACCCGGACCACCACCCCTTCCCGACCCCTTCGGGCAAGATCGAGATTTACAGCCGCAAGCTGGCCGAGATGAATAACCCCTTGATTCCAGCCATCCCCAAGTATATCGAACCCTGGGAGGGCCCGAATGATCCCCTTACGCGAAAATATCCCATCCAGCTCGTGAGCCCACATTCCAAAGCAAGGGTCAATTCCCTTTTCGATAACATCCCTCGCCTCAAGTCGTTGGCCGACGACACGATCTGGCTCAATCCAGGTGACGCCCAACCCCGGGGCATCGAAAATGGCGATAAGGTCAGGGTCTTCAATGATCGAGGCCAACTCCTCACGGTTGCAAAAATTACAGCCCGCATCATGCCCGGAGTAGCGAGCCTGGACGCGGGTGCTTGGTTTTGCCCAGACCCTCAAGGACTGGACCGAGGAGGCTGCGCCAATGTCCTCACCAGGGATGAAATGTCCCCGAGCGGCGCCTTTGCCTGTAACAGCTGTCTCGTTCAAATAGAAGTCGCGAGCTAGGCAAAGGATAATGGCCTAGAAACACTTCCTCAAATTAATTGACTTGGCCCTAAGAAAGTAGTATAAGTCGGGGAGGGATCCATTTGGCGCGTTTGTGCCGAAGCTTCCTTGATACCTTCAGTACATTTGCGAGATAAACCGAAGGGGGGTGATAAGCGGGGCAAGGAACCAAAATGAAAAAATAAAGAGGCAGGAAGGAGATTAAATTCAAAAGGGGGGATTTGTTATGAAATCGAAATTGAGTTCTTTTCTCATTTTGCTGATCTCAGTATTACTTTTGGTGTGGGCTCATAGTCCTGTAATGAGTCAAACACCTGCCAAAGAGCCGGTGAAGATCGGGGTTATAACTCCTCTTTCGCCTCCAGGCGACCCAACAGCCGGACAATTGATAAGTAGAGGGGCAAAGTTCGGAGCTAAGTACGTCAATGAGGAAATGGGGGGCGTCCTCGGGGGTAGGCCGATCGAGCTGGTAATAGAGGATGATTCAGGAACACCGGAAAAAGGAGTTGCCGCTTTTAGAAAGTTGGCGACAAAGGACAAAGTGATAGCAGTCATGGGACAGTATCACAGTTCCGTCTGCACTGCCCTCGTCGATGTAGGACAGGAATATGGAATCCCGACTTTCTCGACGGGAGCATCTGCTTCAATAATTACCAAGAAGCACCAGACGACCACCTTTAAGACCCACGTCATTGATTACGACAGGGCATCTACGTGGACGGATTTTATCACGAATCAGGGATGGAAACGGATCGCGATATTGGCCGAAAACACGGACTACGGGGTTGGGCTGTTCGAGGCCACCAAACAAATAAAAGGGGAACGTGGATTAAAGGACGTTGAGATAAACGGCATGATTTTCGACAGAAAGGTAGCTGACTTGACTCCTCAGCTCTTAAAGCTGAAGGCATGGAAGCCGGATATCCTTTTGAACATCGGTGTTGGGGATCCAGCCTATCGTATTACCAAACAGGCGTACGATATCGGATTCTTCCCACAAGTGCCAATGATGGGGGCGCATGACTGGCCCGCAAGACCCGAATTCTGGAAGAACCTTGGGGAAATGGGTCAGTACATGATGTTCATCAATTACTACCATCCCAAGATGGGCTTATCGCGGCTGGGCGAATGGCTGAAACCAAGGTTCGAGAAGGAATATGGCGAGATACCAACCTACATGGCCTACAACGGTTTCGGACAGATCGTATTACTGGCCCAGGCGATCAATTTGGCTCAGTCCGATGCTCCAAAGGATGTGATCAAGGCGTTGGAAGACTGGGTCTTCGTGTTCTGGGCTAAGGGCGATGTGATTGACTTTGAGCGTTCAGAGGGCGCCAAATGGCATAACCATACATCACCTTTGCAGATCGTTCAATTTACGAAAGCCAACCAGCCTATTGAGGAGTCCACAATCCTCTGGCCGCCGATCATGAAAACCGGAGAATTTGCTTCTCCGTAGCTGTAGAGAACGTTGAGCCATTTTCTTGACTAAGGGGAGATGATCCAATGATGGGGATGGGAAGGCACGATAAACGCCATTCCATCCCCTTCGTTATTTGATCTCCAGACATACAGTTCCACATCTTATTCAAGAAATGAGGTGGTCACCATCGACTCGACACTTCTCTCACAATACATCATATCAGGGGTAGTCATCGGCCTGATCTACTCTCTCATGGCCATGGGTATCACGTTCATTTACGGCATCATGAGGATCATCAACTGGTCCATGGGCGAGTTCTACATGATAGGGGGCTATTTGCAATATATCATCATTACCCATTTGCTCGGAGTTGAGGATTGGTATCTGGGTGTTATCCTGTCGATGGCTGGGGTATTTCTGCTGGGAATGGTAGTTCAAGGGTTGTTAATCAAACCTATGTTTAGGGGGACCGTGGAAGGGAGGACGGAGTATGCAACGATTGTAACCATTTCTCTAGGCGTACTTTTCACGAACATGGCCGTCATAGGAGCAGGTCCTTTCATCTATTCCCCACCGGGTTACTATCACGGCACCCGAATTATCACGTTACCTGTGAGTGGAACTAGGTTTGTGGCCTTCATCGGCACAATAGTTCTCCTCTCCCTGTTTTATCTCTTCTTAAAGAAGACATGGTGGGGAAGGGCCTTTCAAGGAGCTGCCCAGAATCGGATGGGTATCCAAACATCGGGCATTGATGTTTTCAGGCTCGACCAGATCGCCTTTGGAATTGGAGTGGCGTTGGCGGCCGCTGCTGGCGCGCTCTTGGCCCCTGAGTTCTACCTACATCCCCGGTGTGGCAGTATCGCGACGATGAAGGGGTTTGAAATTATCGTAATCGGAGGGCTGGGTTCCATCCCGGGGGTCCTCTGTGCTGGCCTCCTCCTTGGATTGATCGAAAGCCTTGGCGCCGTCTTCCTCAATCCCTCTTTCAGGGATGTTTATGGCTTTCTCTTTCTCTTGGCAATCCTCGCCATAAGGCCAACGGGTCTGTTCGAGGAGAGGGAGCGAGTGGCGTAGCCCCAAGAAGGATAGCTCCAAAGACGTGATAGCGAGCGCTCTTGCCTGCTAGACCAAGCGGAGTCCTCATGAAAATAATCAATTATACCGGGATCGGCGGATTGAAAGGCCACTCCCTTTCACTAGCTCTATTATTTGTGGTTTCCCTTTTGCCTCTCTGGATGGGTCAATACTATCTGCAGGTTTTTACCATCGCCTTCTACTATGTAATCCTAGCCTCCAGTTGGAATTTACTCGCAGGCTATACGGGACAGTTCTCATTGGCTCACCATGCCTTTGCAGCTATCGGAGGTTATACCTCAGCTCTCTTGGTAAGCAATTTCGGGCTTCCAATCTGGATGGGGGTTCTGGCGGCGCCGCTGAGCAGCGCGCTCATGGGGTTCATCTTAGGATTGTTGTGTCTGAGAATGCGTGCGATATATTTGGCCATTGCCACGTGGGCGTTTGCGGAATCAGTACGCATTACTATCTCCATGACATATGAAATAACGCGAGGGGATTTAGGGCTAGCTGTTCCGAAGCTCTTTATGGGAAAAGGACAGGGGGTAGCTTACTACTATCTCTTCCTGGGCTTGGCCGTAGCAACTGTTCTCATGATCATATTCATTATGCGTTCGAAAATGGGCTATTACCTCAGGGCAATCCGGAACGATGAAATGGTTGCACGGGTAATGGGAATAGATACAACACGTTGGAAGATACTTGCATTCATCCTGTCAAGTGGCACTGCTGGCATCGCAGGAGCATTCTATGGTCATTATAACGGACTTCTCACTCCTGTAATGATTGATTTCAACGAGATGGCCTTTATCGTTATCATGGTAGTTATTGGAGGTATCCGCAGTATCGCAGGGCCGGTAATTGGAGCGATACTGATAGAATTACTCACTGAAACATTCCGGGAATTCGGGGAGATCCGAATGGTCGTTTTCGCCCTAGCAGTCATCGCGATTGCGCGACTGTATAATGAGGGGGCCATGGGAACGGTAAGGCAGTTCACTCAGTGGATCTCGAGAAGGAAGCAGGCACGGGAGGGAGTGAACTAATGGAAAAGGAGAATAATGAGCTTCTGCGGACTGAGAACCTGACGAAGGATTTCGGGAAGCTGAGAGCTGTGGATCACCTTTCATTAAGCCTTGAGAATGGAGAGATTCGAGGGCTCATTGGACCGAATGGTTCTGGAAAAACAACCGTGGTAAACTTGATTACCGGTGTTTATAGGCCGACCAGCGGAGGGGTCTATTTTTCCGGCAGACGGATTGACCGATTATCACCGGATAATATCACCCATGAGGGTATCATGCGGACCTTCCAGGTGGCCCGTGTGTTTGCGGACATGAGCGTTCTTGAGAACATGCTCATTCCGGCGTTTGCCCAGGGCACAAGCAGGCGGGAAGCTCGTCATCGGGCTCAAGCACTTCTCGATTTTTGTCTCTTGGGTAATTTGAGCAATGAACCTGCTAGGAATCTCTCTGGGGGTCAAACCATGTTACTCCAGATTGTCCGAGGTTTCATGCGGCAACCGCTTAAACTCTATTTGCTCGATGAGCCCTTTGCCGGGGTCCACCCTGCCATCAAGGATGTCATAATAGAGACTATTCAAAGAATGAATCGGGAAGAGGGCATAACATTTCTCATTGTTTCTCACGAACTCACGACCGTTCGCCGTCTCTGCAGCCGAATATCGGTTCTTCATGGGGGGAGGGTTATCTCTGAAGGGACAATGAAGGAGGTTGCTAATGATCCCAGCGTAATTGATTCTTACCTTGGAGGTTAGACGTGGCTTCCAAATTATCCGTTCAAGGTGTTACTTCTGGATATGTGAAGGGAATCGATATCGTAGACGACGTTTCCCTTGACATAGAGGAGGACACGATAACGGGCATTATTGGCCCGAACGGAGCCGGAAAATCAACCTTGTTGAAAACCATTTTCGGATTTCTCCATCCCAGCCAAGGAAAGATCGTGTTTAATGGACAGGAAATCCAGGCCTTTTCTCCCTTTAGGTTGAAGCAGTTCGGGATAAGCTATGTACCACAAGACATAAATACGTTTCCTCGACTTACCGTAGAGGAAAACCTGATGTTGGGGGCCTGGACTTTCAAAAAGCAACGCAAATTGCTCAAGCAAAGGTTAGGAGAAATCTACGATTTTTTCCCGGTTCTCGGGGCAAAGAGAGGTGAGAAAGCCACTTTCCTCAGCGGCGGAGAATTACAGATGCTCGCCATCGGAAAGGAAGTTATGACAACCCCCGAACTTCTCTTAGTAGATGAGCCCTCTGCTGGCCTGGCTCCTATGCTGGTCTCAGAGATCTACGCCTTTTTGGAACGGGTGAGAGAACAGGGAGTGACAATCTTTCTCGTTGATCAAAACATTACGAAAGCCGTCGAGGTTTCCGACTACATGTATCTTTTGGAAATGGGTAAAATTAAGAAACAGGGACCCAAGGAGGATTTTGAAGAAAATATTCGGGACATTATCAAAGAATCTCTTATACCCGAGTAGATGTATCAACCTATCGGATTGTTTGCAAGCCATCGAAAGTCGGGCACAGGTGGATTTCTTCCAACCTTTACCGATGGACAACGGATAAAGCGAACTGAGGGTAACATTTGGAAAGAGACGAAAAAAATGAAAAAGACGGCTGATATTGTAATTATCGGGGGAGGAATCATCGGGGTCAGCGTTGCCTACTATCTGGGAAAGATGGGGGCAAAAAATGTCGTTCTCCTCGAAAAAGATCGGATCGGCGAGGGCTCTACCGGACTCTGTGCAGGCGGAATCCGAAGACAGTGGACCACTGAAGTCAACATGCGCTTTTCCCTGAAGGCTTTTGAAATATACCAGAACTTTAAGGATGAATTTGGTGTCGATCCCGAGTTTCATCAAATTGGATATCTCTTTTTGGCGACGAGCCAGGAAGAACTCGAGCTCTTCAAGGAAAATGTCGAATTTCAAAACCGTTTCGGGGTCCCCTCTCAGATCCTTACCCGTGAGGAAGTGAAGAATGGGTGGCCCTTTCTGAATACCGAGGATGTTTTTGGAGGAGCGTTTTGTGACACGGACGGGTATGCGGGGCCCTACGAGGTAACCGAGGGCATCGCCAGAGGGGCCAGACGTCATGGCGTCGCAATTCTTGAGAATACAGAGGTTACGTCCATTGAGGTGGAAAGAGATCGCATCGTCTCGGTCACCACGAAAGTGGGAAGGGTGGAGACGCCCATCGTAGTCAATGCCGCGGGCCCCTATGCGGCTAACATCGGGAGAATGGCGGGGATAGAAGTCCCGGTAAAACCCATACGCCGTCAGCTTTTCGTTACGGATTCCTTTCACCTGATTCCGCCATCCGTTCCCCTCACCATTGACCACAAGCAAAACTTCTATTTTCGGAGGGAAGGAGAGGCGGTTCTCTTTACCGGACCCCAAGACGATTTGCCCAGTTTCAACTTGAAAACGGATTTTGAATCGATGGTTGAAGCAGCAGAAAAGGCCACCTACCGAGTTCCTGTCTTCGAAGAGACAAATATCGCCAGGGGCTGGGCGGGTCTTTACGAAATATCACCAGACAATCATGCCATTTTAGGTAAGGTTCCGGAGGTCGAAGGGTTGATATTGGCCAATGGGTTCAGCGGTCATGGCTTTCAACATGGGCCGGCGGCAGGCATTGTGATTGCCGAACTCATCTTACATGGAAAAGCAGAAACCATCAACATCGACCCATTGGCGCTCGGGCGGTTCAAAGAGGGAAAAACGATAAAAGAGTCGCTGACCGCCTTCAGGGATTGAATGCTGCCCAAGGGAATCATCCTGAGGCCTCTGAAAAAATCGCTCTTCGCAGCTCAGAAATATTTTTTCGACATTCTTAGAGGATTCCCATGCGCCATTTTCATTTCTTGAAGAGTTGCTCGACCATGACAATTAACGAAAAAATCTTTAGGTCGCGCTCAGAGCCGTTTTTCCAATTCTTCAGGGATCTCATTTTGTTTCCTCTCCGGCCCGTTACAGGCTGAATTCATCGAATCGGATATCATCGTTCTGTCTTCCCATTTCATTCATCGGGTGCCTCGGAGAGAAAGGAGGTCACAAATGACGAAAGCAGTTGGAGGTAAGAATATATTCGGACATTCTATAGGAATTCTGATGTTGGAATCGAGATTTCCCAGGATACCGGGTGATGTGGGCAATGCAACGACCTGGGACTTTCCCGTCCTCTACAAGGTCGTAAAAAATGCCACACCAGACGCTGTTGTGAGAAAAGGGGACAGGGGCTTATTGCCGTCTTTCGTCAAAGGAGCACAGGAACTGGAAAAAGAAGGCGTGAGAGCCATCACAACGAGCTGCGGTTTCCTCGCTCTGTTTCAGGATGAGATGGCCGCAGCTGTCAATGTGCCGGTCTTTACCTCCAGTCTGATGCAAGTCCCGTTGGTATATGCCATGCTGAAACCATCTCAAAAGGTTGGAATAATAACCATTCACGCCAAATCTCTAACTCAAAGACACCTCTCGTCTGTGGGTGCGGACAAGGTGCCTCACGTAATCCTGGGCACAGAAGGGGAAGAGGAATTCTCGCGGGTCATTATCGATGATGAGATGAAACTGGATGTGGAGAAATCAAGAGACGAATTGGTTAGGATTGCAAGGAAAATGGTATCTGACTTCCCAGAGGTAGGTGCCATCGTGCTGGAGTGCACGAACATGCCGCCCTATGGAGCTGCCATTCAGCAAGAAATCAAGCTTCCCGTATTCGATATATACACCTTCGTGAACATGGTCCATGGAGCAGTAGTCAGAAAGGAATTTTCGGGGTACATGTGAAGGCGGAAAAGGGGAATCAATATGGCGGATGACATCGTTATTCCGGATGATTTTCCCACGGCTATCTCGGGGACGAAAGCAGAGGAGAAATTGCGGGCCCTTGGAAAAGTTCAAATCTATTCTCACAAGGCTGAGACAGGGGAAGAACTCATCGAAAGGATCAAAGCATGCGAGGTGGTCATTAATATCCGGGCTTACAGTCATTTTACCCAACAGGTTCTTGCTTCCTGCCCACATTTGAGGTTGATATCCATCTGGGGGACGGGAACGGATAATGTGGATCTCGAATCGGCACGGGAACTGGGCATCACCGTCACCAATACACCGGGAGCCAATGCCCTCTCTGTTGCCGAGCATACCGTCGCTATTCTCCTCGCTTTGGCGCGCCAGCTTCCCCGTCTGGATCGGGAAGTCCGGTCAGGGAACTGGCCGAGGGTAGAGATGGTTCAGCTCAGCGGTAAGGTTTTGGGCCTGTTCGGTCTGGGAGCGATCGGAAGACATGTCGCGAGGATGGCCAGGGGATTGGGTATGGATGTGATCGCATGGACGCATCATCCATCTCCAGAAAGAGCAGAGGAAAGCAACGTGCGGTTCCTCTCCAAAGAGGCTTTGTTAAGAAGCGCCGACGTTGTGAGCCTTCATCTCAGATTGAACGATGAGACCAGAGGGTTTTTGAAAAAAAAGGATTTTGATTTGATGAAGCCAAATGCGTTTTTCGTGAATACCGCCCGAGCGGGCCTGGTTGAGTTCGGTGCACTCGAGGAGGCTCTGCGGTCAAAAAAGATTGCCGGAGCTGCTCTGGACGTCTACGACCAAGAGCCCCTTCCTCCCGGAGATCCACTGACGACCCTGCCGAATGTGGTATTGACTCCCCACAATTCGGGGATGACTCCCGAGGCAACCATTATGGGGCTCATGATGGCGGTGGAAAACGTCGAGATGTTCTTAGCAGGCAAAGAGATCGATCCAACCTGCCTGGTGGTCAGGGGAAGCCGTTGAAACTGCTCGCTGTTCAAGTAACCCTAACCATTGTTTATGGAGGAAAATATCCGCTTAATCCGAAAGGCAGGGAAAACTAAGGTTCATTGACTCAATGTGAGATGGATCCCCAACAGGCGTGGGAGAATCGTTCAATCCTGCATTATGCGATATAAAGGGAAAGATTGGGAAAAGTCGATAAAAATCCCTATCCTGGTTTCTTCTTGTAAACACTGCCCTACCCTGCTAATATAGCCTCATGAAGTGGGCCAGGCCGCGCATCAAGGTTTGAGGGCAAATGAAGATTTGACGCCGCATACGCATAATCCATTTCCATGGTAAAGGGTCGGTAGTGGAAGAGGAAAGAAGGGATTCTGAGAGGATCAAGGTCGAAGAGCCAGTTTCCTTTGAGATCGGCAAGAATACCTTTTTCGGGACAATGGGCAATCTAGGCGATGATGGTGTGATGATCGAGTCATCCCTGGCGCCTGGGAATGTTCGAAAGGTTTTCAAGGCTTTCCTTAAGGCCGATGAGTGTCCGATAAAGGTGAACTACTCCATCAAGGGCAAGTCATTTTCGAGGTCCGGCAGGATAAAGCACTACCATTTGCATTTTTCAGGGGTTCAATCAGCTTGCCGTTTTTCTTTTGGAGTGTGGATTCCCAAGTTGAAGTTAAGGGACGAGAGGGAACTTTAAGTAACGCCCAACCACCTCAATACAAAAGAAATCGCCACCATCCTGATAACATTGGCTCCCAATCACCCTGCGGGTTCGATTAACGGCCTCATAACTTCACACCGAAAAGACTTGGCCTTATACTGACTGCACCTACGATCCAATCTCACAAACACTTAAACGGAGAAGTGGAAACGCCATGGCCGGTAGCAGATGTGTTTCAGTTCTTGCTATGGGAGGGGGGCTGAGGGGAGGGAAATTCTCAATTAATAGAGTCCCGGATACCTCAATTCGAAGGCATCCTTAATCAGGTTGATCCTCTCACCCCCCGGGGAAAGGGTAACGCCGATGACGTCGAAGCGGGCCTCAATATCATGGAGATGTTTCTGGTTGAGGTATGCCAGCGCAACCTGTGATAGCTTACGCTGCTTGTAGACATTCACCGCGATTTCAGGGGGACCATAGTTCTTGCCTGATAGTGTCTTCACCTCGATAAAACAGATGGTCCTTTTATCAAGAGCGATAATATCCATCTCTCCTAAAGGACAGGAGAAATTGCGCTCCAGGATCTTATATCCCCTCTTCTCAATATATTGAACCGCTGCATCTTCTCCTCGCTTACCAACTTCCCTCCTGCCCCCTTCCATCTTATAAATCTCCAACCTCAAGTCGGTCCCATTGGCCCTTTAACACCCCTGAAGGTCATCCGGTGAAGTTCACAGTATCCAAATCTTCTGATCGCCTCCAGATGCTCTTTCGTACCGTAGCCCTTATGTTTGGCGAAATTGTATTGAGGGTATCTCTCATGGTGTTCTATCATCATCCGGTCTCGTGTCACTTTGGCAACGATAGATGCGGCTGCTATAGAAACGCTGATGGTATCTCCCCGCCTGATGAGACGCTGAGGGATGTGGACGGGAAGACCATGTATGCCATCCACGAGGAGATAATCGGGAGGGGGGGACAACCTCCCTACGGCCATTTCCATGGCCTTCAAGGTTGCCTGAAGGATATTTGTCCGATCAATTTCCCCCTGATCCACCACCCCGATCCCCACCGAACGGGAACTGGAGAGAATTTTAGCGTATAGCTTCTCCCTCGTTGCGGGGGACAACCTCTTGGAGTCGGTTATTTCCTCATCAACCCATCCCCTCGAGAAAATCACGGCTGCTGCGACAACGGGCCCGGCCAAGGGTCCCCTGCCAGCTTCATCAATTCCGGCGATACTGCTGTAGCCGGCCCTGTAGCATTGGCCTTCGAAGAAGTCCATGGCCTGACGGGGGAGGTGACCAAAGGTGAGTTGCTCACATCGCCTGGCGACCATTGAGCAATTCCATCATGGGGTTTGCTTCTTCGTCTTTATGCGGGCTGCTTTTCCCTTCAGCTGTCTCAAATAGTAAAGTCTTGCCCTTCGAACCCTTCCGCGGTTTACGATCTCTATCTTTTCGATCCTCGGGGAATGGTGGGGAAAGATCCTCTCCACGCCGATTCCATACGAGACCTTTCTCACGGTGAAAGTTGCTCCAACACCTCCCTTTCTCTTCCTAATGACCAGCCCCTCGAAGACCTGTATCCGCTCCTTTTCCCCCTCCACGATCTTGAAATGTACCTTTACCGTATCCCCGACGGTGAAATCGGGCAGATCCATCCTCATCTGTTCCTTCTCAATCGTTTCCATTAAATCCATCTTCTCCTCCCTCTGTCTGCCCTATCCGCGACCCAGAAGTCGATCCAGGATAATAGCCACAGCGGAGCGGACGGAGAGGTGGTTGTAATGAGAACCCTCAATGGGGGCCAAGATATAGTCGGCATCTCGGATGACCTCTTCCGTCAAACCCCAACCGGTACCAAATAATAACAGAAATGGCTGCGAGACTTCCGACAACATCTCCCTAAGCTGATCGTATCCGATATTTCCCCGTTTCGACCGAGCCCCGGTCGCAACGACCTGCACCTCTGAGTTCCAATGCCGGGATATGTCCCTAACCACCCCCTCCGTTGATTCCTCCACCTTCACCAAAGAGAGCGCAGCCTGTCTGGTAGGATTATACGTGGCCCCCCTCCCCTCAATCCAGTGCCGAAGAAGCCTTCGAACTAGCTGGCCCTGGGATTCCAGGGGGGTAATGACGTAGAAGCTTTTTACGTCAAAGGTTTTAGCGGACCTGGCGATATCGTGGATATCCACCGTGGTCACAGCAGTGGCGACGATATTCCCCTTCCTATCATAAACAGGGTAATGGACTAGGCCAACGTATATATTGCCGTTGTTAGTGATTTCCCTCAGCCTCCTCAATTATCCTCTGTCTTCCTGTCCCCCCTCTTTATCTCCTCCAAGAGGAGGCGGTCCGCTTCCGAGAGGTCCACCTTTTCCAGAAGATCGGCGCGGCGCACCAAAGTCTTCTTCAATGCCTCCTTCCTTCTCCAATGGGCAATCTGCCGATGATTTCCCGATATCAACACTTCAGGAACCCTCTTTCCTCGAAAAACTCGAGGCCGGGTGTATTGGGGATATTCCAGCAATGAATTGGCAAAGGATTCCTCCAAGACGGATACCCCTGAACCCAACACTCCAGGCACGAAACGGGAAACGGCATCGATAACCACCATAACGGCCAACTCCCCCCCCATCAGAATATAATCCCCGATGGAGACCTCGTCATCGACGTATTCCCTCACCCGCTCATCTACGCCCTCGTACCGTCCACAGACCAAAAGAAGATGGTCGTATTGACTGAGCCTCTTTGCCTGGTTGTGATCGAAGGGCATCCCCTGCGGAGTCATCAAGATTACCCTCGCTGAACCATTGGTGGACTTGAGATGCTCAATGCCCTCCACGATGGGTCCGGGTTTCATAACCATGCCACTCCCCCCCCCATAGGGAGAGTCGTCGACAACCCGATGTTTGTCCCTGGTGAAATCGCGAATATTAAAGAGGCTGACCCTGATAACCCCCCTATCAATAGCCTTCTTCAATACGCTTGATGCGAGGGGAGATTGGAACATTTCCGGGAAGAGAGTGAGAATATCGAAGCGGATCATTCCTCCAACAGTCCCTCTATGGGGTGGATCACCATTTGCCCCTTTTTCCTGTCTACCCGCACGATTACCTCTTCGGTGGCCGGAATAAGCCATTCCCTTCCGCTCCCCTCAACAAGATAAACATCGTTGCTTCCCGTGGGTAGTATCGTTTCCACCCGGCCCAGCGATCTGCCGTCATCGGTAACAACATCCATTCCAATGATTTCATACCAATAATATTCACCTTCTTCCGGGGGAGGAAGGTTTTTCCTCTTTACCAAAACCGACGCGCCGATCAGTTTCTCCACATCGGCAGTTCCCTCACACCCCTTCAATCGGGCAGAGATGAACTTCTTGTGAATTTTCGCCTCTTGAATCTCATAGGGCTCCACTTGGCCATCCCTGTTTTCCAAATAGACCTTCCGGTATGACAAAAAATCAGACCGCGTTTCGTTGTAATACCGGATTCTGAGTTTACCCTTTATTCCATGGAGTCCCGAAACCCTCCCGATGATGATGTACTCGCCTTTCATTGGGATTTACTCGATGATCTCCAAAACGGAATGTCTTTTCATCTTCGTCGATGCGGCACTCAGGATTGTCCTGATAGCCCGAGCCGTCCTGCCCTGCTTACCGATCACCTTGCCCAAATCCTCTTTTGCTACGGTCAACTCGATGACCGAGGTCCTTTCCCCTTCAATTTCCGAGACCCTCACCTGATCTGGGTTGTCCACGAGAGCTTTGGCGATGTATTCGATTAACTCTTTCATTCCACCCTTCCCCCTTGAATTGGATTGAGTTCGCAGCGGTAGCCATCGGAGAGCCACGAAACTTCCACCTCCCTACGCCAGTTTTTTTAAGACCCCAGATTGCCTTAACAGGTTTCTGACCGTCTTGCTGGGCTGGGCACCCTTCTTATACCACTCCATCGCCCGGTCTTCCATGATATGGACTTCAGCGGGATCCTTATTGGGATCATAGGTTCCGATCTTCTCGATAAATCGACCATCTCTCGGGAAACGAGAATCCGCGACGACAATTCGATAAAATGGATTTTTCTTGCTACCAAAGCGAGCCAGCCTCATGACGATACCCATCGTTTGCATCACCTCCCCTGGTTTTCCACGGTAAGTTAAATCCGCAGCATCTTATAAAGCTCCTTCGTTCCTCCTCTTCTCAACCTCTTCATCACCTGGAGTATGTGCGTGTATTGTTTGAGAAGCCTGTTAACGTCTTGAACCGTTGTTCCACTTCCCTTAGCTATCCTTAATCGCCTGCTTCCGTTGAGGATGGCATGATTCCTTCTCTCTTTCTGAGTCATGGAATTGATAATGGCCTCGATCTTCACCAGTTCTCGCTCCTGAAATTGAATTCCCTTCAGGCCTTTCATCCCCCCAATCCCGGGAATCATATTCAGGATGCTCTCAATGGATCCCATCTTCTTGATCCGCCGAATTTGGTCCCGGAAATCCTCCAGGGTGAAGGCCTCTTTTTTAAGCTTTCTTTCCAATTCCTCGGCCTTCTGCTCATCGAAGGAGGCCTGAGCTTTTTCGATCAACGAAAGGACATCCCCCATTCCCAGGATTCGAGAGGCCATACGGTCGGGGTGAAACACCTCTAAAGCGTCCAGTTTTTCCCCGGTGCCGATGAATTTTATGGGTTTCCCCGTTACTCCCTTGATGGAGAGGGCAGCACCTCCCCTTGCATCACCCTCCATTTTGGTGAGGACAACCCCGTCAATGTCCAGGGCATCGCTAAATGCCTTGGCGATATTGACCGCATCTTGACCCGTCATGGCATCGGCCACCAATAGGATCTCCTTGGGGTACAATTGACCCTTTATCTCCCGAAGCTCTTCCATCAACGGTTCGTCGATATGAAGTCTACCGGCGGTATCGACAAACATGAGGTCATAACCCGCTGCCGTAGCCTTCTGCCTCGCCCGTTGGCAGATCTCCAACGGGCTTTCCTCTGGACTGGATTCATAAAACTCTATCCCCGATTCCTTCGCCAAAAGCTGAAGCTGCTCAATAGCCGCTGGCCTATAAACGTCGGCTGGCACAAGGTAGGGAAATCGATTTCTCTCCTTGAAGTATACCGCCAACTTGGCGGCCGTCGTCGTCTTTCCACAGCCATGGAGACCAACCAGCATAACGGGGATGGGGGGATGCCCCGATAGATGGATTTGTGGCTCCCCATCCCCCATCAAGGATGCCAGCTCTTGGTGAACGATCTTGATCACCTGCTGGGCAGGCGTTAAACTCGCCATGACCTCCTGACCAATGGCCCGTGAATAGATGGAGTCGATGAACTCCTTGACCACCTTGAAATGAACATCGCCCTCCAGTAGGGCGAGCTTCACCTCCCTCAGGGCCGCCCTTATATCTCCTTCATTCAGCTTGCCGTGGCCCTTAAGCCTCTTGAAAACCCCCTGTAACTTCTCCGACAGGTCATCGAACATCGCTTCCTACAATGAATGAGAGATAGAGGTTACCTCAATTTTAACAAATTATTTATTTTATTGAAATTACTTATATTTGTCAATCTGGCCACATTTGAAGCTTCGTGACCTTTTTGGGTCTCCTTATTTTTTGAGGTTCTCGAGAAAAACCGCTGTCCCTGAATGCAAACCCGTGGGTAAGGGTAATTTCGGAAGCATTGAAGCAATACTGAAATCCCCTTAGGATGCCAGAAAATAAATCAAGCCATAGAAAAATAAGAAGATCAAGGCCAACAGGATTCCTAAACCGATAGGTCCTCGATAGGTGTTTTCATTGTACGCCATTCCCTTTATCTCGCGAAGCCTCGATCGGATGTGCTCAAGTTCCCTCCTTCTGTTTTGGGAGATTTCTGCGTTGCATTTGAGGATCTGGGCAGTCATCAGGTGAATGTACTGTTTGGTTATTGCGGGTATTGAAATGGGGTTTCTGCTCAAACCGGCAATGGAGGTTACCTCTCTGGAGAAAAAGGCCTGTGCCTTTACCCGAAAGCCATTCAACGGTACCATGCACAGCCACACAATACCCCGGCATGTCATGCGGTAGAAATAGTCAAAATCGAGGACTATTCCCGCGTGAGGTGAAAAGGCAGCTTTGGCCGCCATAAATAGCCAACCAGCCAGGAGGAAAAGCTGGAGGACCCCCACCACGTGGGATGGGGTATAGGGATGATAGTGAACCGGGTGGTAGGGTAGCACGGAGAACAGTACCCTGGGATACACTCCAATGAAAACACACAGAAAGGCGGTTATAATCATTGCCACCTGCATGTTGAACGGTGCTTCTTTGGCCCTTATCCCTTCATTGTGCACAAAGAAGGTAAAGTAGCAGAGCTTCGTAAAGGAGAGAAATGTTCCCACCGAAGCCAGGATCAACATGAGTTCCAAGATGGGCTTACCTACCTCCGCCGCAGTAGAAATGACCATCCCTTTACTCACAAATCCATTGAATCCCGGTCCTCCGGATATAGAAAGGGAGGCTATAACGCAGGCGATACTGGTGACAGGCATCAGCTTAGCTAACCCTCCCAGTTCAGTGAGTTTCCTCTTTCCGGTCATATAGATTACCGAACCCACACACATGAATAAGAGCGACTTGTACAGGATATTGTTAACGAGATGGGCTATTCCGCCATTTACCCCTAGAGCAGTTCCCACTCCTATCCCTGCCACCATGTATCCCACCTGGCTTATGATGTGATACGAAAGGAGTTTCCTCGTATCATTTTGGAGTAGCGCGTATAGAACACCGTAGACCGCCATAATTCCACCCATATAGGCCACGACATCAGCGCCCGAAAAACATCTAGCCAGTACATAAACTCCTGTTTTGGTCGTATAAACTGAGAGAAATACGCTTCCAGTTACGGTTCCTTGCGGATAGGCATCCGGTAACCAGGTGTGGAGGGGAATGAAGGCGGCATTTAACCCGAATCCGATGAGGATAAAAAGAGAGCCCAAATCACTCTCCAAGGGACCCACCGCGGTGAATCCCTGGGAAACGATATGGATAATAATGCCAGTTAACAGGGAACACCCACCAAATATGTGCATAAGAACGTATCTGAACCCGGCATCCAAAGATTCTTTTTCCCGCCGATACCATATGAGAAATACAGAGGTGACGGCCATGATTTCCCAAAACGCAAACAGGCTGAAGTAATCCCCAGCAAACACCACCCCCAAGGAACCTCCCATATAGAGGAAGGCAGCTACATGCTGACCGTCTTCCTTTACATGCAGGGAATAGATTATGGCCAAAAATCCTATGATGACGAAAATATATCCAATTGCCAAGCTCAGCCTATCTACCTTAGCAAAGACCAGATCATATCCCAGGAAGCGATACACCCAACTGGTACCTGGTTCCAAATACAACAGGTCGATAAAAGCCGTTACGGAAACCAGAATAAGGTAGGGTTGCCTCAGGTTTCCCCTCAACCTCAGAAAGGGGATGAGCATTGCCCCCAGGATGAATATAAAGGCAGGAGGTACGGGCTTAATCATAGAAATCCTCCCTCCGAGAGGCGAAAGAACTCACTATCTTGGTTGCCACCAACAGCAAAAGAGCCCCGAGAACTCCAAAAATTGCATCCGCTGATGGGATTCTATGCCACAAGAAGACGGCATGTTCGTGCTCGATAAAGAACCCCGCAGGGATAAAGACAATAACCAGTATCACAAATAGCCTCTTAAGATACCTCACCATCTTAGCCAATCCCCAAAATGCTTTTCGCCGCAAGGTTAGCTACCTGAAAGAAATGGAAAAAGGCATCAGGGGCAATTCCCAGTATTATCGATATGATCGCACATACGGTCAAAGGAATTACCATGAGCATCGACGCCTCATTAAAGCCTGAATTTCCTTGCTCTTTAGGTCTATTGAAGAAGGACCTGTATATGATGGGAAAGAAGTACGCTATGTCCAACAGGGCACTAGTGAGCAACACAAACAGAAACACGATCTCTTTGGCCTCAAGGGAACCGAGACAGAGATACCATTTACTGATGAATCCCACTAACGGGGGGGTCCCGGCAATGCCCATCGCCCCTATGGCGAATGATCCCATGGTTAGAGGCATCATTCTTCCTATGCCGTCTAGCTCGCTCACATTTTCCTTTTGGGTCTTCACGGATATGGCCCCGGCAACGAAAAAGAGGGTAATCTTCATAAAGCCATGGCCTGCGATATGGAATATCCCGCCAGTTATAGCGCTTGGAGAGAGCAAGGCTGCCCCCATGATGATAATTGCCAGGTTATTTATGGTAGAGAAGGCCAACCGTCTCTTCAGGTTGTCCTGGGCGATGGCGAGCATGCCCGACACGATTACGCTGAAAGCTGCAAAATAGGCCAGTATGAGCCAAAGGTTAAGGTCGGAGAGTAGTTGTGGCCCGAATACGTAGAGGACAACGCGCAACACACAGAATACCCCTGCCTTGACCACGGCCACCGCGTGGAGTAGGGCACTGACTGGGGTGGGGGCGACCATGGCGGTAGGAAGCCATTCGTGGATGGGCATAAGTGCTGCCTTAGTCCCAAATCCCAGGATGAAGGTGACGAGAAGGAGGCGTAATAAATTGGCTGAACCGTGTCCTCGGAGAAAGCCCCCACCCACGAAATCGAGCGTTCCCGTCAGGTGATAGGTGAGTCCCATAGAGAAAAACACGAGGGCAGCACCGGTTAGGAGGTAGGCCAAATATTTCCTTCCCCCCCTTATGGCCTCTGGCGTCTCCTCATGGGCTACAAGGGGGAAGGTGGCAATCGTCAATATCTCGTAGAAGATGAACAGGGTGAGTAAGTTCCCGGCAAAGGCAACACCCAGGGCCCCATTGAGGGCAAAGGCGAAACAGAAGAAATATCTGGTCTGGGCATGGGCTTTGAGGCCCCTCATATAACCTATGGAATAGATGGAAGTTGCAATCCACAGCACAGATGCCAGGGTCGCAAAGAAGATACCAAGGGCGTCTACCCTTAATTGCAACGCAATTCCAGGCGAGAGACTGATAATGGCACATTCAATGACCTTTCCCGCTAATAAGGTTGGGATCATGGAGGCGACGATGGAGAATTTGGTCAGGGAAGCCAAGATGGTCCATAGCTCTCTCATGTTTCTCCGCCTTTCCCCGGTGAGCAGAATGAGAAAAGCCGCAAGGGCGGAAACTGCAATAGCTAGGAGTGGCCGTATGGAGGGCACTACTTCCACACATCAATCCCCAATCTCTTAAAGGCCTCCTGGAACAGCGAACCGAATGATGTTAGAAACAATCTCGCCACTCAAGATCCCCAGTGATAGTATCCCTGCGGCCACCACGAGTATGGGAATAAGTATGCTGAGAGGGGCCTCATCTCGAGAAGTCTCCTCATGGATCCCTCCGTTATGGGCATACCGAGCGGGCTCAAAGTATACATTCTCTATGACCCTGAAGAAAAGTATGGCGTTGAGCAGGCTGCTTATCAGCAGAATGGCTGCAAAAAGCCACTGCTTCGCATTGATTGCCCCTAGGACGAGGTACCATTTGCTGAAGAATCCACAGGTGGGCGGTATTCCTATGACGGAAAGGGCCGTTACCGTAAAGGCAGCCATGGTAATGGGCATTTTCCTGTGAAGCCATCTCAATTGATGGATATTCCGAAGTCCTCCCTTATACACTATTGCTCCTACCACCAGAAAGAGACCTGCCATCATCAGGGCGTCATTGAGGATATGAAGGATGGCTCCTGTAAGACCAGCTCTGTTGGCCAGCCCCACACCCAATGTGATATAACCTACCTCGGCAATGAGAACATAGGCTAGCATTCTCTTGAGATCGGTTTGGCCCAGTGCCAGTATACAGCCGAAAAGAATGGCTGCGATAGCCACCCAGCTAAGAATGGCGGTTGCTGGAATTAATTCCAGGGAGAAATAAGGCTTAAATACCGTAAAGATAATTCTTATCAGCACGTATGCCCCTACTTTGGTCATCAGGGGAGCAATTAGAGCGGTTACCGCTGAAGGGGCATAGGTATAGGCATCTGGGAGCCATACATGCAGGGGGAAGAGCGCCATCTTTAAGCCCACCCCCACGATAAAGAAGGCAAAGGCCATCAATACTACCTTTGAATGATAGAGATCGGGTAATATCTGGGATAGGTCCCCCATATTAAGCGAACCAGTAACGATGTAGAGGTAGCCTACACTCAGTAAATAGAAGCAGGCGCCGATGGTCCCATAGATCATATAGTTAAAACTGGCGAAGGGTGCCCCATCTTCTCCTATAGCGATAAGGGCATAGCCGGCTAGAGATGCAATCTCCAAAAATACGTAGAGATTGAACATATCACCGGTGATCACTATTCCTAAGAGGCCCGTCACGTGCAGGAGAAAAAGGCAATAGAAGTAGACAATCTTCTTAGGCAATTCCTGTTCAACGTTTCTCTTTGATCCTATAGCTATGATAAGGCTGATGACCGATACGATAGTGGCTACAAAGGCATTGAGGTGGTCTATGACATATTCAATGCCCCACGGTGGGGCCCAATTTCCCAGATAGTAGTGAATGGTCCCCTGCTCCATAACCATTCGTAAAATGAAAATGGATGAAAGCACGCAGAGAGAGAGTGCCCCGATAACCAGAGGATAGCAGAGGCCCCTTCTCCACCACCCAATAACAGGAACCAAAAAGGCGGATAGCAAGGGAACGACTATGATCAGGATGGGGAATGGTGAAGTTGTCACTTGCGAAGCTCTAGAATTTCATCCTCTTCCAAGGTTTTATATCTCCTATAGAGCATTATTATAAGGGCCAAGGCTACTCCAAAGGTGCTCACCATAACCACTATGGCGGTGAGCATGAGTACGTGGGGCAATGGATTCACGTAGTGGACGGCATGGATGGCGTGCATTGCCCCTTCCTGTCCATGCTCCAAAATCGGTATGGTTGCCCCTCGCTTGGCCCCGGTGGAGATGAAATAGAGTATTATGGCGGTTTGAAAGATGTTCATCCCGACAATCTTCTTCACAAGGTTTCTCTTGCCTATCATTGCATAGAAACCTATCATCATAAGTACGATGTAAATCCAGTAGTGGTATTTGGTCAGAATGAATTCCACCTTATTCCAAGCCCTTCTCGTGCTCGCCTCTTGAGGCGAGATCAAGGAATATGGAAATCATGACCGCCATTACCGTAATCCCCACACCGATCTCTATGCCCAATATACCCATTGAGCGAGCATCTACGGGATTTACCGGTAGAATACGGTGCAGCTTGCTGTAATTGAGGTAACTTCCACCCAATACCAAGCATATTACTCCGATTCCTGAATATATGATCAGACCCAAGCTACAGAACACGGTATGCACCTTCTCGGTCATCCACCTCTTTGCCTCGTTTATATCATAGGCCACGCATAAGAGGATGAAACTAGCGCCCAAGATTACTCCTCCTTGGAAACCACCTCCCGGGCTATAGTGTCCGTGGGTAATCACATAGAGGCCGTAGACCTGGATAAATGGTATAAGAATCCTGCTCACGGTCTGTACGATCACATCTTCAAGGTACGATATCACTTTCGTCGCCTTCTTATGAGTAGGATGCATGCCATTGCTGCGGTGAATATTACCGCAGTCTCCCCCAAGGTATCGTAGCTTCTATAGTCGGCAAGAACTGAAGTGACCATATTGGGCACCGCCGTTTCTTCCATGGCCTTTTCAATATACCTGGGTGAGACGTGAATGCTGGCGGGAGCATGGGGATCACCCCAATCAGGCATATCGACCGTGCCATAAATGAGGAGTACTCCCGTCGCACACACTGTAAGGAGTGCCAAAAGCTTCAATCCTTTGTCCTCCTCGTAGTGTGCAATACCGCTGCGATGAAGAAAACGGTACTAACTCCAGCCCCTACCGATGCCTCGGTAAAGGCGACATCCACAGAACCCATCTCTGCCCAGAGCAAGCACATCAAGAAACTGTACACACCAAAGATGATGGCCGAGCTTAAGAGATCCTTTACCGTGATAGAGGCTAGAGCACAGATGACCACCAACGCAAGCAGTATCAGGTCAAGTTGCCAGATCACGCTATTTCCTCCTCACCTGGACATCTACCACAGATTTTCCATCCTTGGTCCACGGCTTAACCTGAGAATCAAATGCCCCTCTCAACAGCGCATGGGTGGCTGTGGGACTGGTGAAGAAGACGAGAACGGCAATTAAGAGAATCTTCATGCTGGTCAGTGAAAATCCGGTGTAAAGGGCTATACCCGTAAGGCAGAAAAGCGCCCCGAGGGTATCACATTTTCCAGTGGCATGCATTCTCGTATAAAAATCAGGGAAACGCAGAAGCCCGATGGTCCCCGAAAAAAAGAAGAAGATTCCGGCTAAGGTAAAGAGTACTGATAAGATGTACATTAGAGAACACCCTTTCTTTGAAAGTATTTTGCCGCAGCAAGGGTAACGATAAAATTGAGCAAGGCATACACCAAGGAGATATCGACAAACATCTCGATTCTTCTGTAAATAACGCCTATGAAGGCTAAAATGATCAGGGTTTTGGTACCAATGACACTGGCGCCGATCAACCTGTTGAAGATACCTAGCCCCCATACCACCCTATAAAGGGAGAGCAAAACGAAAACGCCCAGTATCAGGCTGCTTATGAGAAAGAACCCTTCCACGCTAACCCTCCCCATGATCTTCCATGAATACGTGGGCCACCTTATCCTCCATTTCACCGGTCAAAAGATCCTCGCCGGTCTTCTTATCTATTGCATGCACGTAAAAGTTCCCCTCTTTAATAAGTACCGTGATGGTACCAGGAGTCAGGGTGATTGAGTTGCCAAAAGTCATCAGGGAAAGATCCTTCCTCAGTTTTGTTTTGAATCTCATGATATGGGGATCTATAAGCATTGACATCCTTGGGTGAAGTGCCAAATAGGTCACGTAGATACCGGCTATAAGGATCTGGTAGATATGCCACGGCAGGTATTGAACAAACCGGATGATTTGTGTATGCACCTTTTGGGTTTTTTTGCCCGTAAAAAGCAGGTCATGGGAAGCGTGGGCCACTATTGCACAGGCAATAATTCCCAAGGACAGGTGCAAATAATCAAAACGCCCTGAGAGGACTATCCAGAAGACATATAAGATTATAAAAGTACCCAAAAAACCCATGGTAAAGCCGACAATATCAGAATGATAGTCAGATCGTCAATGGATCACATTAGCAGCATCAAAACGAGGAGACGAGGCAACTCTCTCCCCGGTCACTTGGCTGATTCAGCCCCCGTTGAAGTAAATTCCTCCTCTGGAAGTTCCATCAACTCCTCCTTTGCCTCCTCCGAAAACTCGCTATCGGGATAATTTCCTACCAAGTCATTAAAAACCTTCCTCGCCAAATCAATCTCCCCCAGTCCCAGATGAGATTTTCCCAGATAAAAGAGGGCCTCGTCGAGCGCATCCATTTCCGGATAAAGCTTCAGCACGGCCTCGAGCCTCGCCTTGGCCCCCTGATACTTCTTCTTGTTGTAATAAAATCTCGCTACGTATAATTCCTTCCCAGCCAGTCTCTCTTTACATATTTTCACCTTTTCCCGTGCCTTCTCGGTTAAAACGGAAGGAGGATAATTGGCTATGAGGAATTCGAAATTTGACAATGCATTTCTGGTGATCTCTTGATCCCGATCGAGGGATTTCATCTGTTTGAAATAGGATAACCCGATCTGGAAGACAACATATGGAATCTCCCCATGGAAGGGGTGAAACTTCTTAAATTCCTCGTAATGGCCAATGGCCTCCGTATATTCCTTCTTAAAGAAATAGCAATCGGCAATCTTCAATTCTGCCCAGGTATAATAGGGGTCCTCGCCGGGAAAGCTCGCCTTCAAGTCATTGAAGACCTCCAGCGCCCTATCATAAATTCTCTTTTTGTACAATGCCAATCCCTTCTCGTAGAGATGAGCTGCGGCGGTCCCATTTTCCTCCCGTCCCTTCTTCTTCCACAGGCAGCCGCCGAGGAGTAAGGATAGTATAATCACAGTGCCTACGATTCTTTTTGAAGCAAGCATATAACACCTCTCGAGATGAGAGTAGAACTCCGCCTATTTTAATATATAAGGACCACACAAAGTCAACCCCATGACAACTGAAGCTTCCTGAGTTTCTGAGGAATCCCATTGTTCTTGAGCGTAATTTGCCGGAGAAGCGGGGCACCGTACCGAGATTTACCCTTACCACCTCCGACGGCATCCCTGGGTCAGATGGAACGCCATTGCGTGGACTCGCTTTTCCTTTTGTGATATACACCTAAAGGGATCTTTTCTGGAGAAGAGGTATGAGGCGAGACCTCGATGATGTTCTATGGAGGGGAGCTGGGGAACTGGGAGTGGACCTGTCCGAGGATAAGGTGAATGCCCTTGAATTCTTCCTCGAGGAATTGGTGAAGTGGAATCGAAAGATGAATCTCACCTCCGTCAGGAGCCACTTTGAAATCGTCGTCAAACACTTTCTTGATTCCCTGGCCGTCTCTCCATATCTCTCCCAGGGATCTTCCTTGCTGGATATAGGTTCGGGAGCTGGCTTTCCCTGTATTGTCCTCAAAATCTCTGATCCAAGCTTGAAGGTAACCTCAATCGATTCGTCTGAGAAAAAACTCGCGTTTCAAAGACACCTCATTCGGCAATTGAGCCTGAAGGGTGTAGATACTGTTCACGCTCACCTCCCAGATCCAGGAGTTGCAGATAAATTCAAAAAATCCTTCGATTATGCCCTCTCGAGGGCCTTTGGTAACCTGGAAACCCTCCTTCGACTGGGTCGCCCGTTCATCAAAGATGCCGGTGTCATTATTGCCATGAAAGGAAGGATGGGGGCGAGAGAGGCGGTAGAGAATAATAGCATAGCGCGATTGAATATGAGGCTTCGAAGGGTAATTCTATTCACCCTCCCCTTCACCGATGCCAGGCGGACGCTTCTTTTCTTCGTCCGAAAGGAGTCCCGCCAAATAAAGCCCTGAGAAAGGGTTTCCCGCTCCAAAGCATGATGGTGTCGTTGGGCATTTTTTCCTTTTAAAAGGAACCGCTTTATGCTATATTTCAGCTAAACCGGTTGATTGAAACTTCGAATAATTTAGAACAGTTATGATGAAATTCACGGATCAATCTAGGTATACGTTGGAAAAGCGGCAGACAATTAAGAGATGACAAGGATTATATCTATTGCCAACCAGAAGGGTGGAGTAGGTAAGACGACCACGGCAGTTAACCTATCGGCATCTATCGCCGCTGCAGAGAAAAGGACGCTCTTGGTCGATATCGATCCTCAAGCCAATTCCACGAGCGGGGTCGGGTGTCATAAGGACGAGATAAAGGAGAATATCTACCACATCCTCATCCGAGGATACGGTTTGGATGAGATTATCAGGAAGACGGAAATACCCTATCTTGAGATCGCCACTTCAAACTCGGACCTCATCGGGGCTGAGGTCGAGTTGATCAATGAACTTGCCAGGGAGAGAAAGCTGGATACGATCCTCCAGGCGGTAAAGGAGGTATATGAATACATTTTCATCGATTGTCCACCTTCCCTCGGGCTTTTGACCATCAATTCCCTCACCGCCGCTGACTCAGTAATTATACCCCTCCAATGTGAATACTATGCCATGGAAGGTTTATCCCAGCTTCTCAAGACCATTCATCTGATAAAGCGTTACCTAAACCCGGGGTTGGAGATTGAGGGGATATTATTGACGATGTTCGATGCTCGGAATAACCTCTCCCACCAAGTGGTTGAGGAGGTCCGAAGCCACTTCAAGGATAAGGTATTCAAGACCATCATCCCGAGAAATGTGCGGCTAAGTGAAGCCCCCTCCCATGGGAAACCGATTCTCCTCTATGATATCAATTCGAAGGGTGCTGAGAGCTATTTACGTCTCGCCAAGGAGATTTTATTCAACGGAAAGGTCTTATGATGGCTAAGCGGCCAGCTTTGGGAAAAGGCTTGGGGGCCTTAATCCCCGATATCGAAAAGGAGGACAAGAAGAATTTCCTCTCCTGTGGAATCGAAGAGATCATCCCCAGCAGATATCAACCCAGAAAGGGATTCGATGACGGGAAATTGACCGAATTAGCCAATTCCATTAAGGAGAAGGGAATAATTGAACCCTTGATCGTCAGGAAAGGGGACAAAGGTTACGAGCTCATCGTTGGAGAAAGGAGGTGGCGGGCAGCACAAAGGGCAGGGATGAAGGAAGTCCCCGTCATCGTGAGAGATGCCACCACCGCCGAGGCAATGGAGTTGGCTTTGATCGAAAACCTCCAGAGGGAAGACCTCAACCCCTTGGATGAAGCGGAGGCTTACAAGAAGTTGATGGAGGAATTCCACTACACCCAGGAAGAGCTGGCTAAGAGGATTGGTAGGGACAGGGCAACAGTAGCCAATGCCGTAAGGCTCCTCAAGTTGCCTCAGGAGGTTAAGGCTTACCTCGCGGATGAATCCATTTCCAGTGGACATGCAAGAACCTTGCTCGGATTGAATAGCGCGGAAGAGCAAAAGATGGCTTGTGCCAACATTATCAAAAGGGGCCTTTCAGTGCGGGAGACCGAGAGACTGGTAAAACGGCTCAATGTTCAAAGACCAAAAAGGGATGTCGATGTGAAGCCCGCTCGCGAGGAGGAACTCCACCTGGGGTTTTTAGAGGAGACGTTGAGAAAACTTCTGGGCACCAAAGTTCGGATACCCAAAAGGGGAAGCAAGGGGAAAATCGAGATTGAGTTCTATTCCGAGGAAGACCTGGAACGAATAGTTGAGATAATCATGGGCCACCCCCCCGTAGAAACGTGATAGACCGGCCAATGATCACATAGTTCGATGATCCGCCTCTGGCAACCACCTTCCCGGTCACAAGATTAACACCAAGTGAAAAGATCCTGAAGTGAAATCTTGTTCTTCGGGGAAATCCCCCCAGTTTAGGGTGAATCTCCCTTCAAGAGGCACGGAATACGTCCACCGAAGTTTTCTCAACTTTCTGGAAACCGTTCTATTGCTCATTAATTCACTAAAAATTTGATATTTCGGCAGCGATCCTCTTGTTCCTTCGCCTCAGTCCTCGGGGTCTGTTGGCCGAATTCCCTTTCGTTCTTTCCCGATGGGTACCCCATTTCTCTGGCACATTGCGCTCAGGGACAACGGAGTCCCCCAGAAACTCAGTAAGCAGCAAGGCGTTCATTATTGTAATTTCCTCTCAAATATGGTTTATTTGCCCTGAAGTAACAGATGCCTTGATTGGGGAGAAAGGCTTTAAACTGGGCACCTGGCAGGGTGGGAAGCGAAGCGTGCGAAAATGATCTTTGCGGGGGAAAGGATTTACTGCCGATTAAAAACCCGTCGTATGAGTGGAAGACGAGGGTGGAAATCGGGGAAAGGGGGTTTTGCATGAAGTTACGGGGTGATATCAAATCGGGCGAAGTGGAGGCCATTCTGGGCGAGAATACCTCATTTGAGGGGAAGATGGGCTTCGAGGGAATGGCAAGGCTTGACGGTAAGTTCGATGGGGAAATTTTCTCCGGAGGTGTGCTCATCATCGGTGAGACGGCGACCGTCAATGCGGAGATCAGCGTCAGCAGCCTTCTCATCGATGGGAAGGTAAGTGGAAACGTCTCCGCCACTGGTAAAATAGAGATCCATTCCGCAGGAAAGCTCTACGGAAATATCACCACGCCGACCTTGGTAATCCAAGAAGGGGGGCTTTTTGATGGAACCTGCAAGATGGAAAAAGGGGCCGAGGCAATCCCGAAAAAGGTGACCCCCCTTAAGGAAAAGGAGGCGAAAGAGGAGACTGAGGTGACGGAAGAGGTTCTGAGCTGAGGGGCGAGGAATGGCAGCGCTGAAACTCATCCAGAAGATTAAGAAGGCCGAGGATAAGGCCCGGAGGATGATAGAGAGGGCGGAAACAGAGGCCGCACTGGCCCTTGAGGAAGCCAAGAGGAAGGCCACGGATGAGATCGAGGAACAACGCAAGGCCTCGATTCGAATGGAAGAAGAGGCCATGAAGAGGGCAACGGGAGAGGCTCAGGGGGCAATTGAGGGATTGAGGGCAAGGGGCAGGAAGAAGTTGGCCCGTATCCGAGATACGGCCCGGGAAAACATGGATGAAGCGGTGAAATGGATCATGGAGGAACTGTAAGCACCATGGCCATATCTCCCATGGTAAAGGTCAACATCCTTGCCCACCGATGTATTAAGGACGATCTTCTGCGAAGACTTCAGGAGTTAGAGGTCATTCACATCTCCGACTTTACATCGGGCCCAGAGGCGAAGGAGGACCCCACCCTCTTGGGAAATGGTGAGATCGCCGACGAAGGTTTGGAGGCCCGGATCTCGGATATTCAATCCACCATTGGGTACCTTTCCCGATTCGAGAAGGATTCGGGGTTAATCTCGCGGATTTCCTCCCCCAAGATTATCCTTTCCCCCCAGCAATATGGAGAAATCGTCGGTCATTTCGAAGAAGCGATCGTAGTCCAGGAATGTCGAGACCTGGAAAGGAAAAGGAGCGGGCTATTTTCCGAGATAGGTAGGGTCCAAGCCCTCATGGGTCAACTTCGCCCATGGATCAATCTTGACGTACCCCTTGAAAACCTCGTTCCCACGGAATATACGACAAGCCTCCTCGGCCTACTTCCACCGAAAATACTCCCCGAGTTGATCGAGAAGGCTCTGAGCCTCACTGAGACCTTTGAGGTGATAACAGTGCACCAAGGGAAGGAGGGAACGTATCTGGTGGTCATCTTCCATAATGCATTCCGAGAGCAACTCTCGGATCTCCTCACAAACCTCGGCTTCGAGGAGATCACATTTCAAGATCTCAAGGGAACTCCTGGGGAACTCTACCAAGGGTGTCTTTCCCGGATTCGTGAACTTCGGGGGATGATCTATACCATTGACGAGAGAATCCGTGCGTTGGTTCACCACCGACATGATTTACAGATCCTCTATGACTACCTATCTGACCAGGCCGAGCGCAAAAAGGTCGAATCCAACTTTGGGCAAACGTCCGAGACCTCCATCATTGAGGGATGGATTCCCGCAGGGAAATGGCCGACTTTCAGGGACCAGCTCAATGCGGAATTTGATGAATTTGCCGTCGTCGAGGTGGAGCAGATGAACGGGGAGACCCCCCCCATCTGCTTGGAAAACCCCAAGCCCATTCGCCCCTTCGAGGTCATCACGGAGCTCTATGGCATGCCCAATTCGAGGGAGTTCGATCCCTCTCCCTTTTTGGCCCCTTTCTTCTTCATCTTCTTCGGCCTCTGCCTCACCGATGCGGCTTACGGAATCATCCTTGCGTTAACCTTTCTCTTTTTCATTCAGAAATACAGGGCGACGGTGGGGAAAATCAAGCTGATATGGGTGTTATTTCTCGGTGGAATCTCCGCTATGCTTATGGGAGCCATCACCGGGGGGTGGTTTGGTGATTTGGTGAACTACCTTCCCCCTTCCCTTGACTTTCTCAGGAAGGGGAGAGCAGGCTTGATGTTATTCAATCCCATGGAGCAGGTTATGATCTTCCTCGTTATCGCCCTTGTCCTCGGCTTCATTCAGGTTTGCTTCGGTTTGGTTATCAGGATGGTTCGAAATATTCGGGATGGAGATTGGGTTGAAGCACTCTGCAGTCCCCTGGCCTGGCTCATTTTGATCAACTCCATCGTTTTGGCGTTCCTCGGGTACGGGGGAACCCTTCCGCCATTCCTCAAAACCCTTGGACTGTCCATGGCCATTCTTTCCAGCCTCACCATCGTCCTCTTTACTGACCGCACCACCCCTAATCGTATCCTCAGGATCGCATGGGGTATCTTTGAACTTTACCGGATCACCTCCTATCTAGGGGATGTCCTCTCCTATTTGAGGTTATTCGCCCTCGGACTTGCCACGGGGGTCATCGCCATGGTCATCAACTTTTTGGGGAATATAGTAGCAGGCTGGCCCTATGTGGGTTGGGCTATGTTCATTCTCATTTTCACCATCGGCCATCTCTTCAATATCGTCATAAACGGGCTGGGGGCATTCGTCCATACCCTCCGGCTCCAGTACGTGGAATTCCTCCCCAAATTTTTCCAGGGAGGGGGGAGACCGTTCCGGCCATTTCGCAAGAATCCCCACTATACCATCGTCACTGATGGACTACAGGGACGAACCCATTAAATCCATCGAAAGGAGGAACGTATGGACTTCATCGGCTATGCCATTCCATTCGCAGGGGCTGCCATCGCCATCTTCCTTGCAGGCTTTGGTTCGAGCATCGGTATCAGCATCGCTGGGCAAGCCGCAGATGGGGTCTTAACGGAAGATCCCGATAAATTTACCTCACTTCTGATCCTGGTAGTATTACCGGGAACCCAGGGGATATATGGTTTACTGGGTGGATTTCTCATCATGTTTAAGTTGGGATTGCTCGGGGGAACCCCTGTGAGCCTGACCTTGACACAAAGCTGGCAAATCTTTTTCGCCGCGCTGCCCGTGGGATTTGCGGGATGGATTTCAGGCGCCCATCAGGGGAGGGTCTGTGCTGCAGGAGTGGCGATGGCAGCCAGGAGACCCGAGACTCTTATGAAGGGGGTCATCTACGGGGCCATGGTGGAAACCTACGCCATATTTGGCCTGATCACAACTATCCTGCTCCTCTGGAGCATCAAGGTATAGCTTTTCACATGGATTGATCACACCCAATGGATACGCAAACACATTTATCCTCTCTCAAGCGGAGTATGGCATGTCTCTCGATGCCATTGTCGACAAGATATTAAAGGATGCCCGGGAGCAGACCTCCCGTATTGAAGGGGAAAGCAGGGCCAAGATTCAATCCATTGAATCCCAGTGCGAGGAAACGGTTCGGGATTTACTGGAGACCACCAGGAAAAGGGCCGCAAAACTGGCGGAAGATCAAAGGGTAAAGCTTGTCTCCATGGCTGAGCTGGAGATCAGAAAAGATGTTCTTGCCCTCAAACAGGAGATGATAGAGACGGCCTTTGAAGGGGCCATCTCCAAGCTTCTGGAGGGAGATGAGGAGAGGTACTCGGCGCTATTAAAAAAGCTCATCCTCAATGCGGATCCACAAGGCGATGAGGAACTGATATTGAACCGGAGCGATCGCAAGAGGATAGGCGATGACCTTATCCGGGAAATAAACGAAACACTCCTTGAGGCCAGAAGGAAGGGGGATCTGAGGCTTTCGCCAGAAGTGCGGCAAATCAGGGGAGGGGTTATACTACGAAGGGGTCGCAAAGAGCTCAACTGCAGCGTCGAATCGATAATCTATTCAAAACGTGATGAGCTGGAAGCGAAAGTGGCTCGAATCCTCTTTACCGATGAGAAGGGGGGAGAATGACGTTCCATGGAAGCTGAGTGGAGATACGGAGATGATGTCGGGTATGCTTACGCTGTGGGACGAATCCGCGCCTTGGAGACGAGGCTACTCACGGAGGAGAGGGTCAATAGGATGGCAGAGGCGGAAAGCATTGATGGGCTTTTGAGGCTTTTGGGTGATACGCAATACGCTGAGTTCCTGTCCAAATCGGGTTCCCCATGGGAGTATGAGGTCATTCTGGAAGATGCGTTGAGAGAGGTCATGAAACTGGTGGCCGAGCTTTCGCGGGACCAGGCCTTGACCGATATTTTTCGGCATAGATATGATTTCCACAATCTGAAGGTCGCCCTTAAGGAGAAATACGGCGCTGAAGCCCTTGATTCGGCTTATATCCCCCTGGGCACAATCCCCGTTGAACGGCTGAAGGATGCGGTTCGGAAGGAGGAAGGGGTTGCGGGTCTCATCCCTCTACTCCGTCGAGCCTTGGAAGAAGTTACGGATACCTTCCCGGAGACCAAGGACCCTAAATGGATCGATATTATCGTGGATCGAGCGATGTTCCGAACCTTCATGGACATCACGACGGGGGAGAGAAACCGGTTTCTGCACGAGCTCTTGAGGGGAGAAATCGACTTGATCAACATCCTCTCCCTTTTCCGAATTCGGAGCGAAAAGGGGGAAAGGAGGTTCTTTCAGGAGGCCTTGCTGGAGGGCGGGGTCCTGTCAACGGAATTTATGTCGACCCTCTTCGGGGAAAACCTTGATGCCATTCCAGCTCGATTATCCCATACCCCGTATACCCTAATGGTGGCTGAGGGTTTAGCCCATCTCCAAGCCCAGGGATCCTTCCTAGTATTCGAGAAGATGCGGGAGGCATTCCTTCTCAATTATATAAAACGGGCCGATTTGATAGCCTTTGGCATCGAGCCTCTCATTGCCTATCTTTACAAGAAGGAGAGTGAGATACGCACCATCAGAACCATTTTCGCGGGGCTGTTGAATAATGTCCCTCCGGAGACCATAAAGGAGAAAATATCCCGTGCCTTCTTCTAATATCGCTGTGCTGGGGGATAAGGAATCCATTCTCTGCTTTCGTGCCATTGGGGTTTCAACCTACCCCGTGGCCAATCCAGAGGATGCTAAGCCCGTTCTAAAGCGGCTGTGCAGGGAGAATTACGCGGTCATCTTTGTCACTGAACCCATCGCTAGGGAAATCCTCCCCTTGATCGATAATCTCACGAAGGGACCCCTTCCCAGCATCGTGTTGATACCGAACAATCAGGGATCCCTTGGTCTGGGGTTGGAGAGGATCAGAAGCACCGTGGTCAGGGCCATCGGCGCTGGTATCTTCGCAGAGAGTGAGGAGAAGTAGATGAAAGAAGGCATAATCGTCAAGGTGGCGGGTCCCCTCGTTGTCGCCGATAAGATGCAGGATGCCCGGATGTTCGATGTAGTACGGGTAAGCGAGAAAGGACTCATTGGGGAAATCATTGAGATCCACGGCGAGAGGGCATTTATCCAGGTCTATGAGGATACCCGGGGAATCGGCCCAGGCGAACCAGTTGAGTCTACAGGCCTCCCTCTGAGCGTTGAGCTGGGCCCAGGACTCATCGAATCGATCTACGATGGCATCCAACGGCCCCTTGACATCATCTATGAACGGACGGGCGATTACATCACTCGGGGCATTACCTTGCCACCAATTGATAGAAAGAAAAAGTGGAATTTTGAGCCGAGGAAGAAGGCCGGGGATCGGGTCCAAGGGGGTGACATCATCGGTTCCGTGCAGGAAACCGTCGCAGTTGAACATCGCATTATGGTCCCCATATCGATCAAGGGGACCATTAGGGAAATCCAGGGAGGGGAGTTCACCGTAGAGGAGGTTATCTGTCGGGTCGAGACGCCCGATGGAACCAGGGATATATCGATGCTTCAGAGATGGCCGGTCAGAAAAATGCGCCCTTATAAGAAGAAACTGCCCCCCGACGAACCACTCATGTCAGGACAGAGGGTCATCGATACTTTCTTCCCCGTGGCAAAAGGGGGGACGGCTTGCGCCCCGGGCCCCTTCGGAAGCGGTAAGACAGTAATCCAGCACCAATTGGCAAAATGGACCGATGCGGAGATCATCGTGTACGTGGGATGTGGTGAGAGGGGTAATGAGATGACGGATGTTCTCATCGAGCTTCCCAAATTGAAAGATCCTAAGACTGGGGAGCCGCTGATGCGACGGACAGTTCTCATCGCCAATACCTCAAATATGCCCGTGGCCGCGAGGGAGGCATCCGTCTATACGGGCATCACATTGGCCGAATACTTCAGGGATATGGGCTACAGCGTAGCCCTTCAGGCCGATTCGACCTCCAGATGGGCTGAGGCCATGAGGGAGATATCGGGTCGTTTGGAGGAGATGCCCGGTGAGGAGGGGTACCCCGCGTACCTGGGAACTCGAATTGCCGAATTTTACGAGCGATCGGGAAAGGTGATCTGCATGGGAAATGATGATCGGGTGGGAGCTTTGACGACCATTGGTTCCGTATCTCCCCCCGGCGGTGACCTCTCCGATCCTGTGGTCCAGGCCACCCTGCGGGTGGTAAAGGTTTTCTGGAGTTTGGAAGATAAGCTCGCCTTCCAGAGGCACTTCCCAGCCATCAGTTGGTTGAACAGTTACTCCCTCTATCACGATAACCTTGAAGAGCACATGAAAACGCACGTGGTGGAGGCATTTCCGGATAAACGCAAGGAGGCGATGAGGCTGCTGCAGCAGGAGGCTGAATTGGCGGAAATCGCGAGGTTAGTAGGAATCGATGCCCTCTCCACTTCCGATCGATTAGTCTTGGAGACGGCCAGATCCATCCGTGAGGACTTCTTACATCAAAATGCGTTCCATGAAATCGATACCTACACCTCACTTGAGAAGAATCACCTCATATTGAGCCTCATACTCGAACTCCACCATCTCTGTGAGAAGATGCTGGAAAAGGAGATCCCCTTCAAGAGGATTCAAGGCTTGAGGGTACGGGAGGAGATTGCCCGGTCAAAGTATATTCCCGAGGATCAGCTTGACCAACTGAAAGAGATCGAAGCACATATCCACTACGAGGCGGAGCAGGTCATGCGGGGAGAGGGAGAATTGAATGCTTAAGGAATACTTGACGATCAAGGACATCTCGGGCCCTCTTCTGCTCGTCGAAGAGGTCGAGGCGGTCAAATACGAGGAGTTAGTGGAGGTGGAGTTGCCCGATGGAGATAAACGAATGGGGAAAGTCCTGGAGGTGGAGGGGGATAAGGCCCTTGTCCAACTCTTCGGGGGCACCGCTGGCGTGGATGTTGCCAAATGTAGGGTGAGATTTCTCGCCCGTGGAATCGAGATAGGTCTATCCATGGAGGGTTTGGGTCGGGTTTTCGATGGGCTAGGTCGACCCATCGACGGCGGGCCAAAAATCTTGGCGGAAAAGAGCCTCGACATCAACGGTAACCCCATCAATCCCTATGCTAGGGATTATCCGGAAGAATTCATCCAGACGGGGATTTCGGCCATCGATGGCCTCAATACCCTGGTTCGAGGTCAGAAGCTGCCCATCTTTTCGGGTTCGGGACTTCCCCACA
>CAYFXL010000005.1:0-43364 GCA_964346945.1 uncultured Syntrophobacterales bacterium
CTTGGCCCAGCTTCGGCACGAAAACGTTCATGTCAAAATCCGATTCGGTCATGATCGGGCCCTTGAGTGCCCGCTCACATATCTCCAGGAAATCGACCATTTTTGCTATCCTCCTTTTCTCCTTTACATCCCCTCCCTTACCTCCAAAGACTTGCACCGTGCTTAACGTCATTTCTTCTTTTCGGTCAAAAGGTCTCTTGCCAGCAAGACGGCATCTGCTGCCGTCTCCCCATACCCATCGGCCCCGATCTGATCGGCCCACTGCTGATTCACCGGGCCTCCGCCTACGATGACGTAATATTGCTCCCTCAAACCCATCTCCTTCAAAACCTCCATTACCTCTTTCTGACCCGGCATGGTCGTAGTCATCAGCGAGGAGAGGGCGATGACGTCGGCCCGATTTTTCTGCGCCGCTTCGACAAATGAGAACGATGAGACATCCACACCGAGGTCGTGGACCTCGAACCCACCCGTCTTCAATACCGTGGCAACGATATTCTTGCCGATGTTATGGACATCCCCCTTAACCGACCCTATGACGATCGTACCGCGCGTGCTTACCTCCCTTTTTTGGGCGGCGATCTCCGGCTCTAGAATCTCCATGGCCGTATCAAATGTCTGAGCGGCCATCATGAGCTCTGGTAGGAAAGCCTCCATTTTACTAAACCGTTCGCCGATGATATCCATTCCCTTCGATAACCCCTTTTCGATGGCCTCGATGGGGTCGATCTTCTGGGTAATGACCTCCTGGGCAGTCTCTCTGGCCATTTCCTTATCGGCCTTGACGATGGAAAAGGACAGTCGATCGAAGATTTCCTCTTTTGTCATCATCTCCTCCTGTGAGTCAGCGGGTTACCCGTCAAAGGACCTGTTCTTTTCTCTCGAGAATCTTAATCCCTCTCTTGGCCAATTCACTAAAAAAGGCTTTAGGATTAATATCTGATCCCTCAGCAGTAAAAACCCCCCTTGTCTTAATTGTGTCATCTGCAAGCATTTGAATTCCAATCGACATCGGGACCGCCGTCATTACGCCCTGTGCTTTCTCTTTCCATTCTAGAGGATGTGTGGCATCATAAATGTATTTCAGTTTTTTGTCACCCTTTTTCCCAATGACTTCAACATTCAAAAAAAGAGTCCAATCCCATCTGTCTTCCTCTTTTTGTTGCCAACTCAATAGCCTCATTTTAAGAAAATCCCTCGGGATTATAGAAACACCTTTAATTTGAATAGGTTCTCTCCCCAAAAAACCATAATCGTAGAATACTCTCATGGCATTCATAGTTTCTGGTTCCCAGAAACCTCTTGTTTCAACATGCCTAACCCCCTTTATGTATTTAGGAATGGTGCGAGTTTCCCCGTGAGCCATTATATAGGTTTTTCTTTCACCCACCGGTTCGGCAAATTTAACTATTTTTTCTCCATAAAATGGGGGTACCTTAATATATTCTCCATCCTCGTAAAATGAGCGTTCCGGCTCATCATAATCAAATTGATGTAAACATGACTCTAACAAACCGGGTGATGGAACGGTTGACCCGGAGCCTTCAAAGCTCACCTGTATCGTTTCAACTTCGTCTAATTGACTTGCTCCACGTTTGGCCAATGTGTTTGTTATGCCGGGTGAACAACCAACTGATAATACCGCACTTATTCCTGATTCTTTTGCCTCCCCATCAAGTTTAAGCTTTTCGATATCCAACGCCCCAGTAAGGTTAATATAATGTCTCTTGGCTTCAATAGCTGCCTCGAGGCATACTATACTATCGCGTATATCAGTACAATCCGCGATGATGTCGAATTCCTTCATTACAGAGACCATATTTCTTTTGTCATAAACATCAGCGGAATTTGCTGAGATCCTTTCGTCAGAAAGGCCGGAAGCGACTTTTTTTGCTTTCTCTAAATTTATATCGGAAATAAGTATTTTTGAACAATCGGCTGTTTCCTTTAAATCCCTTGCCACCTCAGCTCCAACGAAACCGCAACCTAACAATAAAATTTTCTTTTTCATCAATTTTTCCTCCACCCGCGAAGACCTCCCCCTCAAGGATTTATAGGCAGGCAAAACTCAAAAATATCAACTTTCACCGTCTCCTCTAACCTAAGAGATAGCTCGATGGGAGCATTAGAAGTGAAGCCCTGCTGGGCATCAACAGGGCCTCACTTTTCCAAGGCTAAACGCTTTTTTTAGAAATCGGTGATAAAGGATCTTCCTATTTACCTAAGCGACCCTTTGCCGGGCGTAAGCTGAGGTCACCTCGCTTATAACCACTAACCCTATGATAATCAGCAGAGTCATGCCGGTCTTTTCATACGCTAACGTCTCAATTGTCTCCCGCAAATACATCCCGATACCACCCGCACCTACATATCCCATTATGGTTGCCATCCGGAATGTGGAGTCCCAGCCGTAAATAGCAATCCCGGTCCATGACGTTCGAACTTGAGGAAAAACACCGTAGAGAAAGACCTTAATCTCGCCTGCACCTGTTGCCCTTATAGCTTCGATCGGGCCCATGCGGATGGCCTCGATTTCCTCTGCCATCAGTTTTCCACAGAACCCGACAGTTGCCAGGATGCACGTAAGTGTTCCAGGGAGGGGACCGAAGCCCAAGATCATGGTGAATAACATCGCCCAAATCAACTCATAAATTGACCGCACCCCAATTATGGTGCCTCGCCCTAATGGATAGAATATCAGCTTGTTAGGCGTCATGTTTAAGGCGGCAAACCAAGCAAGGGGCACGCATAGTGCTAGACCCAAAAAGGTACCAAAGATGCCCATCTGGAAGGTTTCAACGATCGATCTGAGCATGCTTACGTTTTGGATATAGCTTACATCGGGGAATAAAAATAACTGATCAATCTTATGTCCCAAGGGACCAAACATTCTCAGGAAGCGACTCAGAGGGATATTGAGATAATGAAAGGACCAAAAGATAAGAGCTAAAGAAAATACCAATATAAGATAGCGGAGGAAACGTCTCCAGGGTGAAGTTTCCATATCCTCTTTTGAGTTTATCGGCCCTCCCCTATTACTTGAGTCTTGCATATTCAGAACTTCCTTCATTTGCTTTCAAGTAATCATCGTCCGAAGCTTGGTGGAAATGAATTCTCCAAGCAGGACCAATATGAGAACAGCAACCAAGACGGCAGTTGCATTAGTGTATTGGTAAGCCATCATTTTAATGCTGAAAATGAGCCCCAAGCCACCCCCGCCAACAATACCTATGATGGTTGCCCTCCGTATGTTGATATCCCACTGAAAGATCGCATTTCCGATGTATAAAGGCAAGATTTGGGGAAGAATCCCATACAAAAACACCTGTAAACCACTTGCTCCTGTGGCACGGATGGCTTCAATGGGACGGTAATCTATATCTTCAATTTGCTCTGCGGTTAACTTAGATACAAATCCAATGGAGCGTACTGCTAGTGCCAGGATTCCCGCAAAAGGCCCCAACCCCAATGCCGCAACAAAGATCAAGGCCCAAACAACTTCATGAACTGATCGCGAGATTGTCATGATGAATCGGCCAATGGGGTATGTAATGGGCTTACAAGGGGTGATATTGCTGGCAGCAAACCAGGCAACAGGTATCGAGAGTACAAGGGCCAGAAATGTCCCCAGTAAGGAGATCAAAAAGGTATCAAAGGTGGCTTTTCCGAGCTCGAGTGTGTATGGCAAATTTGGAGGAAAGAACCGGGTAACCGCCCGCCACACCTGCTGGAAGGTCCCTACTTTCTCCCAGTTTGTCCCTGCTACCAAAATCCCATAAGAGGACCACAAAAGCAAAACCGCAAGAAATAGGAGTAAAAGGGAGCGGTAAAATTTAGGTTTTCCTGGCTCAGTTAACTCTTCCATTACATCCTTTTTGGATCAGGGTGACTTGTCTTTATCAAATCTTATATTGGTAGACTTCCCGCAATCGCCTCTTGTCGAATTCATCCGCCCTCCCCTCGGATACTACTAATCCATCGCGCATGGCAACAATCCTGTCCGAATACTCCAAGGCTAAGTTAACATCGTGAATACTAATGAGAACAGGGACACCAAGTTCTTTAGATATTTGATGGAACTCGTTCATTACATCATGTCCTATTGCAGGATCCAGGCTGGATGTAGGTTCATCCACTAGGAGAAGCTTTGGATCTTGAATGAGGGCACGAGCAATGCCCACCCGCTGGCGCTGACCCCCACTCAACTCATCAGCCCGTTTATAAAGATATGGTCTCATACCTACCACTTCGCTTATTTCCACAGCTCTCCCGACATCCGATTCAGGAAACTTACGCAAAACACTCCTCCACCAGCTCGTATATCCTAATCTTCCCGAGAGGATATTTTGGATTACTGTTAGCCTTTCAACCAGGTTAAACTCTTGAAAGATCATCCCCATGTCTCGGCGGGCACGCTTCAACTCTTTCTTTCCCAAGCTTGTAATCTCAACACCATCAAGAAAAACCTTTCCAGAGTCAGGCTCGACTAAACGGTTAATGCAACGTAATACCGTTGACTTTCCTGAACCGCTTAGGCCAATGAGGCCCACAAATTCTTTTTTATCGACTTTGATGCTTACTCCCTTGACGGCCTCCTCGCCACCTGGATATGTTTTTTTTAGGTTTTCTACTACGAGTGCTTCCATTGCTTTCCTCTTATTTTTTGTTTTCCAAAGTTCAAGCTTCCCCTTGGGGAAAGGGCATAAAAAAAACGAAAAACTCCTTGTTTACTAATTTCCGCGGGACAGTAAAACTTATTCCCGATCTAAGTTGGTGCTTCTCCTCCTTGCAGAATCTTATTCCATGTTATTCATAGAGATAGTCTAGGATTGGGGAAGGAGAGAAGGAATTTCCTTCTCTCCTTCCCCGTAAACCGGATTTAACCCGATGAAGCTTATTTCTTCAGCTTCTTCTTAGCCTCGTAGAGGTCCCGGACGACATCGTAGTCACTATCCTTCATCTCGACGAACTTGATAGCCCCAATGGCCTTAAAGAAATCCTTTGACTCCGGTTGCTGATGCCATGTCAGGAAAGCTTTCTTGATATTTTCCTTTATCTCAGGGCATAAATCCTTCGGGTAGGAGTACGGATCAAGGGGAATAGGGGGGGATTCCCATAGCAGGTTTAGGTCATCTGCGGGCTTTTTGATTTCTCCCCGCTTCCAAAGCCGAAATGGGGCTGAATCCCACGTAAATGCGACATCGATGCGGCCCTCTAACACGGCAAGGATATTGGCATCGTGTGAACCAGTGAAAACGAGCTTTGAGAAATATGACTCTAGTGATGCCCCCACTTTTTTTGAGAAGAGAACATTGGGAACTAACCACCCCGATGTGCTCCCTGGATCGGGGAATCCAGCAACAGCGCCTTTTGCCTTCTCGATGGAGGTATATTTTGACCCTTTCTTCGACACCAATATTCCTATATAGGATGGACCGCCCGGTACAAAGTGCTCAGGCATTCCTTTGTTGATGTATGTCGCAAATACCTCTAAGTTCGGGCTCTTCTCGGTAGCGAGTACGTAGGCAAAAGGACCGAGATTCGCTATTTCCCCAAACCCTCCTAACATTGCCTCGATCTGGGCTGCGTAAGAAGTAGTCTGGTAGAATTCAACCTTCTTTCCGGTTACCTTTGCAATGTAATTCAACATTGGCTCTACACGCTTTGCAACCACTGGAGCCCTCTCTTGGGACATGGCTGCATAGGTAAGCGCCTCCGGATCTTTACACTTTTTCTGCTGGGCAAGTACGTCCTGCCCCAAGGAGAATGTAAGCACCAGCCCCATGCAAATGACCAATGCTAGGCCAATTTTGTAAGTTTGCTTTAACATCTTTTCTCCCTCCTTTTCTTGAGATATAAAACAACCGACCCTTTTTCCTCCCTACGATCCTTGTGCCGACTGAATCCATCACCCCCTTTCTCTAAAAGGAATTCAAAAAGTTGGTTGATTATAAGACATGAATAAAAATAAGTCAATCTAAAAACCACAGGGATTCCGGGGTCTCTTTGGGGAAAAACATCCAATCTCCTGCTCTCATTATTTAAAGGGAATCATCCAGACTGAGCTCCTTTAGTTTCTTCCTCGTTGGGATACCATCTTCAGACCAAATCCGGTACTGATAATAGTCGGAAAACAGGGCCTGCTTCAACGGCCGTGGCGATTTGGGGTTAGACCTCACCCAAAAAGGATGAGGTGGCATGGAGAACGATATCCGCATCGGTATTCCTCAAGAGGGTTTGGGGGTCTCCCGAGATCGAAATCCCCAATTTACCCTCAAGACCTATCGCCTCTCCCAAATCCATCCCCACCTTTTTGCCTTGATGGATGGCGCCCACTAATCGAAGGCCCTTTCTCTTTAAGGTCGTCTTTGCTATGAGAGACCCCATTGCCCCGACTCCGTATTGAATGATTTTTACCCCCCTCATATCGAACGCCCCCTGAGATTTTTTGTTAAAGACCAAATCATCAAATCAATACGGAAATCGCATCATTAGCAACGGAGAGGATCATCATCATGAGGTCGCAAAAACTGTTTGTCAATCAAAAAGGAGTTCGATACATACTCTCGTTTTTGGTGATTCCTGTTAATAATTGACAGATGCTTTCTTTTAAGATATAGAGGTGCAAATATACCAATGTGTAAGATAAATCATATTTAGGACAACTATTAAATATTTTCATATTTCCATCAGGGAAGGCGGCCATGATTTGGGTTAAGAAGGAGACGGAAATTGTCAATTTGATTTTGAAACTCACCAGCAAACTAGGGGAATGTCTCCAAGCCACCATGGACACTATCGACCATTACCTGAAAGCGGAAATCGATGAGGCCAAGGAGATGGCCAAAAAGACCGATGTCTTGGAAACGGAGACCGATTTCATCAGATATGAAGTGGAAGGGCTGCTCTTTTCCGGTGCTTTTTTGCCGAGCTTGCGGGGGGATGTTCACGTCTTGGTGGAGGCGGTGGATAAGATTGCAGACAGCGCGGAGGCATGTTGCGATTTCGCCATGAGCCAGCGACCCGAGATACCTGAGGACCTCAAATCGGATTTTCATAAGGTCGCCGTAGACTCCATTCGCAGTTACGATCCTTTAAAAGAGGCGGCGGAGAGTCTCTTTTCAGCGGGCGGTAAGGACGTTTCCATCATTCGAGAGATGGTTAGGGATGCCGGGATAAGGGAGTCCAATGTGGATGATTTGGAGTGGAAGTTGACCCGGAGGATCTTCACCTCCGACCTCCCCTTAGCCCAGAAACTTCACCTGCAACATTGGCTCGAGAAGATCGCCAATATCTCGGACCGTGTTGAGGATGCCTCCGATTGGCTGAATAGCCTAATCTTCAAGGCGCAGATTTGAACACAAGGAGGAGAGGAAAAAACCTAGGGAGCGGGGTAACGGGACATGTGGACCCTTCTCAGCGGGATCTTCTTGGGCTGGGGCCTGGGGAGTAACGATTCGGCAAACATCTTTGGCACTGGGGTCGCGGCTAATATTCTCAAATACAGGACGGCCGTCATATTGATCTCGGTTTTCGTCTTGATGGGTGCGCTCCTGGAAGGCCATAAACCCATGGACACCGTGGGAAAATTCTCGAATCTCTCCTCAACAACAGCCTTTGTGTCAGCCCTCGCCGCGGGGATAACCGTAGCCGTCATGAGCTACTTATCCCTGCCGGTCTCCACTTCTCAGGCGATCATCGGTGGGCTTTTGGGGATAGGCATCATCCATGGGTTTGCCGATTTCGGTAAATTGTATACGGTGGTGATCTGTTGGGTCTTGACTCCCATCGGGGCCACGATCGTGAGCATTGTGCTCTACAAAGTCCTGGGGTTCTTGTTCGAAAGGATCATTCTGAATTTACGGTTTCAGTCCCTTTTCCTCACGGGCGGGCTGGTCGTAGCTGGGTGCTACGGGGCCTATGCCCTGGGGGCCAACAACGTGGCCAATGTGACGGGGGTGTATGTCGGGTCGGGATTGCTAACCCCCTTGGAAGCTTCAGCCATAGGCGGACTGAGCATTGCCAGTGGGGTACTAACTTACAGTTGGAAGGTGATGCAGACGATCGGGATGCGCATTGTTCCCATGGATGCATACTCGGCCGTTGTTTCGGAACTCTCGGAAGCCATCACGGTCCATATATTCACCCAGGTGGGGGTGCCCGTTTCCACATCCCAGGCCATCGTTGGGGCAGTGGTGGGGGTTGGTATCGTAAAGGATGTCAAGACCGTGAGTAGGAGAACGCTCGTTGAGATAGGAATCGGCTGGATATCCACGCCCCTCCTTTCCGGCCTCCTCTCCTATGGTATCATCAAGATCTGGCAAATGGTGGCCTGAGTGTGGGGCGGGATTCGTCCCTGACTAGAGACGAATGAAATTCCCCTCCGATGCAAGAAGTAGATACAGGAAGTTTGTGGAATGAGGGGCTCGCTATTTCGAAAATGCCCTATTGCCCTTTCGGCCTGAAGAGCAGGGTCGGTATGGGGCAATGCCGAACTACCTTTTCCGCCACGCTCCCCAACAACCACCTGCCTATTCCGGTTCTCCCATGGGTGAACATGGCCACGGCCTGGATATTGGGTTCCTGGCAGAAATCGACGATTTCCTCAGCTCCCTTCCCGTACCTCACGTGGGATTCAACGTCGAAGCCCTTCTTTTTGAGCCTTTCCTCAAGCTCCTTGAGGTAGTCCTCAGCTTCACGTACAGCGGAAACCTCGGCCTTTATCTCGTCTTGTCCGGGAAGGGTGTGAGCCAGGGCGACTCGAAGCAGAACGATCTTCGCCGTGTGGGTAGCCGCCAAATCCTCCACATAGGGAAGGATGGATTCGGCGAGTTCCGAGCCATCCAACGGTACCAGAATCTTTTTAAACATGATTTTACCCCTCCTTTGAATCGATAATTGGTTCCCTGGTGATGGGGCCGTTTATGGCCGCACCATACCAAATTTCAAAGAGCCTTGTCAAGATGGGTGTGTGACAACCTCGATCGCTTGTTTCCTCTCCGCCCGGAGGGCCATTGGCGAGGTAAGGCGTTGATGGAGGCAAAGGGGAATGGGAATCTAACTGTTTCCCGGAGTTTTTCGGCATTTGGCGGAAGACAGGGCCCTCAGGGTATGATGGTATCCGAAGGTGATCTTCTTTTAGCCCTAAAATGCAATAGCGGCTTGCAATTTCCAGGAGAAATGGCCAGAAGCGATAGCGGGCCAGCGGAGCATGGGACGAGGAAGGTACACCGAGGATAGATTGTATACATTGACTGCGATGGCTAAAAAAACACACTTATACGTTATCGGGTTTAATCGAATAACCTTATAGATATTGGTCAATATCGATAAGACTCAATCACTTAAGGGGAGTTTGTGATCTATTTCATTTTTTTCTTGACAAACAGTGGTTAAAAAGCTATACAAAAGACGCTTGGACTTGTGGAGACTAGAATAATCCTGAAGGAAGGGGGTGATAAAGCGAAGAAAGGACCATCATAATTCCAAAACAGTGGAAAGGGGGGAATTACATGAAGAAGTTATTAACAATTTTTACAGTAGTCCTCTGTATCGGAATGTTAGGGACGACGGGGGCTAAGGCAGCGGAGATTCCTCTTGGCCTTCTCCTTCCCTACACCGGCGTTTGGGCGTGGGTAGGTGCAGGTGCTGACCCCGGAGCAGACTTGGCGGTAGCGGAGATTAACAAGATGCCGCCCTTGGGCATGAAGATCAAGCTCCACAAGGAGGATACCGAGACGAAATCCAAGCCGGCCATCGAAGGTGCCAGGAAGCTGTACGACGTCCATAAGGTAGTCGGTATCGTTGGCCCCACATCTGCCACCGTTCGCTCCTGTATCCCCATCACAAAAGAGGCCGGGGCAGCGGAAATCTCCCCCACGGCCGGGACGACCAAGCTGGACGTGATCGGCGGGGGCATCGACGGCGAGCATATCTACCGGACCGTCTCCTCAGATGTCGTTATGACTGCTGGTATGGTCTGGTGGGCCATGAACAAGATGCCCTCCAAGCCCAAGGTGGTCGCCACCTTCACTGCGGATACCGAGGGGTCCCGGAGCATTCACGGGGGGACAGTGGATGCACTGAAGGCGATAGGGATGCCCCCTGTGACGGAAATCGAGTTCGCCCTCAACCAGGCGTCCTACCGGGCGGAGCTGAAGAACCTCTTCGCCAAGAAACCCGATGTGATCTTCTGGGAGGCAAACCCGGAGACCGACGCCGTGATCTACAAGCAGTGGTACGAGATGGGCCTAGGGGGCCAGTGGATCGGGTCGGACTTTGCAAACCGGACCAGCGCCAAGGCCAGCCTCCCCGCCAGCGAGGGGGCCATTGGCGTCAATCCGGGGCTTTTGGTAAATCCTGAATCCGATGCGTGGATCAAGAGGCTTGAAAAGGTCTCGAAAAAACCGGGGTATCAACCATTTTCCGCCAACACGTACGACGCAACCGTTATCTTCGCCCTGGCCATCGAACGCGCGGGAACCATCGCCAAGGAGTGGGGAACCACGACCGCGGATCATCGCAAGGCTATTATCAACAGCGTCCGCAAGGTCGCCCAGCCACCCGGCGTGAAGGTCAACACCTATGCGGATGGCATTAAGGCACTGCGTGCCGGCAAGGAGATCAACTACGAGGGGATGGCCGGGACCCAAGACTGGAACAAGTTCGGAGATCCGGTCACCTACCTGAAGGCAGAGGTGATGACGACCAAAGATCCCACCGGGATGAAGCGGATCGGGTCCGTGACCCCCGATTTGATCAAGGATATCGTGGACAAGGTTCTGAAAATCCGGGCTGAACGGGCCAAGTGAAGCATGGAGCTGGGGGTGGGACCGAAATCCCACCTCCAGCCTGTTTTCATTGATTTTCATCAGTCATTTTCAACGGATAGAGGTGGATTGTTATGGAAGATCTTCTCAGCTACGGGCTGCTTACCTTCGCGGCGTTGGCCTTGCCGGCTCTCGGTTTGTGCCTTTCCATCAAAGTGGTCAAGTACTTCAACCTGGCCTATGGGGACACGGTTACCCTGGGCGCCTATCTTGCTTTGCTCTTCAACGTCACCTTTGGGTTGAACATCATTTTGGCCATGGTCGCCAGCATTGTTTTAACGGCCATTGCCGGGGCAGCGGCGCACAAGGGAATCTTCAAGCCGTTGATGGATAAAAAGGTTGGCCCCCTTACGCTACTGGTGGTGTCCCTGGGGGTGGGCTTCGTCATCAGAAATGTGCTTCTGATCGGATGGGGGCCACAGCCGTACCAGTACAAGATGCCCCTGGCGCGGGCAGTTCATTTTGGGCCGTTCTTTTTCACCCCGTTTCAAGTTCTCATGATCGCCGTTTGTCTCGGCTTGGCTGCGGGGGTATTCCTCATGCTTCGCTATACGCAGCTCGGCCGTCTCATGCGGGCCACCTCCGATAACCCGGAGCTTTCCGAGATCAGGGGGATTGATATAGAAAAGGTGTATACGTATACCTGGCTCATTGCCTGTGGCCTTGCCGCATTGGGCGGGGCCTTCATGTCCATACTGGGGACCATTACCACCTGGATGGGCATCGGTGCTCTCGTTACGTTGTTCGCCTGTCTCATCGTCGGGGGGATCGAAAATCCCTATGGGGCGGTATTCGGAGCCCTGATCATAGCCTTCGCCATGGAGGCCACGGCCCTATGGATATCACCTCCGTATAAGGTGACGGTTGCCTATGTCATCTTTATCATCATCTTGCTCGTCAAGCCGAGCGGTCTCCTGGCAGGGAGGAGGGGTTAAATGGAGTACATTCTTACGATTGCGACGATAGTTGCCATCTATTGCATTCTGGGCCTGGCGTTGAATCTCCATTTTGGGTATACCAACCTTCCCAATTTCGGGATTGCGGGGTTCTTCGCCATAGGGGCATACACCTCCGCCATCCTGACGGTTCCCTACCGGTTTCTGGAGATGGAGATTTTCGCGGGATTTCCAGGAGGGATTCCCGGGCGTATCGAGGCCCCCTTCATCGTGGGTATTTTGGCCGCCACCGTTATCGCGGGGTTTATCGGTTTTCTCATCGGGATCCCCGTCCTCCGGCTTCGGGAGGATTATCTGGCGGTTGCTTCCATCGGGGTGGCTGAGGCCATCCACTACATTGCCCTCAACGAGCTCTGGCTAACCATCGGTTCGGCGGGGATTCGTCTGATCCCGATGCCCTTTGCCAATCGGTACTTATATTTCCTCATCGTCTTGTTGGTCCTGGCCATCGTCTATTGGGTCATCAGCCGGTTGGTTCGATCCCCCTTTGGTCGGGTTTGGAGGGCAACCCGCGAGGACGAAACGGTTACGGCATCGCTGGGGAAGTCCATATTAAGGTCCAGGATGTGGGCCTGGGTGATCGGGTGCGCCTTCATGGGGACTGCGGGGAGCCTGTGGGCCCATTACGCCATGGCCATCCAGCCCGGCGAGTTCGTCCCGACAACGACCTTTCTGGTTTGGATCTTCGTCATTGTCGGGGGGTTGAGAAATAATAAGGGCGTGCTTATCGGTGGGCTGGTGATCATCGGGCTTTTCGAGCAGGGAACCCGATTTCTCCCTGCCTTTGGCGCCCCCTATGTGGTGCCCGCATTGCGGTTGATCATCATTGGGGTATTGCTCGTCGTATTCATCCGGTTCAGGCCCCAGGGGGTGATTCCGGAGCGGGCAGCAATGGTCGAGAAGCATATCAAGACGATCTAGGTGCGTAAACAAAAAAAGGGAAAGAGGGTGTTTCCATGGCCACCATTTTAGAGACCAAAGAGGTTTATAAGTACTTCGGCGGGATTAAGGCTGTTGATGGATTCACGATGGAGGTCGATGAGAAACAGATTACCGGCCTCATTGGCCCCAATGGGGCGGGGAAAACCACCTTATTCAACGTCGCCGCTGGGATTTATAGCCCGGATAGCGGTGAAGTCTCCTTCAAGGGGGAGCGGATCGACGGCTTGCGGCCCGACCAGATTTGCGAAAAGGGGCTCACGCGGACCTTCCAGATAGCGAGGGGATTGGGGGAAATGACGGTCTGGGAGAATGTGATGCTGGCCCCCAAGCACCAGACTGGCGAAAGCCCTTTCGGGGCCTTTCTGTTTGGACAAGTCCGAAAGCAGGAGAAGGAGCATTGGGAACGGGCAACAGCGCTCTTGGGGGAGATGGGGCTCTATGGGAAGCGAAATGAGTATGCCAAGAACCTGAGCGCTGGTGAGCGAAAGATGCTCGAGATATCCAGGGCTATTATGACGGATCCGGAAATACTGCTGCTGGATGAACCCACCGCAGGTGCTACCGTTGACGAGACCAAGAAGATCATGGCGGAGATCGAACGGTTGAGGGACGAAAGGGGACTAACCTTCTTGGTGGTTGAGCATAAGATGGAGGTCATCATGAACGTATGTAACCCCATCTACGTGATGCACAACGGACAAAACCTGGCCGCGGGGGATCCTCGGGCTATTCAAGAGAACGAGCAGGTTCGTGAAGTCTACTTGGGGGGATAGTAAGATGAATCTCTTGGAGATAAAGAGCCTCAAATCGGGATATGGGAAGGCACTGATCCTGCAAGATGTGTCCATTGAGGTAGAAGAAGGTGGGTTTACGGCCATCATCGGCCCCAACGGGGCGGGGAAAACCACCTTGCTCAGGTCGATTTACGGCATCGCCGACCTCTATGAGGGAACGGTTACCTTCAGGGGCGAGGACATTACCGAGCTGAGCCCCGCGAATATTTCATTGAAAGGGGTCAATTATGTGCCCCAGGACAACAGCATCTTCAGCTCCCTCACCGTCCTGGAGAACCTGAGAATGGGTGCCACGGTTATGACGGGCACGGGAAGGAGCATTGAGGAGCGTTTGGAAGGGGTTTACAATCGTTTTCCCAGGCTGAAGGACCGCCAGAATCAGCTTGGGGGAACCCTCAGTGGAGGGGAACGGCAGATGTTGGCCATAAGCTGTGCCCTGATGACCGATCCCGACTTGATCCTGCTGGATGAACCGAGCGCTGGCCTCCAACCGACGCTCGTCCAGGGCCTATTCGAGGAGATCAAGCGGATTCACGATGAGGGGAGAACTATCCTCATTGTGGAGCAGAACGCCAAGATGGCTTTGGAATATGCACGGAAAGGATACGTTCTGGAGGGAGGAAGGATAAAACTCCAAGACGATGCGAAGAAACTACTGGAAACCGAGGAGGTGATTAAACATTACCTTGCCGTTTGATGGGCAGTTGGCAAAAGACGTGGTGCGTTTATTATGGTATATAGAGTGTCTTAAATAGTCGCGTACGAATAGAACAAGGATTAAATCCTAAATCCAAGGCACTAAATCCCGAACAAATTCTAATGTCAAAATTTCAAATGTAAAAACGTTTGGTCCTTTTGGATTTTGGTGATCTGAATTTGTTTAGAGGTTAGAAATTAGTATTTGGAATTTGCTCGTATTCTCTTCTTTACATAAATATTTATGTCATTGCATATTAAAGATCGTGGCCGTCAAGTTCACATTTAGGATCCCATTGCCTCCAAAACCACTTCCGTAATATCCATAACCTTGAGATCGATTTTCCGCTTTCTTGCGGTGCTCGCGATGGTTCTCACGCATTGCTGACAGGAGGTCACTACGACATCAGCCCCCGTCTTTTGGATTTCCTCAATCTTTTGCTGAGCGATGGCGGCTGATAGCTCCGGGTCAATCATCTCAAGGTCCCCTCCCCCTCCACAGCAGATGGACAGCTGGCGGTTACTTTCCAACTCCACTAGTTTCAGGCCGGGGATTCGCCTCAGGACATTCCTCGGTGCGTCGTAGACGCCGCTGTTTCTCCCCAGATCACAGGGATCATGGTACGTTACGGTCTTATGGAACCCATTGTTGAATTCAATCTTTTCCTCATCGATTAGGTGCTCCATGAACTGGGACGCATGGAGGAGTTCTGCATCACTCTTGTATCTTTCCTCCCACGTATGGTAACATGAGGGGCAGGCAAAGACCACCGTTTCCGCACCAACCTGACGGACCTTCTCCCGGTTGTGTTCCACCAATTTTTCCATCTTGTCGGTCATCCCTGCCTGGATAAGGGGAAACCCGCAACACCACTCCGCTCCTCCCAGGGTCGTAAAATCCACCTTCGCCCTATCCAGGATCTGGACGAAGGACTGGGGAATCTTCTGGACGAGGGGGAAGAAGGAAGCCACGCACCCCACGAAGTAGATCACCCGCGCCTTCTCCTTTTGATACATGTGATCCGGGATATCCCTCAGGAATTCCATCCAAGAGGTACGTTCTTCGTTAGGGTCGCCCGAGATGTTGAAATCGTTTTCCAGTGCTTCCGCTACCCGATTAATCACCTTCGGGTATTGAATCCTGTCTACCAGACATGCTCTTCCCGCAAGAATCCCTTCATTTGTCTCAACGGAGGGGAAACACGTTTGGGTACACGCCCTGCAGCCCGTGCATCGGAAAAGGGACTCCCCTATTTCAGGTGACCAATCAATTTTTCCCTCGATGACGGCCCTGATAATGGCATTTTTCCCCCGAGGGGTAGCCCATTCCATCCCCTTGGCGGCATAGATTGGGCAGGTCGATAGACAGAAGCCACACCGGTTGCATTTGGCCACCTCATCGTATAATAGCTCCTTGAGATCCTCCCGCTTCATTCCTACATTCCTCCTATGAATCGGCCTGGGTTAAGGGTACCCGCGGGGTCTATCCCTTCCTTTATCCGACGCATGATCCGATAGTCGCTTCGGGGTTTCCCCCATACATCTATTTTTTGCTTGATTGGGAGGGGGGATGATTCCACCGTGAGGGTTCCCTCATATTGGGATGCCTCAGAGGTGAACTGTCTGATGAGCTCGACGAGGGAATCAATCATCGAATTCAAATCTTCTCCCACCAAGACATGGGAGTAGAGGATACCGGTTCCGCAGCGGTTGATGAACGCACAACTTACCCCCAAATCATGGGCGGTCTTTTCGTAATTTCTCAAAATCTCCCCACTCTTGGAAATTACAAAAGTGGATTTCAAGGATATGAGGTTTGGGGAATCCTTGGTGACTTCCTGCGCGAAATCTCGGATGGCAACCCAGAAATCCTCATTCCGCTCCGAATTCAGGGGTACTACATCAAGGGCACCGTGTTTTTTCCCCATATCGCCCATCTCAGAGATCTGTCTCTCAACGCTTTCAGCAACCCCCTCCAATCCGATGGCCACAAGGTACTTTCCCCTCTGAGAAGGAGTCAGAAGTTTCATCTTATCGAGGGCCGTGGCATTGAGGAGATCAATAGATACCGGGAGTAATTGGGAATTTATGATCTCATAAACGAAACCATATGACTCATCCAATTCCGCAAACGGAATCAATAAGGCGCTTTTTTTCTCGGGGAGGGGGAGGAGGTTGAAGGTGATCTCACAGATGACTCCCAGGGTTCCCCACGACCCGATGAGGAGCTTAACCATGTCATAGCCGGAGACATTCTTGACCGTCTTGCCTCCTGAGACCACGATATCGCCGTTGGGAAAAACCGCCTTGATCCCGGTAATCAAGTCCCTCGCCGTGCCGTAGAGTAATCGCTTGGGTCCGCTTGAATTGGTGGCAACGATACCCCCCAGGGTGGCTTTGTGCGTAAAGGGCGGATCCAGGGGGAGGAAGTATCCCCTTTCCGTCAAATCTCTCTGGACCTGGCTCATGGTGATCCCACTTTCCACGGAGAGGGTCAAGTTATCGCAGTCACGGTCGATGACCCGATTGAGTCGGCCGGTAGAGAGGACCAGATCGACCTTTTTGGGGATGCCGCCTATCCCCATTTTGGTCCCGTTTCCCCTGGGTATGACGGCCAGGTGCTGATCATTGGCGTAAGCAAGGAGCGCTGAGGCCTCCTCCACCGATCCCGGGGAAACGACCGCCCTGGGCACCTTTCCATCCACTGCGAAGGCTTTGAGTTGGTCCGAATCATGGATTACGTGGGCACTCCCCACGATTCCTTGGAGCTTGGAGATGAGTTTATCGGGGCTAGACATGGCCAGTTCTCCTTTCCCCGGTTACGCCTCGGCCTCGGGTATGACCTTCCCGGGATTATAGATGCCCGTGGGATCGAAGGCCATTTTTACCTTTCTCATGGCGGCCATATCCCGGGGGGTAAAGACGAAGGACATCTCCTTCATTTTCTCCGCACCGATGCCATGCTCACCGCTGATAGTTCCGCCAGCATTCGTACACAATTTCAGGATCTCGGTTCCGGCCGCATGGACCCTGCTCAACTCCCCCTCATCCCGCTCGTCGAAGAGGATGAGGGGATGGAGGTTCCCGTCTCCTGCATGGAAGACGTTGGCAATGGGAAGGTTGTACTTCTTACCCACCTCCATCACCTTGCTCAAGACCTCGGGCAGTTTCGTTCGGGGCACGGTTCCGTCACAGACCAGGTAGCTGGGACGAAGCCGGGAAATGGCACCGAAAGCCCCCTTTCGACCCGCCCAGAGCTGGGTTCTCTCCTCCTCATTTTTTGCCGCCTTGACCTCACGGACATTGTTCTTCCTGCAAATCTCCATAATCCGTTCGGCAAGCCTCTCCATTCCATCCTTGAGGCCATCCAGCTCGATCAGGAGAACAGCCTCCGCATCGAGCGGATAACCGGCATGAACCGACTCCTCCACGGCCTTCATGGTGAGCTTGTCTATCATCTCAAGGGTGGCGGGAATGATTCCGTCCGAGATAATGGCAGAGACCGTATTGCCGGCATCCTCCAGGGTATTGTAAATAGCCAACATGGTCTTAACGGCTTCCGCTTTGGGCATGATTCGGAGGATCAACTTGGTGGCTATGCCGAGAGTCCCCTCAGATCCAACGAGGATCCCGGTCAAGTCGTAGCCGGGATTGTCCAAGGCCTTGCCGCCCACCCAAATGACTTCCCCGTCATCGAGGACCACTTCCGCTCCCAGGATGTGGTTGCTGGTCACCCCATACTTGAGACAGTGAGGACCCCCCGAATTCTCCCCAAAATTCCCGCCAAGTGTTGAGACTTTTTCACTGGCAGGGTCTGGTTGGTAGACATATCCATATCGGGTCAATTCGTTCTTGAGCACCAGGGTAAAGACCCCCGGTTCCACCACGGCCCGCTGGTTTTCCGTATCGATTTCCAAGATCCTGCTCATTCTGGAAAAATGGAGGACGATTCCCCCTCGGGAGGGAATAGTGCCTCCGCTCAGGTTAGTCCCCGATCCTCTGGCAACAATAGGTATACTTTTTCGGTGGGCGAACGTCACGATTTTGGAAACTTCCTCCGTTGAACCTGGCAGTGCGATGCAATCGGGCCTTCCCTTGTAAAGGGAGGCATCGTAACCATAGAGCATCAGGTCCATTTCCGATGCGAGGACGTTTTCCCTTCCCACGATCCCAGCCAGTTCGTCGACCATTTTTTCTCGTTCCATCGATGTCCCCCTTTGAAACGGATCTTTGATATCAATCTCCGAATCGGTCTCCTTTTCCCACATCGACCGATTGGGCGAATTCCATGGCCCCAACTTTCTCCCCCTTATCGACCCTGAGCCTACCAATTTCGACAGAACCATCCTTTACCGCCACTCGCATCCCTCCTTTTTCTATGGTGAGTATCTCCCCCGGGGGCTTTTCCGTGGCCACGGGATGAAGTTTGACTTCGTAAAGTCTTACCTTCTGCCCCTTGAGGGTCGTATGGGCACCTGGTTGAGGGTCACATCCCCTGATTAAATTATAGAGATCTTCGGCCGATTTCTTCCAGTCAATGGCAGCAACGGCATCGTCACACGGCGGCTCGTAGGTTGCATCCGATTCATCTTGGGGAATCCTCGGCGCCTTACCCTCCTTTATTAATTGGACGGCTTCAACCATGGCATCAACTCCCATGGGAAAGAGGGCGTTGAAGTAGATGGAGCCCGTTGTATCATCGGGGCCGATCTCAATCTCCTTCTGGAGCAGGATGGGGCCGGTATCGATACCCTCGTCGACCCAAAAAATTGTCAGACCTGTGCGGCTATCTCCCTGGATGATCGCCCAGTTGATGGCACTGGCACCACGGTGTTTGGGCAATAGCGAGGGGTGGTAGCAGATTGTGCCCAGGGAGGGGACGCTCAGCAGTGTTGCAGGGATGATGTCAGTCACGAATGCCAGCAGTGACATATCCGGACGCAATCCCGCGTATTCTGCATATACGTGGGGATCTCGCATCTGATTCGGGCGGAAGACCGGAATGCCGGATCTCTCGGCCACATCCGTCATTGCCTCACCCCTCTTATCCGGAGGGCAGAAGACCCCGACCACCTCTTCTCCCTTTTGGATCAAGGCCTCCAGTACCTTCTCGCCGAAGGGGCCTTGACCGATTAGGATAATTCGCATTGCCCAGACCTCACGATAAGACAGGAACCTCCTTTTCCTGGTCTCTATGATCGCCGGATAATCCGTTATTCGCGGGAGTATGCTTTTGGTTCTAATCCCCTTGTGCGGCAAGGCTTCCAGGGGCTCTCGGCTGAACCGTCGAGGGGTTCAACCGAAGTCAGGATAAACTCACCAGAGAACTGATGAATGCAAGGGCCTACCCTTCCACAACCCCCCCGTTCCATCCAGTGCACTATCTCTTCTCAAGGCCTTATTGGGATAATAAGATTATTGGGGAGCTACTTCCGCTGAGCCTCCATGGAAGATATCTCCTCCATGGTGGCGAGGACCGTCTTCGCATTCTCATAGACGGGGGTGTCCACCATTTTTCCCTGGTACGAGACGGCCGCTGCACCCTTGGCAATTCCCTCCTCCTCAAAGACCTTGACTACGCCGTTCGCCCATTCCACATCCTCCGGGGATGGCGTATAGATCCGGTGAGAGGGCTCGATCTGGCTCGGGTGAATGAGCATCCTTCCCTCATAGCCCAGCTGTCGGCCGAAGGCGGTGCTCTTCTCAAATGCCTCGGTGTCCTTGTACGCCACGAAGGGGCAGTCGATGGCAACGCAGCCCGCGGCCCTGGCGGCGACAGGCGTGTGAGCTCGGGCATAGTATTGCTCCTCTCCTTCTGAGGTGAGCTTTACCCTCATGTCTTTAGTATAGTCCACCGCGCCAAAAATGAGGGAGTTCACCCGCTTGCTGGCTATCGCCGAGGGATAGGCGTTAATTACCCCCCTGGCCGTCTCGATAAGGAGCTGAATGGCTATGCTTCCTACCTTCAAGCCTCTCCTTCGCTCCAATTCCTCCAGTTTCCAGTCGAGGCGGATGACGTGTTCCGGCCCACCGCATTTGGCCAGGCAGATGCCTGAAAGCCCTTCATGGACGACTGCTTCACAGTCGTCGTTGGTCATTTCCGTCTCCCAGTTGTTGATGCGAACGTAGACGATGGATCCGCCCTCTCCCGCGTACTTCAAGTTCTCCCTGATCATTTCACGGGCTTTCGGTTTTTCCGCGGGGGGAACGGAATCCTCCACGTCCAGGGTAATGATGTCGGCTGGGACGGAGGGGGCCTTAGAAACCAGCTTTTCGTTGTTTCCCGGAATATAAAAAACGGATCTCATTACAGTCATTGGACACCTCCTGTTCACGGTTTACGGTGAGTTTACCTGTTAAGATTTGATTAACTTTTTGATGGTAGGAGCAATCTCATCGGGTCGGTCAACGACGTGGACCCCCGCCTCTTTGAGTGAGCGGATCTTGTCCTTGGCCGATCCCCTTCCCCTCTCGACGATACTGCTTGCGTGGGAAAATCGCATGCCTTCGGGAGCCCATGCACCGGCGACGTAGACGACGAGGGGTTTGGTGAATCTCTTCTCCCTCACCGCTGATGCAGCCTCCTCCTCATAGGGGCCGCCAATTTCACCGAAGACGGCGACCGCTTTGGTATCCTCATCCTCCTGGAAAAGCGGCAGTATATCCCCCATTGACTGCCCAACGACCGGCTCCGTTCCGATATGCAATACCGTGCTAACCCCCAACCCTGCTTGCTTAATGGCCCACGGAACCGTGCCGGACTGCCCTCCGCTTCTGGAGATAACCCCCACGGGTCCAGGCACGAATACCCTTTGAGCGAATTCGGGGGTACCCCCGAGCCAACCGGCAACAGCAATCCCGGGGCTGATGATTCCGATTGCCCCAGGCCCCAACAGGCGGGTCCCCTTCAGTTTGGCATAGGCCATCATCTCGAGAATGTCATAGAGGGGAACGCGTTCTACTGGCATCACGATGAACGGAATTCCTGAATCCATGGCCTCCAGAACGGCGTATTTGAGGGCCGGCCCGGGAACGAAGGTTACGCTGGCGTCCACGGACCCCTGAGCGCTGACGGCCTCCTGCACGGTGTTATAAACGGGTATTCCGGACACTTCCTCTCCCCCACGCCCGGGGGTAACTCCGGCCACTACCTTGGTGCCATACCCCTTCATAAATGCGGCCCGTGCTGAACCTTCCCTGCCCGTAATGCCCTGAATCAATACCTTTGTATCCCTTCTCAGTAGAATAGCCATTTTCTCACCACCTTTAGGTTAATCCGTGTTTTTTCCGGTACTCATCCAATCCGGCGATCGGGACCTCGATCTTTATCGCTTTATTTCCCCTGAACCAGCACTCGTACTCGCATGCCAGACACTCCGTGCCGACGCGTTTCGTAAATTCCGCATCCCCTGATGGTGCAGGTTTGCCATCGTTGATAACCAAGATCCCTCGGTCGTAGGTTTTGCATGCCTCGGCGCACACATGCGTTTTGCAGTCGAGACATTTCTTATCATCGATGATTATCTTAATGGTCCTTTCCTCAAATTCTATCATCAGTCTATCCCTCCTTTACCCCTCTCTCCTTTCGATATTCCTCAATGAGGGCCTTCATCCTCTTGGCCAAGAATTCCGTTTCATACACGCGATCACTTCCATAGATCTCGACGCGTGTGGGCAGATCCTTTGTTCCTTCATGCAAAATCTCCAGGGACTCTTTCTCCTTATTTCCGCAGAGCAGGAGCACAACGGGAAACCCAGGTTTATCCATCAGTTCCTCCCTGAGGGCCTTTACCACCCCATGGGCGTGGTGCCACTGCTCTTGGTTTGCCACGATGAATCCACCGAGCATATAACCCTCGATGCCGGCCTGGGACAGGATTACTTTGGCCGCTCGGTAGACCTTTGCAGCGGTGGGATTTCCGCTGGTATCGGCATAGTTGGCGATTTTCAATCCCTGCCGGTTTAAGGCATCCACTCCCAAAATGGCGCCACCTCCTCCTATCCCATGGTAACCCACAACACCCAGCTCCTTAATCTCTGGGATCATTTGTGCTATATAACAGGTTCCCCGGAGATCTCCCTCCTCGATTTGCCAGGCTATCTTGTCCAGTTCCGTAGGAGGTGTAGATGATTCGCGCGCTACGTCGATTCCGAGCTCGGGATGGCGGAATACCGATGAGTCGTCGATAGCCATACGGCAATCCGCAGCGTATACTTTCCCATCCTTGGTCAAGACGAGGGGGTTAATCTCTGCCGTCCGACAATTATATCCCTTACATGTTTCATACAAGCCGAGTATGGTTTGGGCAATGGCTGGGAGGAGTTTGGTCGGGACCTTTAACCTGATAGCAAGATTGAGGGCGTCGTAGAAACGGAGACCTCGAATGACATCGACGTTCATCTGGGCGATCTTTTCTGCGGGCACCTCTTCGATGTCCACGCCTCCTTCAGTGCTGAAAATGACGACCGGAGCTCTTACCTCCCTTGAGGCATCGATGATCACACCCGCGTAGAACTCCCTGTCTATATCCAGTTTTTCCTCGACGAGTACCCTTTCCACCGTAAGGCCCTTAATTTCAGATCCCAGGAGTTGACGTGCAACCTTTTCCGCCTCTTCCGGATTTTGAGCGAACTGGATGCCGCCTGCTTTTCCTCGTCCTCCAGCCCAGATCTGTGACTTGATGGCAACGGGTTTACCCACCTTCTCGGCTATTTTCCCGGCCTCCTGGGGTGTTGTTGCAACCTCACCCTGGGGGATCGGCACTTTGGCCCTGCTAAGCAATTCTTTTCCCTGATATTCAAATAATCGAGCCATGGTTACCTCCTAAGAGCACCTTCTCCTTTTCGAAGTTTTCTCATTATTAATTACGTGTTTTTGCCGTTTGGATATATCGCCCTCTCCATTCTAGGCCGGTATATTGAAAGAACATCCCATTCGGATTTAATGGAGAACGTGTCTTTATAACAAACGGTTGAAGAATTGTCAATAAAAAAGGACCGGGAATATGTTAGTATAGAAAGGGATTTATATATATAACTATGTGTAAATTTCGGATAGACTTAACGCGTATCGCCTTCGCTGATCTATAACCTTTTGAAATTATTCGAAGATAAATTTTATTCATTTTTTGTTTGACAAGATGATAGAGAGAGTTTAGAAAAAGGTAAGACCACTACGCCAATTGTCATGTTTAAGTCTATCAAACGACAAAGGGTTTCCGATGAAATCGTAGATCAAGTGAAAACCCTTATCAGCCAGGGCAAATTACAGCCCGGCGAGCGTCTTCCTCCTGAACGTGAGCTCATCAAGGAATTCGGCGTGAGCCGTCCTTCGCTCAGGGAGGCACTCAACTCTCTGGTCGCTCAGGGCTTCTTAGAGGTAAGACAGGGCAACAGGACCTTCGTGAAATCGATTACCGCTGAGAAGCTGCAGGACCCTCTTTCCCTTCTCATCAAAACCGATACCCAAAAGATCTTCGACCTGATCGAGGTGAGAAAGGCGATGGAGTCATGGGGTTCCTTTCATGCTGCTCAAAGGGTTACGGAGGAGGACCTTATACGGTTGGAGGAAATTGTCGGTGAGATGAGGGCAGCCCTCGATGAAGGGAAATCCTGGGAAAAACAGGATGCCGATTTTCACTTGGCCATGGCCCAGGCGACCCACAACACGATCCAGACCCACCTGATGTTCACGATTTACGATCTCCTCAGGGAATCCGTTGCAAGGGTTTTCAGGGATCGGGGAAAGGCTAAGAAACTGTTCCAGCAGCACTATCGAATCTTCAGCGCTATCAAGAGCCGCTCGCCCAAAAAAGCCAGGGAAAGGATGCTCGAGCATTTGAATTACGTCGAGTCCGAGGTGAAGGCATTAAGGGATCAGGAGGGGTCTTCTTGAAGTAGCGGCTGTCCATCCTTTTTTGGGGAAGCCGGACTCCGACGGGCCTTCTTCAGCCCGAGGAGTTTTCAACTCGGTGCAAAAGGGACCTAGGTCCCTTTTTGTTCTCTCAAAAGGGGAATGGGTTGAGAAGCGGAATGTTGGGGAGGTACAATTTAGTGGATAGGGAGAACAATTCCAAGAACTATGCTCTTCCTTCCTTCATGCTTGCCTAATTCGGGAATGCAAAGCTTCGGGGACACAGAATCGAGGTCTGCGGCATTACCGAGTCCGCCGCTCAACTCTTTTGCGAAGGAGCATCGCATAGAAAACAGGCACCATAATTCTAACTGAGGACAAGGAGGCGGAGGAATGGATATTGAGGGATACGAATTTCCGGAAGGGCTTTATTTATTATGAGGAGAACCATTTCTGGGCACGGTTCGACGGGGATCTCGTGGTCATGGGGATGAACGATTACGCCCAGAAGATGGCGGGTGACATCGTCTACGTGGGCCTTCCTCCCGAACGAAAAAGACTCACCGAGGGGAAGAGCTTCACCAAACTTGAATCGGGAAAGTGGCTGGGACAGATCTTTGCCGTGGTGAGCGGTGAACTGGTGGAGGCGAACGAGGAGTTGGAGGAGAATGCAGAGTTCATCAATGATGATCCCTACGGGAACGGGTGGATGTTTAAAATCAGGCCCGATACCATGGATGGACTGAGGAACCTCATGACCGATCCCGCTGAAATCCAGGAGTGGCTCAAAAAGGAGGTCGCTGAACACGGCAGGAAATGAGGGAAGATGAAACTATCAAACCTTTCTTTCAAACAGCTGATCGAAATAGATGCCTGTACCCGCTGTGGTGAGTGCCTAAAGTATTGTCCCGTATATGCTCAGAGGGGTGAAGAGGATATAGATCCGCGGGGAAAAATCCAGTCTTTCAAATCGTTCATACGGAGCCAATACGGGCTGTGGGCAAGAATATTCGGTCCCAAGAAGCTGGAAGATGAGAAGCTCAAGAAATTCTCGGAGATGGTCTATCGCTGTACCCTCTGTGGGGAGTGCAGCGTGAGTTGTCCCGTTTCCATAGACGCCAAAAACCTCTGGCTCGCCTTGCGGGAGACCTTAACCGAGATGGGCCATTACCCGGCGGCGGCGGATCGGATGAAGGCCAATCTCATTCAGGCCTATAATATCTCCGGTGTTCAAAACGAGGAGAGGACTGAGTGGTTGGAATTTCTGGATGAACTTCCTGACCATCAGTACCAGAAAGAGAAAGCCCACGTGGCCTATTTCGTGGGATGTGTTGCCTCCTTTTTCCCATTGGTCCAGAGGATTCCACAAGCGGTCATCGGAATCCTGGATAGAGCGGGCGTTGATTTTACCTTGTTGGGTGGGGAGGAGTGGTGCTGTGGGTTTCCCCTCATTGGGGCGGGGATGAAAAAGGAGGCCCAGCCCCTGTTCCGGCACAATCTCGAAAAGATGCAAGGGAAAGGGGTGGAGAAGGCGGTCTTTGCCTGCCCTTCTTGTTACCACACCTGGATGGAGGAATATGAAACGGATATCGAGATCTTCCACTCCACCCAGTTCATTAAGAAACTGATTAAGGGGGGAAAGATAAGCTTCAGGGAGAAGAATATGAAGGTTACCTACCATGATCCTTGCGACTTGGGCAGGGCCAGCGAGGTGTATGAACCCCCCAGGGAGATCCTCCAGGCCATCCCCGGAGTTGAACTGGTGGAGATGGCAGCAAACAGGGATCAGTGTAAGTGTTGTGGGGGCGGAGGTAACCTGGAGATGGTGGATCCAGAGCTTTCAGCAGCCCTGGCCCAGGAGAAGATCAAGGAGATCCAGGCGACTGGAGCCGAAACTGTGATTACCGCCTGCCAGCAGTGCGTCCGTACCATCATGACCACAGCGCGAAGAAATAAGATTCCCATCAGGGCAATGGATGTAACGGAGTTCGTTTTGAGTGCTATGAACTGAGTTCACCTCCGCACCGTCAAAGAAACGGATACAATCCCGTAATACTCACGCGTTATGGACAAGCACCTTATCTTCTATCTGATGTTCTTTCCCACGGTGATCCTCTTCTTATGGGGGATGGGCTTCCGCATGAGCATCTGGCTCGAGGGAAACATTGAGGGAGCGGAAAATGCAACCAAATGGGAGAAGTTCACAATCCTCCTACGGGGAGGCTGGATGCGATTCTGGGCAAGGCCGGGGTGGTACATCAAGGTTCTCATCGGCGATGTTATCTTCCATCGAAGGCTTTTAGGACAGTCTTTATTTCGTTGGCTTGCCCATACGCTGCTGGTATTCGGCTTCGTTGCCACCTTTATCGTGGACATGCTCAAGGGGTTTACCACCGGCTATTTAGTAAAATGGAGCAAATCCTTTCCCATTTTTTCCTTTGCGCATGAGTTCGAAACGGGCTTGCTGCGCCCCTTCCTCGATTTCTCTCTGGAGTTCTTCAGCTTCCTCATCTTGGTGGGATGTGTGATGGCCATCATTCGCCGATTCTTCATTCGCCCCGATCAGCTTCGAACGGAGGAGGAAGACATCACCAGCCTCCTCTTTATCCTTTTCCTGGAAATTTCTGGATTTTTTATTGAGGGCTACCGAATCGCTAATCCCGAAGTGGTGGAGGCCCGTGTCTATATGGCTAACTTCACCCCTGCCAGTGCTAACAACTGGATCTCATTCGGGGGTTACGTTGTATCCCAACTTCTCAAAGATATAAAGCTGAACGCAGATTTCCTCTGGTATTTCCATGTCATCCCCAGTCTTGCCTTTTTCATTTATATTCCCCACAGTAAACTCCTTCACATCTTTACCTCTTCGCTCGTCGTCTTCGCTGACCGTCAGAAGGAATTGACGAAATAATATTCCCATATTCCCACGAACGTGTGCCCAGGCTTCTATTGTGGGGAAGATTTCTTGACTTTTTGGGATCATTTCACTATCCCGTCCTTTTTCGTTGACCCCAATGGTTACTCCGCTCCTCGGGTGGACCGTGGTCGCGGACAACCGTATTTTCTGAAAAACCATCAAAAATTACCCTCCTCCTGTTACTTCAGGAGTTGAGGTATGGGATGAACAGGTGGTTGTCTCTCAAGGCGGAGATTGATAATTGTTGGATCCATGGAAAGGAAAAGCTGGTAAGCGCTCAGCGAGGAGGAGGTCATTCGGGTCCTGACATCGCACCGTCTCGGCATTGAGCACAGTGAGGCGAGGAGAAGGCTGGAGGAATACACCAGCGAAGACGTGGAGGGGGACCTGGTCTTTTTGGGGTTGACGGGGATGATGAACCACCCAGGAAGAGGTGAAAGATGCCATCGCATCTTGTATTGTCGCAGGCATTCGGCCCGTAATGGTCATGGACGATCACAAAATGACGGCCATGGCGGTGAGAAGGGAATTAGGACAGGTGCAAAGCGAATCGATCCAGGTGGGGAAGGCCTGGCCCTCAGCGGGGTCGAAATGGGCCGGCTTAACGACGAGGTATTCGAGGGGCTTGTTGAGGACATCGTGGTCGACGCAGGGGTTTCCCCTGAGATAAATTGAGAATCGTGCGTTTCGTCCCACTGACCTCATAGAATATCCTAACATCCTCCCCTTGGACAAAAGGCATGTATACCTGCCCTTTCCGCTTCTGAGCGAGACCTAGAGGAACAAAATGGTTGGAGACCTATGACAAGCAGTATATATTACCTGCCATTTGCACGGCTAGAATATTGCAGCAGCTAGCCATTATCATCGCCTTCAGGGAGCGAGGGGGATGATCCACACAAGTAACGCGAGGATAAAACAGATAACGTGGGAATAAACAACATAGGGAGCGCTATAGCTCAAAAATTCCTTCAATGATATCCTTCTTTTGTCCTCTCGCTGGCTCAAATTGAGGGCTACTAAGAGTGCTGGTGCCCCTGCGATTGTGAGATTACTTCCCAGGGTTCCCGCCCATAACATGACCCAATAGAGAGGCCAGGGATTTATCCCGTAGTATGATTCTAAGTCTCTAAATACATAGAGGAAAGTAAGGATATAGGCATCGTGTTCCACGACCCCCACGATCGGGGTAGTCACCCAATAGACCAAAGATGCGCCCAAAATGTAATTCTTTCTTATGATGGGGACAATGGCATCTGCCATCAGCTTAATAATCCCTGAGTGTTCCAACCCCCCTACTAGGGCAAAAAGGAGGATATAGAAAAATATGGCTCGCCAATCGAACTCCGAAAGAACTTTCTCAAGACTGGCAACTTCCATCCGGAGGGGTTTTCGTAAAACCTCAAGGAGCAGGATTAAAACGGCAGCGCCAGCTAGGGTAATAAAGCCAAGCTTGACCCCGATCAATTCTCGAAGGGACATGGCCAAGATGGTGACCAAAAACATACCTACTACAATCCAGGCGAACCTCTTGTCTTTGACATAGTCCTCACGAAGGAGGGCCTGAATCTCCTCCTTATCTATTTCATCACCGCCATAGGTCTTCTTGAAACGACGGTAAAATAGCCATACAACGGTGAAGAATACGATGCTGAGAATGACAAAAGAGGATGGGCGACCTGAATGCCATATGAAGCCTAAGAATTCTATTCCAGAGACACCGTGAAGCATCTGGGGTGGTAAGTCTCCGAGAAGGAGCGCTGTGCCATAGAAATTTGAGCATAACCCGATAAATAATATGAAGGGAAAGCTATGTAGTTTGACCCTCCGGGTGACATGGAAGATAACCGGAGCCATCATCAGAATCACAACCACATTGTCTATGAACATGGAGAGGATGCCGGCAAGGGATCCCATAAAGGTACAAAAGATTGCAATCTTTCCTCTGGAGTATCGAAGGGCTCTTCCAGCCAACCATTCTGGGATTCCTGTTTTTCCAAAGTATAGGGCAATAGTCCAAATCCCCAGAAGAATGCAGATCACATTCCATTCTACCGCCTGGAAAGCTCCTACCTCACTCATCGAACCCGCAGCGACCATGCCCAGGACGCCCAGGAAGGTTGCGACCACAACGTCAATTACACCACTAATCACTAACCCTATAGTGCTCAAGAAGATTACCAAAGTAACTCCTTGGCTCATCTCCATTATCCAGTCTCCTTCTCAGAACACAAATTATATGCTGGGTTTGGCCCCCCAGAAGAACAGGGACTATATACTACAGGCCTCCAAATAAAACAAGCATTTTTCTCGGTTGGCTTCTTTTAGGCCATCATTTTTCATTTCACTTCTGAAAACCTCCTGTCTGTTAATCAGTCGTCACAATAATTCTGCTTCCCATTCGTCTCCTTGTTCTCTCGAGCAACGATACTGACACAGGGATCGCCAATCACGCTAACGGGGTCTTTGGCCAGGAAAAATCCCGGGCATCGGGCCCTTCGAGATATCCAGATGCCTGAGTTAGGCGGCTAAGCGCGGATCTACTCATCGAAGAAGAATGGTGGAGATCTCCGGATTCGGTAGAAAATAGAATCATCCCCCCTGCCGAATCTGTCAATTCCACAAGAAGATGTGATAAAAGTGCTCCATACACAAGGATAAACCTTGGGCCCCTCCGTTTTCACGTCGGGGGGCGCAATGCTTCGCTTGCCGGAGATATTCTCCTCAAGAGAGAGTTTGGTAAAATGCCGGGAGCACAGGGAATACAGAGAACTTCTACCCATGGAAGAAGGGGAGAACATCGCACGCCTAAAGGAGGGATTTCCTCCATTATGAAACTCGATGGTTTGAGAAGAACCCCTTGATGGTCTTGTTGTGCAACCCTTCTCGACCGACGTCACCGCGCGGTAACGAGCAAGATTCCAGCGGACACCAATGGGGACTTGACCGCTAAAAGCAATATGTGCGTGCCTCCCTGGAAACCTGGTTTGTAAATCCTTGAACCGCGCTTGATTTGGGTTCCCAAATAAGTCTCCAGGTTTGCTCAAGGGAAAGAATAGTGTTTTTGGCCTTTTCCCTTGCCCTTTCCAAATACAAGAGGGCTATCATGAGGCTGGAATCTGAAATATGGAAGAAACGTGCCCGAAGTTAGTTCGATCACTGCTCGTAAAATGGAATCCTTGAGGATAGCATGTCGCCAATGTAAATGGTCGGAGCGAAAGAGGACGCCGAACGGGCAATATGCCGAGACGAGGGAGAGGAGCGGATCGTTGGGTTCAAAGATACCCCAGAGGCGACCCTATCCGCCAACATATTGCGGGACAGATGCTCGGATTCAAACAAATACCTGGTATGGGTGGTGCTGTCTTCTCTTTTCCCAATGCTCTGAGTTCTGTACGTTCCCTAACTCGCTTTTTTTTCACACCGCTCCCCTGAACTTCACTGACTAGGTTGTCGGCCTCTCCGTCAGCTGCTCGGCTTTGATTTTTGTTGAGCTGTAGAAGTTCCTTTGGGAAAGATAGCATGGAGGAACAGACGGTTGGCGGTCTTCTCAGCACGACATGATTTGAGGTAAGGGATACCGGGGTTATGCGATAGTCTCTTTAACCTTCAAACTACCCCCTATTTCATTTGACATTTAGGAGAAAAATGCTAAGATTTTAGTGTTCGGGAAGTTGAGCATTTGAAATAGATCATCCGACGGAGGCAAAAGTCTACCCGGTCTCTTCCCCTCAATATGGCGAAGATACGCTCTTTTTTGGCTATAGAACTTCCCTCCGCAATCGCCAAGGGTATAGAACGAGTTCAACACGATCTCAAACAATCCCATGCCGATGTAAGATGGGTTGAGCCCAGCCGGATCCACCTGACCCTGAAGTTTTTCGGCACTATCGATGAAGAGGCATGTGATGAGATCATGGATACCGTGGGTAAGGCGATATCGGAGGTGAAACCTTTTACCCTCGACATCAAGGGATTGGGCGCTTTTCCTAGGTGGAAAAATCCCAGGGTCGTATGGTTGGGGGTTGAGGATGGTGGCGGGGTGGTGAAGCCACTCCAGAGGGTGATTGAAGAATGTCTCGAGGGAATTGGGTACCCAAGAGAGGCAAGGGATTTCAGACCTCACTTGACACTGGGACGGGTGAGGTCGGGAAAGGGGAAATCAGAGCTCCTCAGGAGAATTGAGGCCCTTCTGCATATCAATTTGGGGGAGTTTCGGGTGGAAAGGCTTGTATTATTCAAAAGCGATTTGAGGCCCAGCGGTCCAATATATACGGAACTGAGGGCTCTCATATTAGGGGGAGGATAAGCCATGGCAAGGGAGGGAGATAAGGAGAGGGCTGTCGACCTGGCAGTGACCCAAATCGAGAGGCAGTATGGAAAGGGGGCCATCATGAGGTTAGGTGGCGATGCCCTCTTACCCGATGTGCCGGTTATACCAACTGGATCGCTCGCCTTGGATATAGCGCTGGGGCTGGGAGGGCTCCCGCGCGGAAGGGTTGTGGAAATCTTTGGCCCTGAGGCATCGGGCAAGACTACCTTGGCACTCCATGCCGTTGCAGAGGCTCAGAGGATAGGGGGAGTTGCTTCCTTCATCGATGCAGAACACGCCCTGGATGTCCACTATGCCCGTGCACTGGGGGTGAAGACGGACGACTTGCTCATCTCACAACCGGATACAGGGGAGCAGGCCTTGGAGATCACCGAGATACTTGTTCGGAGCGGTGCCGTGGATATGATAGTTATTGACTCCGTTGCCGCCTTGGTTCCCCGGGCCGAGATTGAGGGGGAGATGGGGGATGCCCATATGGGTCTTCAGGCTAGGCTTATGTCCCAGGCGCTCCGAAAACTAGCGGCTACAATAAGCAAGTCAAAGACCATAGTCATCTTCATCAATCAGATCAGGATGAAAATCGGTGTGCTCTTCGGTAACCCGGAGACGACGACGGGGGGAAACGCATTAAAATTTTACTCATCCGTGAGGTTGGACATTCGAAGGATAGCGTCCATCAAGCAGGCGCAGGAAGTCATCGGTAGCAGAACCCGGGTGAGGGTGGTGAAGAATAAGGTTGCTCCTCCTTTCAAAGAAGCGGAGTTCGATATCATCTATGGGAAGGGCATATCGAGGGAGGGTGATGTCTTAGATCTGGCAGTAGACCACGACGCTATCGAGAAGAGCGGGACGTGGTATACTTATAAAGATCAGCGGATCGGCCAAGGCAGGGAGAATGCGAAGGCCTTCTTGGAAGCAAATCCAGAGGTTCTCAACCAGATCGAGGAGGAAATACTGGGGCGGTTTAACCTAACGGGGCGGGCAAGAGAGGAGGAGATCAAAAGTGGAGCTGAATGAAATCCTATTGGAAGCCCTGACGCAGGGAGCATCGGATGTCCATATAAAGATCGGGCAGCCCGCAATCGTCAGGGTTGATGGGTCCCTTAAACCCCTCAGGGAGGCCAAGCCTTATAATTATAACGAGGTAAACCAGATGGCCCTGGGGATTATGAACGAGTGGCAGAAGGAGCGGTTTCTGAGGGAAAAGGAAGTTGACATGGGATATGAAATCCACGGTCTGGGGCGCTTCCGAGTTAATATCTTTCAACAGAGGGGTAAGATCCGCATTGCCCTGAGGATTGTACCCTATCAGATCAAGAACATTCGGGAACTCAACTTACCGGAGGTGCTGGAAAAGGTTGCCATGGAGAATAGGGGCCTTATCTTGGTCACGGGAACCACCGGAAGTGGTAAGTCAACGACCCTGGCATCGATGATCGACATCATCAACTCTCGGAAGACGTGTCACATTATTACCGTGGAGGACCCTATTGAGTTCGTCCATGACGATAAAAGGGCTATCGTTGATCAGAGGGAGGTGGGTTCAGATACGGGAACCTTTGCCAATGCATTGAGGAGTGCCTTGAGACAAGACCCTGATGTCATCTTGGTAGGAGAGATGAGGGATTTCGAGACCATCGAAACTGCGTTGACGGCAGCGGAAACGGGACATCTCGTGATGAGCACCCTTCATACCATTGATGCCAAGGAGACCGTTACCCGTATCATATCGACCTTTCCGCCCTATCACCAGAGGCAAGTCCGAATGCAACTGGCAGGGGTTCTTAAGGGGGTTATTTCCCAGAGATTGGTCCCGAAAGCGGACGGGGTAGGGAGGGTTCCGGCGGTGGAGATCTTAGTGTCTACAGCGAGGGTGAGGGAGTGTATTATTGAAAAGGAGAAAACTGCTGAGATCCAAGATGCCATAGCCAAGGGGTATACAACCTACGGGATGCAGACCTTCGATCAGTCATTAATGTCCCTGTTAAGGGGAAAGCTCATTAGCTATGATGAGGCCTTAAGACAGAGCACTAACCCCGATGATTTCGCCCTGAGGGTCAAGGGGATTCTTGCTACAGGTGATACCCCTTGGGACGATTTTGAGAAGGTTCATAAGCCAGAAGAGGAAAAAGAGAACGGAAAAACCGAAAGGCCTCCGCTCGAACGTTTTTAGGATTTTAGGACGGGAACGTTACGGAGATGGATAGCAACGAAATTAGAGCCGCTTTTCTGGACTATTTTGAGAGTCGCGGTCACCGGATTGTCCCGAGCTCGCCCTTGGTACCTAAAGAGGATCCCAGTCTCCTCTTTACCAATGCGGGAATGGTTCAATTTAAGAGGGTTTTCCTGAGGGAGGAAAAGCGGGATTACTCCAAGGCGGCATCATCGCAGAAGTGTGTAAGGGCGGGGGGAAAGCACAACGACCTGGAAAATGTTGGAAAGACGGCCCGCCATCACACTTTTTTCGAGATGTTGGGGAATTTCTCCTTCGGGGATTATTTCAAGGAGGGCGCCATTGAATTCGGGTGGGATCTGCTTACGCATCATATGGGCCTCTCCAGGGAGAAGCTCTGGGTTTCGATCTACGAGGAGGATGAAGAGGCTTTTGACCTCTGGCATCGAAAGGTGGGGCTGCCGTCGGAGCGGATTGTTCGGCTGGGCGAGAAGGACAACTTTTGGGCCATGGGGGAGACGGGGCCCTGCGGTCCCTGCTCGGAGATTATTATCGACCAAGGGGAGGAGATTGGCTGTGGTAGGCCCGATTGCGGTGTTGCCTGTGAGTGCGACCGGTTCTTGGAGCTTTGGAACTTGGTCTTTATGCAATTCAATCGGGAGGAGGATGGGAAAATGGTCCCATTACCCAAGCCCTGCATCGATACGGGGATGGGGTTGGAGCGGATTGCCGCCGTCCTCCAAGGGGTTACAAGTAATTACGACACGGATCTCTTTCGTGATATCATAGCCTTGGTGGAAGGGATCAGTTCGAGAAAATATGGAAACGATAGGGTAGCTGATATTTCCATTCGTGTGATCGCCGATCATGCCAGGGCGGCTGCCTTTCTCATTGGGGATGGCGTTTTGCCAGATAAGGCGGGAAGGGGCTACGTATTGAGGAGGATTATGCGTAGGGCTATTCGCCACGGCAGGACGTTGGGAATGAAGACCCCTTTTCTCGGGGAAGTATTCGGGGTTGTGGCAGAGCTCATGCAGAAGGCATATCCGGAATTGGTGGAACATCGGACCTATATCAGGAGGGTGATTGAATTAGAGGAAACGGGTTTCTCCGAGACTTTGGATCGAGGTTTGAGCCTTCTGAGGGAGGAAACGGCCAGATTGGCCCAGATGGGAAAGAAGGTTCTTCCGGGGAATGTCGTTTTCACTCTCTACGATACGTATGGATTTCCCGTAGACTTGACGGAGGATATCGTTCAGGAGGCGGGATTTGGCATCGATTTAGACGGATTTGAAGGAGCCATGGAGGAACAGAGGCGCAAGGCAAGGGCGTCCTGGAAAGGCACGGGGGAAGAGGGTCTTAAAGAGATCTACGGAAGGATTTCCACGGAGGGAATCGAGACCGAATTTGTGGGATACCATGAGCTCCAATGCACGTCGACGGTAGTCAAAATCATCCAAGGGGATCATTTCGTGGACAAAGCTGCAAGGGGAGATCTTGTGGAAATTATCGTGGAGGAAACTCCCTTTTACGGGGAGACAGGAGGTCAGATTGGGGATCAGGGAAGGATTGTGAGGGAAGGCCTCTTGATAGAGGTTACTGATGCCCGCAGGCCCTTGCCCGGCTTGATCGTCCACAAGGGTTTGGTGAAAGAGGGTACCCTCAGGGTAGGGGACGAGGTCCTCCTTTCCGTTGATGAAGGGGCGAGGGTGAGGGTTGCCCTAAACCACACTGCGACCCATCTCCTTCACTCCGCATTGAGGGAGATCTTGGGGGATCATGTGAAGCAGGCAGGATCCCTGGTTGAGCCCAATAGACTTCGGTTCGATTTTACCCATTTTTCCCCCCTCGCCCAGGACGAGCTCGTTCGGGTTGAAGACTTGGTGAACCAGAGAATCCGGCAGAATATAGGGGTTGATATTGAGGAAATGGAAACCGAAGAAGCTGTTAGGGGGGGCGCCATAGCGCTGTTCGGCGAGAAGTACAGTGATAAAGCCCGCGTAGTGAGTATTTCCGACTTCAGCAAGGAGCTCTGTGGGGGCACCCACACTTCACGAACAGGGGATGTTGGTCTCTTTAAGATTGTGACGGAAACGGGCATCGCAGCGGGGGTGAGGAGGATCGAGGCCCTCACCGGGGAGGATGCGATCCACTATATTCGCCAGGAAGAGGAGGAACTGAAACAGGTTGCCTCCATGGTAAAAGCCCCCTCAGAAGAGGTGGCTACGAAGGTACAAAAACTGTTGGACCAACAGAAGAAGCTGGAAAGGGAGCTCGAGTCGTTGAGGGGGAAGCTGGCCAGCGGCAGGTCCCTCGACCTCATGGATCAGGTGAGGGTTATCAAAGGGGTTAAGGTCCTTGTAGCACAAGTGGAGGCAGGCGAACCGAAATCCTTGAGGAATATCGGGGATACCCTGAGGGACCGAATCGGTTCGGGCATTGTCCTACTGGGGTCAAGGCAAGGAGGGAAGGTTTTTTTGCTCATCATGGTGACTGATGATCTCCTGTCCCGGTTCAATGCCGATACGATGATTAAACGGGTGGCCGCGGAAGTGGGGGGAAGCGGGGGAGGCCAGCCGAACATGGCCCAAGCGGGTGGAACGGATGTGTCCAAACTTGACCACGCCTTACATTCCATCTATAAGATCGTCGAGGAGATAGGAGAGGGCTAAGTGTCCCTCCCTTCGATGCCGGCTTGAGTTATCTTCCGGAAATTTCCCTAACATGCCTGGGAAAAAGGGGCCTTTTGAAGAAGTGATTTCCGAGGCAATACAGGGGTTTCTGAAAAAGTCACTCTTGGCCGCTCAAAATATCTTTTCGGCCATTCCAAAGTTCGCTTCACTGCAAATCCTGAACTCGCCCTTCGGGCTCAAACATTGAATTTAGGGTCGTTTCGCTTCACTAAGAATGGTTACCGAAATAATCTTAATGCTCGCTCAGTGCTCCTTTTTCATGGATCTCATATCACATACCTTCCCTTGTCAATACCCATCTGGTTACCGTAAAATAAAGAGGACAAAAAGGCTTTCCGCTCATTTTTCCTTGACATCTCCCGTTTAACGGGTAAAATAGTATTTCAATTGAAATTGTTGAAGTGCCACATACAATTTCGGGCATGTGGGGGCAATGAGCGCATCAAAGGGGGGAGCAATTGAACCAGGTTAGAACTCGCTTTCCACCGAGCCCGACGGGTTTCTTACATATTGGGGGCGCAAGGACGGCACTCTTCAACTGGCTTTTTACGAGACAGCACAGGGGAAAGTTCATCTTACGGATTGAGGATACCGATGTAACTCGGTCAACTGAACAAGCGGTCAAGGCCATCATAGATAGCATGGAGTGGCTGGGTTTGGATTGGGATGAAGGTCCCTTCTTTCAATCGGAGCGGCTAGCGATTTACCGGGAACATGTGGAGAAACTCCTGGCCCAGGGAAAGGCCTACCGGTGTTATTGCACCCCCGAGGAGCTGGAGGAAAAGCGGAAGAGGGCGCTTCGGGAAAAGAAAAAGCCGAAATACGATGGGAAATGTCGGAATCTCCCCTCCCCCTACCCCAATGGTCCCTACACTGTGCGGTTCAAGGGCCCTCAAGAAGGGCGGACGGTGGTGGAGGATCTGGTTAAAGGACGAATCGTCTTCGAAAATGCGGAGTTGGATGATTTGATCATTCAGAGGAGCGATGGTATGCCCACGTATAACTTCGCCGTGGTGGTAGATGATGGGACCATGGGCATTACCCATGTCATACGGGGAGACGATCACGTCAATAATACGCCGAGGCAGATTCTCCTGTTCCAAGCCCTCGGTTACCCCCTCCCCCGTTTTGCCCATGTCCCGATGATTCTCGGCTCCGATCGCGCCCGATTGAGCAAGCGCCACGGGGCTGAGTCGGTTATGGCTTACAAAGAGATGGGGTATTTACCGGAGGGGCTTTTGAATTATCTGGTTCGTCTTGGTTGGTCTTATGGTGATCAGGAGATCTTTTCCATTGAGGAACTGATAGAGAAATTCTCCCTGGAGAATGTTGGGAAGTCAGCGGGGATCTTCAACCCTGAAAAGCTTCGGTCTGTTAATGGGGATCACATCAAAGCAAAGGAAACGAGCACGCTAGCTCCATTTTTGCTTCCCTTCATAAGGGCGAAAGGGTATGACATTGACTCAGGAGAGAAGTTGACCAAGATCATCGGCAACCTCCAGGGGAGGTCGAAGACCCTCGTGGAGATGGCCGATCAGGCTGAATTCTTTTTCAAGCAGGAGATCGAATACGATGCGGAGGTAGCCAAGAAGTTCTTGAGGCCGGAGGTGATCGATATCTTCGACGAGTTGATAGAGGGCTTTAGGGAGAGGGAAATCATGTCCGAGGCTGAGATTGAATCCTTGTTCAGGGGGATTGCTGAAAGGAGGGAGATGAAACTGGTGAAGGTAGCCCAACCCGTCCGGGTAGCCCTGACAGGTTCGACCTCCAGCCCAGGACTGTTTGAGGTGATAGGCATATTGGAGAAGTCCCAAACGATCAATCGGCTCGAAAAAGCCCGCGCCTTCATACGGGCTTCCGTTGCTCGCCCCGGAGGTGAAAATGAGGGTTAAGAAGCTGGAAGTTTTGGGTTTCAAGTCCTTCCCGGAAAGGGTGAGTCTCTCCTTTCCGGGGGGAATTACGGGCATTGTCGGTCCAAACGGCTGTGGGAAAAGCAATCTCGTTGATGCCGTATTGTGGGTGGTGGGAGAGCGGAGCGCAAAACACCTTCGAGCAAGGCTCATGGAAGATGTGATCTTTCATGGGGCCGATGGGAATAAGTCCATGGGGATGGCAGAGGTCAGCATCCTTTTCTCCAATGAGGATGGAAGAGTTCCCGTCGAGTACGCGGGATACGAGGAGATCATGGTCACCCGCCGGCTCTTTCGCTCCGGGGAGAGCGAATACTTTATCAACAAAAATCCGTGTCGCCTTAAGGATGTCGCAGATTTATTCGCGGGGACGGGAATTGGGACAAATGCCTATTCCATTATCGAGCAGGGAAAGGTGGATTTCGTCCTGAATTCGAGGCCACAGGAAAGGAGGTTGTTATTCGAGGAGGCGGCGGGAGTCGCCAAGTTCAGGGAGAGGAAACGGGTCGCTTTGATGAAGATGGAATCGACGGAACAGAACCTCCTGCGGCTTCGAGATATCATCGGGGAGATCAAGAGGCAGATCAACGGATTGAATCGGCAGGTGAAAAGAGCAGAACGGTTTAAGGCCTATAAAGGAGAGATTAAGGAGATCGATTTGAAAATCGCCGCAGAGGATTTTGGCGAGCTCTTAAAAAAGAGGAGGGGAATAGATGAGGACCTATCGGGGCTGAGGGAGGAGGGGACGAAGGCAACGCGAAGGTTACGGAAAACGCAAAACTTTATCGAACACACCAGACAGAGGCTGAGGGAGGTGGAGGAGGGGCTCAATGAGGCCCAACGGAGAGTTCTCGGTGTTCAAAATGAGCTTAATAGAAGTGAAGATGGCATTGGGGCTCTCAACAGAGAGTTGGAGCACCTATCCCAGCTGGAGAAGCAATACCTGGAGGAGATCGGGCAGTTGAATTCAAGGCTGGAGGGAACGAGGAGTGAGAAGGCCAGGATGGAAGTGGAGAGGTCCGATTTAAGGCGGCAGATCCTTTCGGAAGAGGCGGGGTTGCAGGAGAAGGAACGGGAGCTGGAGTCCCTCAAATCTCAAAATGAGGGCACGATGCGCGATCTGGAGGATGAGAAGGCCAACCTCGTGGATATCCTCTCTCAAATAGCGGCTACGAGAAACAAAATTGCCAGTTTGGGGAAAGAGATTGAAGGACTGAAGAAGAGAATAGGGCAGAATGGAGTGGAACAGCAGGAGGCGAGGGATGCGATTGAGGAGACGGAGAAACTCTTATCCCAATCACGGGAAAGGATGAATGCCCTCACTTCCTCTATGGAGAAACTGGAGGCGGAGAAGGAGTCCATCCGAGCGGGTATCGATGATTTGCGTGGGAAAATTCTTGCCGAGGAATCGGAACTGAAAAAGATGGAGGAGATGGGTCACCGAGAGGGCTCGAGGCTCGAATCCCTGAGAGAGTTAGAGAAGAACTACGAGGGCTACGACAGGGGGGTCAAGGCGATCATGCTCTCCAAGGAGAGGCGAGAACTGGATGGAATCCACGGACTTATCGGGGACATGATAGAGACGGAACGGCGATTTGAGGCGGCCTTGGAGGCCGCATTGGATCGGAGATTACAGTATATTGGGGTGAAGGGGCTGAGGGAGGGGATGGAAGCCCTTCGATACCTGAAGGACCACAGGTGCGGTCGCTCCACATTCATCCCCGTCACCCCAAAGGGGTCAATGCGAGCCATGGGGCGGGAGAGAAGATCCAAGACAGAAGGGGTGCTGGGCCCCCTTGCTCAGTTTGTAAAGGTCAAGGAGGGCTTTTCCCCTCTGATAGCCTTCTTGCTTGAAGGTATATGGCTCGTCGATAGTTTAGATAGGGCTCATCGGTTGTGGAAGGAGGGGAACGGCTTCCGAACGTTGGTGACCCTCGATGGAGAGGTTTTGCAAAGGGATGGAAGTTTGACGGGAGGAGATACAGGGGAAAGCGGGTTCGGCTTGCTGGAGCGAAGGAGACTTATTAAAGAACTGGCGGAGAGCGTATCCGGTTTGAGGGAGCAAATTCGTCTCAAGGAAATAGCGATTGGGAAACTCGCTGACACCATTTCGGCAAAGGAGAGCGAGTTCGAGACCTTGCAGGAGAATCGACACAAGCAGGAAATAGAGCTCGTGGATTGCCAGAGAAACATGGACCAGAGAGCCCAAGAGCTGAATCGGCAGGGGCAGAGGTTGGAAGTCCTGGAATTTGAGGGGAGGCAACTCCAATCCGAGGGTGAAGCAGGGAGGGAAGAATTGGAGGGCCTTTCCAACCAATTGCGCATGTTCGACGGTCGGAGACGGGTGGGGGAGGAAAAGATACGGGAATTGAAGGCGGGAATGGATGGAAAGACTATGGCCCTGGAGGAGATCAATCGAGATGTAACCGGCTTAAAGGTGAGAGCCGCAGCGCAGAAGGAGAAGATGAAGGCCATTGAAGCAGTGCTCGGTAACTTGGAGGAATCCCAGAGGGGAACAAACGATGAGATTGCGAGGAGGTTGAAGGGAGTGGAGGGGGTCAGGGAAGAACTATCCGAGGCCAGGGAACGCGTGGAAGCCCTCCGAGAGCAGGGACGTGAGAGCACGAAGGAACTCAAATCCCTCACGAGAACGGTGACTGCCCAAAAACGCCAGAGGGAGAGGTTAGCCGAAATCCTGAGGGAGAGCGAGGCCGGCCATGAGCGGTTAAGGCTGGAACGGGATGAGATTGGTCAAAAGACCAACGAGCTCAATCTCAAATTGGCAGAAGTCCATCTTTCGGTGGAGAATTTGGAGGGGAAGATATCGGAAAAGTACGGGCTATCCCTGGAAGAATTAGTCAAGGAAAGGGTTCCCGATTTTCAACGGGACTCCGCGGAAGGGAGGCTCAATGAACTTCGGGCGGCCCTCGATGAGTTGGGAGAAGTAAACCTCGTGGCACTCGAGGAGTATGAGGAATTGAAGGAGCGCTATGATTTCCTGATGGAGCAGAAGAAGGATTTGGAAGATGCCATGGATGACTTGAAGAGGGCCATTTCCCGGATAAATAGGACGACAACCCGTCAATTTTCGAAGGCCTTCGAGGCCGTGAGGGAGAAATTTCAGGAAGTTTTCGTCAGGGTGTTCAAAGGGGGAAGGGGAGATTTGGTGCTCACCGATGAAAGGGATCTTTCCACCACGGGGATTGATATCGTAGCACAGCCACCCGGCAAGAGGTTGCAAAATATCGATCTGCTTTCGGGCGGGGAGAAGGCGTTGGTGGCGGTTGCGTTGCTCTTCTCATTTTTCCTCGTCAAGCCCACCCCCTTCTGCCTTCTGGACGAGGTAGATGCCCCTTTGGATGACGCCAATATCGGTCGTTTTGTAGAATTGGTGAGCGAATTATCCAGCATGTCCCAATTCATACTGGTAACGCATAATAAGAGGACCATCGAGATGTCCAATACCCTTTATGGGGTAACCATGGAAACCCCCGGAATCTCCAAAGTAGTCTCGGTGAGGCTGAATTGAACAGCGAGCGGAGGCGAGGCCGTGACATGGTTAGGGGACCGAAAAGGAGGAAGATCAGGTTTTTAGGGATCATTCTGGGTTCCGCTTTTGTTTGGGGGATTCCTTCCGTTTCCCTCCCCAAAAGCCCGTATAAGGTGGGGACCATCTTCGCCTTAACAGGACCAGCATCAGTATTAGGGGATGCTCAGAGGAAAACTGTGTGGATGATCGAACAGTGGGTGAATGGTGCAGGAGGTATCGATGGGCATCCTTTGGAAGTTCTCGTCCATGATACGGGGGGAGATGAAGAAAAGGCGGCTTCGGCCCTCAGGAAAGTGGTTGAGAAGAACGGGGTTGTGGCCGTTATCGGAACCTCTCGATACGGCATTGCCCTATCGGTTATGCCGATCATAGGTGAATACAAGGTTCCCTTTATCTCCTGTGCCGGCTCGATACCGTTAGCCAGGTGGGTGAAATGGCGGTCATGGGTCTTTCAGGTCGCAGGGTATAGGCACGCAGTGGAGGCGATATATGAACACATGCGGAAGAGAGGGATTGCCAAAATCGCCATGCTAACGCCAAATTCGGCATTTGGGCGTGGGGGAAGGACCGATTTGATCAAGCTGGCCCCGAAATATGGAATAGAAATCACCTTTGACGGGAAGTATAGGCCTGAGGAGAGGAATATGAAGGTGCTCCTGACCAAGGTTAGAGGGACGGGAGGCCAAGCCGTGATCAATTGGTCTGACGGGGTTTCCCAAGTGGAGGTTTGCCGTAATTTGAGGGATCTAAGAATGAAGCTGCCCTTGTATCAGGGACCTGAATTTGGGAATAAAAGGATGCTCAAGTTGGCGAAAGGAAAGGCGGAGGGGGTTTTATGTCCCCTGCAACGGATAACACTAACGGAAAAACTTTCCATGGAGGACCCACAGATGCCCGCCCTGATTGCCTATAAGTACTCTTTCGTGAAGAAATTCGGTATTGAACCAACCCCTTCCGGAGGCCGCGCGTGGGATGCCCTATGGATGATCGTTGAGGCCTTGAGGATCGTGGGACCCGAAAAAAAGAAGATTAAGGGTTATCTAGAAAAGCATATCAGGAACTGGCCAGGTGTCACCGGAATATTCAACATGTCCAAGAAGGATCATTCCGGACTCACGAAAGAAGCCTTCATCATGGGTATGGTCAGAAAAGGTGCATGGGAAGTAGCCCACTGAGCCAAGAAAGGTTTTCCCTGGCCCCTTTTTTCCATTCCGCTCGTCTATGCACTCCCACCTGAGGGATTTTCGCCATTTTCCTTGCTGTGAATCAGAAGGTGAGAAAATCGTTGCGGGGTCATCCCAATCCATCTCAGATTGTTTTCCCAGTTAAGCAACAAATGTGTTGTTATCGCTAAAGCCAGCGTTTACGCCTTCTATAAGCTTTGATTTCTTTGTATGTCTTCAATGTGCCGACGTCTGCTATCCCCAGGTAGAACTCCTTGATATCCGGGTTTTGCCTCAATTCGCTGGCTTCGCCTTCTAGGACAATCTTCCCGCTGTCCATGACATAGCCGTAGTGAGCTACCCGTAGGGCCATATTCGTATTCTGTTCCACCAGGACAATCGTGGTTCCCTGTTCCTCATTGATTCGTTTAATGATTTCGAAGATCTCGGTGACCAGCAGAGGGGCGAGGCCTAACGAGGGTTCATCCAAGAGCAGAAGCCTGGGACGCGCTATCAGGGCCCTGCCGATAGCGAGCATCTGTAATTCACCGCCGC
>CAYFXL010000006.1:0-42397 GCA_964346945.1 uncultured Syntrophobacterales bacterium
TGAACGAAGTGTGTCTGTGCAGTTTTGGTAATAATATACGGGGTTAACCAGACAGTGAGGGCTGGCCTGGGAGGATAGACAAAATATCTTACGCCATTGTCCAGGGCGGCTTGGCAGGCATGCAGTGTACCGATGACGTTGACCTCGGTTGTTTTCACTTCCTGTTTAAAACGAGCACTAGTCCCCATAAGCGCAGCAAAGTGGTAGACAATCTCTGCCCCCGCAACGACTTCACAAACGGCGGATCTATCACGGACATCCCCTTGTACGAACCTAACATTTTCTCTCTCTTGGAGGAGTCTTTGCGTTTCTTCGCACATATGATGTTGTTCATTGTTGTCAAACAATATGATCTCATCCCCCATGTCGGCGTATTTCTCAGCGACATGAGACATGATGAGACCCGTACCGCCGGTTAACACAACCCTCCGTTTTGTCATCTTTACTCCCTTTTTCTGCTGACTTCTCCAAGGGTGAAAATATCGGGAAGTACTCTACACCTTTGGACTGGGTGAAGCAAGCGCAATATGGGGGGATTAACCGAATAAGGGACTGAAGATCGATAGAAAATGAGGTCCGATCAGGCCTTAATTTTTGAATTTTCCATCAGAACCGATCGAAAGAGGATAGAACGAAGTCAGGCATTGACGGGCTGTTGCCCAAACCCCCTTTCGCTCTTTGAAAAGACTTTTTGACCATTCTAAGGATCACTTCACTGTAAAGAGCGCCTGTTCGGCGCTACTTCGTTCCCGCATCTCGCCCTTTAGGCTCAAACATTAGATTTGCGGTCGTTTCGCTTCGCCGAGAATGGTTACCAAGGATTCTCTAATATTCGCTCCAGGGGATTTGCTGTTTGGGCAATAGCCCCTTCAAATATGACCCGGCCATGGAAATGCAAAATTCTGGTGGGAAGAGAATGGATCGAGATATTGGAATTATCACAAAATCGTGAGCAGATCTCCCACTGAATGCAGTACCGCATCTGGGGCTTCTGCCATGAGGCGACTCAGATCCGAAGTCCCGGTCAAAACCCCGACAGTCAATACTCCCGCGGCTTTTCCAGCCTGAATGTCGATAGCTGAATCTCCGACGTATATGGTTTCACGAGGCTCAACATTCAAGATTTCGATGCACTTGAGAAGAGGGTCAGGGGAAGGTTTCAGCCGGGGTACCTCGGTTCTCCCCAGCACGCAATTTAGATAGGAGTGGAGATTCTTTGCCTTCAGGAAAGGGACCACTACCTCGGTCATTGATGAGGTCACAACAGCAAGAGAGAATCCCCTTCCTTTCAGTTCGTCGAAGAGGTGTTTTACCCCATCAATCAGCTCCACTTTGCCCCCCGAGAAAATCTCCTTAAATGCGTTCATGGCCAGGAGATTGAACCGTTCAACGATCCTTCTCCGATTTTTCAGGTCAGGAGGGAACATGATGTCGGAGAGTCTTTTCCCATGACTGAGAGTCTCAAAAAGGAACTCTCTCGAGAAAGTCAACTCCATGCCGAGGCATTGCATGACATCTTTTAGGATGGCATGGTATACATCAACGGAATCGATGAGGGTCCCATCCATATCAAAGATGATAGCCCTGATGGCGTTAAAGGGTCTTTTCTGAAAGATTGACATCGGTCAGAACCCTACCCGGAAGAAATTTGCGGTCAATGCTCTTCTCGACAAATTTACCCCATCGAGGAACCTAAATGCAACAAAACTGGTTCCTATGTCTGAGACGCTGCAAGTAAATTGAGGATCTCGTCCCTTGTAGGCAGTGAGTCTTGGGCCCCTTTTCTCGTTACAGCTATCGCACCGGCGGCACTACCGAACCGGATAGCCTCCTGGAGGGGTCGACCCTCGCCTACCTCACAGGCCAGAGCTCCATTGAATGCATCCCCTGCGGCTGTGGAGTCAACCGCTGCCACCGGGAAAGAGGGAAAGGTTTGTGCACGGTCTTTTCGAACCCAGCAGCAGCCTTCTTTCCCAAGCGTCACGATCACCTGTTTGGCACCGGATTCAAGAAGCCTCCTGGCGGCCCGAGTGGCCTGATCTGTGTTCTCAACGGTGATTCCGGTAAGGGACCCCACTTCCATCTCGTTGGGAGTGAGGATGTCAGCGAGAGAGAGGACCTCCTCCGGTAAGGGATGAGCAGGTGCGGGGTTCAAGATGGTCAGAAGACCATGGGCCTTAGCCAACTGTAACGCTTCCTTGACGGCCAGCAGGGGGGTTTCCAATTGGATTAGAAGCACTTGGCCCCATGAAATATAGGCCTCGGCACTACGGACGTCTTCTCCCGTCAAATTCCAGTTGCTCCCGGCGGCCACGCCGATGGCATTGTTACCCATTCGATCTACCATGATGAGGGCAACCCCTGAATGGTGAGATTCGTCTCTCAGAATCCCCTCAGAAGTGAGTCCAAGGGCCTCAAGGTGCTTTATGATGGCTTCTCCATTTTGGTCACAACCCACCTTGGCCAAGAATTTCACGTCAGCGCCTGCCTTGTGGGCAGCCACTGCCTGATTGGCGCCCTTTCCCCCAAAAGAGGCATAGAATTCACCTCCAGGCACCGTCTCCCCCAATTGGGGCAGTCGCTCCAGCCTCACGGTAAGATCCATATTGGCTGACCCGATCACAACGACCTTGGACATAAGCGCTCCTTGAAGAGTGATAGGAACCCTTCAACAGCCACTCCGAGAGCTACGTGAATATTCGTTGGTTGCTTCAGGTCATCCCGGATAGCGCGGAGGTCGGCGAGGGTCATTCCCTGCGTGATGCCGCTGCGTATCTCAACATCGACATGGAGTGGCTTGGTCTCGACCAGGGAAGGGTCAATAGCTACCCCGACGGCGAGAGGGTCATGGAGGTAGATCCCTGCCACCCCTTTTACCTGCTCCATATGCTCCATGGCTTTTGATGTGCAATCAGAGAGAAACATACCCAGGGGTGCGGCCATTTCCTGAGCAAGGTTTTCCATTTGTTTGGACTCCAGGCAGACCTTTTGCGTCACGTCAAGGGGGACGAGCGTGATGGGAAGACCCGATTTGAATACACGCTGTGCGGCATGTGGATCCACGAATATGTTGAACTCCGCAGCAGGGGTGACGTTTCCAGGAACCCTGATTGCTCCACCCATGACGATCACTTCTCGGAGCCTCTTCACACGCTTTTCGTCCGCCATGAGGGCCTTTGCCAGGTTCGTCAAGGGCCCCAGGGCTATAAGGCTCAGTTCATCGGCGTAGCGCTTCAGGAGATCGAGGGCGAGCTCGATGGCATCGAGGGTATGCTGGGGCAGCTGTGGATCGGAATATTTTCGGCTTCCATCCGGGTTCTTAAGCTGACGCAAATCTCCGAGACCATTCGAGCCATGGACGGATTGGGCCCGGAAAACTCTCTTCTTCAAGGGCTTTGCTGCTCCTCTGGCTAAGATCGGCCGAGGCTTGCGATCCAAAAGATCGAGAATGATGGCAGCATTCTTTGTGGCCTGCTCCACGGAGACATTGCCGTTTACGGTGGTAATAGCCTCAACCTTGAGCTCAGGCGAAAGGAGGGCAAATAAGATGGCTAAGGCATCATCCACTCCGGGGTCAGTGTCGATGATCACGCGTTTTTGCATGACACAATTATGGGGGATTCGGTTTTAATCGCAATTGTTTCAGGATCTCTTGGTTAGCACTTCCTGCAGGTATTGTCAACGTGGATCTATCCCAGTTCGTCTTTAGTTCACCCTCGAATTATAGGAATGTGATCAGCTCTTTCTTTGACGGATCTCATGGGTTGTGCTATTAAGATGAACATATTCCAACCCTTGCGTATTGAAACACGGTTGAGGTTGGGCCCAACCGGAATCTATGCACAATGAATTCCGAGGGGTAAGAATCCAGGTGTCTGGAGAAATGCGCTTAAGAAAACGCATTGAAAAGACGAAATTATCGGTGATCGAGAGTCAACGAGATGACGCCTTAAACAGGAGGTGATCACGTCGACGAGTGCCCAAGGGCGACGGCAAATTCTCGAAACGTGCGTCCGCACCTATTTTGAGGACTGTAACGAGGCGAATCGCCAAAAACTCTAATGATGCTTTGCGGAGAACGTCGTACGTTATTTTCCGCCAGGTGTCAGTAGCCCCTTGTCGGGGAAAAAGCTATTGCCGATTTGTGGATCGAATCCGTGCGTGTGAACGGCTCACACCGGACGATTGATCGTATGGTGGCTGACGGCAGGGAAGTGGCAATAGAGTGGACCCACTTCAAGCCGGGGATCGGGGAATATCTCCGTGGCGCGGAAGTGGTAAGAGTTCGACGAAGACGGACTGATAACTGTGATTCTCGCCTACTATGCTTTCCCCCGTGACACGAGCCGCAAAGTCAATGAACCAGAAGGCTTCCCCTATGAGGCCAAGGGCTTTCCTCTCCAGCCGCCTGATGAAGTGCCGGGGGTCAGGGAATAGTTGAGTAGGGGCAGGCTTTTCTTTTTGAATTCCATTCATGGATTGCGTTCAGATAGTGATATCACGTAAAATAGTGGGCTTGATTAAATGAAATCAGAGGCGATAAAGAAGGGGTTGGAATATGGAACTAAAATCCTTGTCACCAGAACTTCATGAATTGAGAAATGTCATTCTTTCTTCAAACCTTACGAGTTGCTACCTGATTCTGAATGCATTTGTCCTAAAGGAAGGCGAGGGTGTCCACTACGAGAAATTCCAGGCCGATTGGATAAACACATTTAAGGATGTCTACAAACTTGTCTCCAAGATGAAAACCCGAAAGTCACTGAGATAGAGGGTTGCAAGAAGACGAGCTTCGGGTCTCGACATCTAATATAATGAAATATTTATTATAGCTATATCAATAGCTTAGGAAACTAAAGTTAATAACTAACTTTATATTATTGGGACATCAAGTTAACAAGTTGAAATGACGGCAAGATGGCGGATTACGATGCAATAGTCATAGGCAGTGGCGCAGGAGGGTTGTCGGCAGCCCTGAAGCTCGCTCGACAGGACTTTTCCGTCTTGCTTCTCGAGGCGATGCCGGCACTTGGCGGCTTCCTGAATCCGTTCCGCCGCAAAAACTATAGTTTTGACACTGGGGTCCATTACCTCGGAGAGCTAGCCAAAGGAGAGTCATTCTGGAAGATGTTTGAGGAATTGGGCATAAGCGAAGCGGTGTCGTTCGTCGAACTCGATCCGGAGGGATTCGAACGCTACATCTTTCCCGACTACGAGTTGCGCCTTTGCAAAGGGAAGGAGCGTTTCATGGAGAGGCTTATCAGCCTCTTTCCGAAAGAAGAGCGGGGGATACACAAGTTTTTTGAGGTCTTCGACAAGATCGTAAGAGCCGCGGAAGGCTCCCGATCGATGGAGGGAGGGATGCTGAATATGCTCGGTTTCATTTTCAGGCACCCGGTTATGATGAAGTACTCGCGCATCCCCTACCAGCGGCTTCTTGATGAAGTCACATCCGATATCCGCTTGCAGGCGGCGCTTTCCGCCATTTGTAATGATTATGGGCTCCCTCCGGCGAGGGCTTCCGTAATCATGGCCATCATGGTGTGGGCACATTTCCTGAAAGGCGCGTACTATCCCAGGGGGGGCAGCGGCGCGATACGGGACGCCTTCGTAAACGGACTGCATGACCACGGTGCAGAGCTGAAAAAACGTTCGAGAGTCGTCTCCGTGGGCATGCAGGGGGATGAGTTCATCGTCGAGACGGAATCGAGGGAGCAATACACTGCCCGGGCAGTTATAAGCGACGCCGACCCGGTCATAACTCTTGGGAGCCTGCTCAACCCCGAGCTGGTATCCTCCCGCATCAGAAGGAAGGTCGAGCGGCTTCGCCCGTCCGAAGGTTCCTTCTACGCCTTCATCGGCACAGACCTGGATTTGCCTTCACTTGGGATATCCGACGCCAATATAGTTCACTACGACGACTATGATATCAACAAAATGTATGAAGATCTGTTTGCCCCGACTGTTCCTGAGGAGATTCCGATTTTCTTCATCACGAGTCCATCGGTGAAGGATGCTCATGGAGGACACGCGCCGGAAGGCTACCACACCATTGAAATCTTTACGGGGGTAAGCTATGAGGTTTTTGAGAGGTGGACGAACCTTCCTTCAGGGAGGCGGGGCGAGGAGTACGCAGCGCTTAAGGAAAGAATCGGTGAGCGGTTGGTAACGGCAGCCGAACGTTACATCCCCGGTCTTTTGCAACATCTCGATTTCCTCGAGTACGCTACACCTCTGTCCAATGAATATTGGGTGAACGCGGTGCGGGGTGGGAACTATGGTCCGGAACAGACTCCCGATCAGGTGGGTTCAGGCAGGTTTATAACGTTTACCGCAGGGATTGAGGGGCTCTTTCTTGCCGGTGCGGGAACCATTGGTTGCGGTGTGAGTGCCTGTGTGGCTTCGGGCGTCTTAGCCGGGAGGAAGGCAATCAGTTACTTGGAATCCTGACCGACGATGGGGTAGGGGAGCCGGATTATCGGTTCAGCCGGCTTTGGAGGGAAAATGGTGCACGTTTTTGTCGAATTTGTCGAAACGAAGGCAAACTCAAAACAGTTGATAAACCAAAGGAGACGAATACCATGGGCGCATGGGAAACCTATCTCAATGAACACAGGGATCGGTTCATGACCGAATTGCTGGAATTTCTGGGGATTCCCAGCATTTCCAGCCTGCCCGACCATGTCCGTGACGTCAAGAGGGCAGCCGAATGGCTCGAGGCCAGGATGAAAGCGGCCGGTATCGAATCAGTTCGGATCATGCCCACGGGAGGCCACCCGGTGATCTACGGCGAATGGCTGCACAAATCGGGCAGACCGACCGTACTGATCTACGGCCACTTCGATACCCAGCCGGTGGACCCTCTCGATTTATGGGAAAACCCGCCGTTTGAGGCTATCATCAAGGATGGCCGCATCTATGCGCGCGGAGCGAGTGATGACAAGGGCAACCTGTTTATCCCCATCATTGTCGCCGAGGCCATGCTCAAGACCGCAGGAAGTTTGCCACTCAATCTCAAGTTCCTCTTTGAGGGTCAGGAGGAGATCGGAAGCCCCCAGTTACCGGATTTTATAACGGCCAACAAGGATCTGTTGTCCTGCGACCTGGTCTTGAGTGCCGACGGAGGGCAATGGGATGAGAATCAGCCAGCCCTGATCCTGGGCACCCGGGGACTGGCCGCTGTGTACATCGATGTTCAGGGACCGGACCATGACGTGCACTCCGGGACTTACGGCGGCACCATCGCTAACCCCATCCACGCCCTGGTCCAGATCTTGGACTCTCTGCACGATCAGGATGGACGGATAACCGTGGATGGATTCTACGAGGACATCCCACCGATTACCGATAAAGAGAGGGCTCAACTCGGTCGGGTGCCTTATGACGAGGTCAAATACCTGAATAGGCTCGGGGCGCCCTCCGCTTTTGGCGAGCCCGGATTCAGCACGTATGAGCGGGCCTGGGCTCGGCCAACTATAGAGATAAATGGTATATATGGCGGCTTCCAGGGAGAGGGTTTGAAGACGGTCCTGCCCAGCACGGCCCATGCCAAGATCTCCTGCCGATTGGTGGCCGACCAGGATCCCTCGAAAATCGGCGAGCTGGTCCTGGCCCATGTGAAAAAAGTGAGCCCGCCCGGGGTCAAGGTTAAAGCAACCAAAGCTGAGAGCGGGGCGATCCCATACCTGGTTCCGGCCGATCACCCCGGCATGCATATCGCTGCTTCGGTACTTCGGGATCTTTACGGCAAAGAGCCCTATCAGATCCGGTCGGGCGGGACCATCCGGGTAAATGCTCTCTTCTTGGAGTACCTCCATGCCTACACCGTCGTTTTCGCCTTTGGCCTCAATGACGAGCTCTCACACTCGCCCAACGAGTTCTTTCGGCTGTCTAGCTACGAACGGGGCCAGAAGGCCTATGGAATGCTTCTGACCCGACTGGGAGAGGAATTAGGGCAGGGGGGAAAGGCCGAGTCATAGTCAGTGGATAAGTAAACAAAGTGATTTACCTGATAACGGCAAATAGAGAGGTGGAAAGGGGGCAAGGGGGCTGAGAGGGGCAAAAGATCGGACCTAAAAAGAGATGAGAGGCTGGATAGTACCACCACCCAAGGAGTCCACGAAAAGCAGAGAAGAATTCGAGAAAGAGAAAACCGCAAAAGTGAGGGGGCTCGTGAGGAGTGGGTACCTCAGGTCCGAGCGCATCAGGGAGGCTTTGCTGAAGGTTCACAGGGAAGATTTCATCCCGCATAACTACAGGGATTATGCCTATCGGGAAGTTCCCCTTCCCCTTCCTGGCGAGCAGGCTACCATTTCGTGCCCACACAGTTATCCCCTGTTTTATGAGCCTTTGGGTTTGGATAGAGGTCATAGGTTTCTGGAGGTCGGTTCGGGCTCCGGCTATGGAGCAGCTGTTGCGAGAGAAATTGTCGGACCAGGTGGTCTGATTGTTTCCGTCGAAATAGATCCACTGACCTTTGAGTTCGCAAAGGGAAATCTTGAAAATGCAGGCTACAATGATATTGTCCTTGTGAAAGGGGATGGTGGTCTGGGGTATCCAGAGATGAGTCCCTACGATAGAATAGCTGTCACTGCTGCCTGCATCGAGATCCCTTCTCCTTTGATGGAGCAGCTCAGCATTGGGGGAAGGGTAATTGCACCTATTCTTGAAGATAACACACAGGATCTTGTTGTTCTTGAGAAAGGCGTGAAGGGTTTCCAAAGACGTGTAATTTGTGAAGTGCTATACGTTTCCTTGAGAGGCATTTATGGATCGTGAAGAGAAGAGGAGGAGGTACGAGATGGTTCGGAAAATTGCTTACCTCACCGGTCTGTTTATTTTCAGTTCTTTCTTATTGGACCCCAGTTGGGGCCAATTGGTGAATCAGGTCGACCTGGTCAAACCCCTCCCGGTTCCTATCCAAGGGGAGGTAGCGGTCACCGGAGACGTGAACGTCGTTAATAGTCCGGCTGTCATTATCAAGAGTATGCCCGATGTGACCGTAAGTGGAGATGTCAATGTTGCCAATACCCCGGAAGTGAGATTAGCCGGTGTTGCAAGAGTGGAGGTGGTGAACGATAACGTGCAGAGCATACCTGTTCGAGTGACCAATCCGTCCCCCACCGTGGTCAGAGAAAATCCGGAGCACTTTTTTTCCTGGCACAGCCGGTCTTCCGTTAACAATGAGACCAAGGAACGCAGGCACCGCGCCATTGCTGTTCCCCAGATGATTAAAAGACGCTTTATTTTAACGGATCTCGTGGCGACGACTCGGTTTAGAGACGATGCCACCGAACTCATACTCAGAATAAATGGGACGGCGGCGGATCGAAGCCTGGGAATGGATTTCATCGTCACGCCATGGGCACCCATTCTGGTTTCTCACTTTCAGACAGGCATTGTATTCCAATCTGATATGGCCATTGACGTCTCTGTTGTCGGCGATGGTGGGGGAGGAGAATTCCAGGTCGATTACTCAATCACCTTTTCGGGTTACTTTGTTCCCAGGAGTTAGTGGGATTGAGAGGTTTCGAGATTTCTTTTACCTGGTTGGAGGGAGAGAAACTCCATGAAAAAGCAATTCATTTTCCTCTTAGTGGCAGCCATCGGGCTCGTTTCTTGCGCCCATAATTCAGTTGATCCGGGCAGCAAGGAGGTGGCAAGAGTGGAGGCGGCGATCAGAGTGTTGGAAGGGATTATGGGCATCCGGGAGAGGTTCATTCCACCGTCCCTCCTGGGCAAAGCATATGGTTTTGCGGTTATTCCACGCACGATCACAGGGGGCTTCATAGTTGGAGGCCGTCATGGTCGGGGCATTCTGGTTGTGCGCCATAAAGAAAGTGGATGGAGTAACCCCTCGTTCATCGTCCTTTATGGCGGCGGCATTGGGTTGCAGATCGGCGCTCAGTCGAGCGATTTGATCTTAGTGTTCAGGAGCAGTAAGAGCATTGATGCCATTATGAAAACTGAATCCACGCTCGGAGCTAAGGCATCCATTGCGGCAGGTCCTGTGGGGCGTCACGTTGAGGTGGGAACGGACCTAGAATTCAAGGCAGAAATTTACTCGTACTCGAGAAGCCGAGGGATGTTTGCCGGAGTTTCCCTGGAAGGAGCGACTTTGGAGATCGACGACAGAGCAAATGAGGCCTTTTACGGTGAAGAAGGTATCGCTGCTCGGGATATATTTACGAGAAAAGGGATACTTGTTCCCGCCGTTGCAAACAGATTCAAACAGGTGTTAGCGGAGTATGTTGCAACGGCCACAGAGGACTGAATAGAGAAGACCGTGAGGGTACAGCAATGAATTCTGCCATATGGTGGACACATTGTTATCACTCAGCTTTTGTCCCCTGGAGCTAAGGGTATCGTCGTCATCAGCGGGGTAGTTCGCATTCGGGCCGGGTGGTCACGTGGAATCGAGGCTACGCATGTATACGATATTCCAGCAGATCGATGCATAGATAGGGGGTCAGGTATTCGGGGGTTGTTGCCGAAATACCTGGAGCGAACATCAAAGAATTTTTGTCAACCATTCTTAGTGAAGCGAAACGGGCACAAACCCAATGTCTGAGCCTGAAAGGCGAGTTTTGGGTTTGCAGTGAAGCGAACTCTAGAATGGTCAAAAATTCTTTTCAGAGAGCGAAAGGGGATTTCGGCAACAGCCTGTTCAGATAGGATTTTTAAAGCGATGATTTTTCACGCACAACTATAGCTGATAATTCTTGGGGGCGAAATATGGGACAGAGGAAATCATGGCGTGAGAAATTGGCTGACAGCAAGGATTTACCAAAGGTAGAGGCGATTACGGAGAAGATGAGCAAGAGGTGGGGAAGGGGCACCGTTGTAATTCCCGCTCCAAAGGAAGTTGACGAAATAATGAACAAGGTTCCCAAAGGAAAACTTATCACCATAAATGAGATAAGGAGGATTCTAGCGAAAAAACACGGAGCGACCATCGGGTGTCCAATCACTACAGGGATATTTGCATGGATTTCCGCACATGCCGCCATGGAAGATGCAACAGAGGGAAAGGAGGCAGTAACTCCCTATTGGCGGACCTTGAAAACAGGTGGTGAATTGAATCCGAAATATCCGGGGGGGATTGAAGGTCAAAAGGCACGTTTGCAATTAGAAGGACATAAAGTGATTCAAAGAGGAAAAAAATACATCGTCGTGGAATACGAGAAATTCTTGATCACGCCTTGAGGGGCTCTCTAAGACGTTGTTAGACGAAGGAGGATGGTATTATGTCACGTTATGAAGAGAAATTGAAGGAGATGGGCATTACGCTTCACCCCGCACCCAGACCTGTGGCGGCTTACATTCCGGCCAAAAAAGTGGGAAATCTGGTATTTTGTTCGGGCCAAGGACCTTCCGTCGAGGGAAAACCCCTTCACACGGGCAAAGTGGGCGCGGAAAAGACTCTGGAGGAGGGCTATGAAGCGGCGAAAATATGCGCCCTCAATTGCCTCGCCGCGGTAAAGGATTTGGTTGGAAGCCTCGACAAAATAGAAGAGGTGGTTCAGGTCCGAGGGTTCGTTAATTGCACACCGGACTTTGGGCAGCAACCAGAGGTAATCAATGGCGCCTCAGAGCTTCTGGAGAGCCTATTTGGCGAACAGGGGAAACATGCCCGCTGCGCTCTCGGAACATCCAGCCTGCCCAGAGACATAACGGTTGAGCTGGAAATGATAGTGAGGGTAAGAGAATGATGGATAAGCCTTTCGGGGAATTCTAAGTCATTTTGGTGCTTAGGCCTGGCTGTGATTAACCTCAGTGAATGGAGTAGTCACAAAAAAGGAAGTAGATGATGGGGAAAAATGTGATGGGCAAAAGGAATTCTGCATTTTCGGGGAAAGAGAAATTGTATGATGTGCTGACGTACGAAGAGAATGCCATGATCCCGATGCGGGATGGGGTGAGGCTCGGGGCCGATATATACCGCCCAGCCATCAATGGTGTCTCCGTGGAGAAGAAATTCCCCGTCATCTTGCAAAGAACTCCCTACAACAAAAAAAGCGAGAGGTTTGTCGAACCGGGGAAGCATTTCGTCCAGCACGGATACGTCGTCGTTATTCAGGATTGCAGAGGCCGGTACAAATCGGAGGGCGTCTTCACGAAATACGTGAACGAACCAGAAGATGGATATGACACGGTCGAATGGCTTGGGAAGTTGCCATACACCAATGGGAAAATCGGGATGTGGGGAGCTTCTTACGGTGCTCACGTGCAGGCGTGTGCCGCGATGTTGAACCCGCCGCATCTAAAAACGATAGTCGTTACCATGGGAGGCATGTACAACGGGTGGGATCACGGGATCCGAAACCATGGCGCATTCGCCTTAAAACAGTTGACGTGGGCATTCCGGCAATTGGCAGAAGAGACGGATAATGCAGTTGTGAAGGACATGTTGGAGATAGAAAACGTTATAGATTGGTTCCAAGTCTTACCGTTGAGAAAAGGACTCAATCCGCTCTCCATTGCCCCCAATTTCGAGGAATATATGTTCGAGATGATGACTCATGGCGACTATGATGACTACTGGAAACAGATGGGAGTGAACTGGGCTGAGTATTACGAAAGGACCTCAGACATTCCCATGGTCCACATTTCGGGATGGTATGACGGCTACTGCGGAACGGCCGTTCATAATTACTTGGGACTCTCGAGAATAAAAAGATCCCCTATTCGATTGCTGATGGGGCCCTGGATCCATGGAGGGATTACTCAGACCTACGCGGGCGACGTCGATTTTGGACCTGATGCTGCCATCCCTGACTTTCCCACTGCTTGGCACGTGCGGTGGTTCGACCATTTCTTAAAAGAGAAGGACAGCGGTGTGGAAGCAGAGCCTGCCATTAAGCTTTTTATCATGGGAACGGGAGATGGTCACAAGGATGAAGACGGCAGGTTATTCCATGGTGGATATTGGAGGACTGAAGAGGATTGGCCATTGCCCGGTACGGAGTTTATGAACTACTATTTTCACGGCGACGGCACGCTGAGGCCGAACAAGCCGGGTTCGAATGAAACGCCTACCACGTATAGATACGACCCACGCCATCCCGTCCCGACCATTGGCGGTTCAATGGCTGCCTCTGAACCCTTGTACGTTGGCGGCGCTTTCGATCAGCGAGAAAGGGAATTCAGGGGGGATCCAGAGAAAGGTTTCTACGGATCAAGACCACCGTATTTGCCACTCAAGGCTCGTCACGATGTGGTCGTTTTTCAGACCCAATCCCTCGAAGAGGACGTAGAAGTTACGGGACCAATTATCGTGAAACTCTACGCATCATCCACCGCGCCGGATACGGATTTCACTGCCAAACTGATTGATGTCTATCCCCCGAGCAAGGATTTTCCGTCAGGTTTTGAGATGAACTTGACCGACGGAATCATCAGGGCTCGGTATCGGAATTCTCCGCAGAGACAGGAGTTGATGAAGCCGGGGAAAATTTATCTCTTTACGGTTGAACCCTTCGGCACGGCCAACGTCTTCAAAAAAGGGCATCGTATCCGGATCGATATCTCCAGCAGCAACTTTCCCAGATTTGATGTCAATCCGAACACCGGGGAACCCCTCGGATTGAATCGACGAGCGGTCGAAGCCGATAACACCATCTACCACGATTCGAGCCGCCCTTCTCACGTAATTTTGCCCATTATTCCCGCAAGAAGGTGAGCAGGCGCCGCTCTTATGGACAACTTTCACTTTTGATGTTTCCTCCTTGGTTATCTATCAGCATTTCTCTCTCCTATCCAGGACATTTCAAAAAAGCCAAAATGGATAAGGAGAATGTGACACGCTTGGGTTGAGCTCGGTATGTTTTGGGAGGAGAGGTTTGAAGGTGTGCGGAGAGGTCATCAAGCATATTTTTATGAAGAGACGAAGCTGAAAGAGGAGGACTCAGAGGGACCTACCCGGTATAATCCGGTCAAGGCTAAGCAGGAAAAAGACACTCCCATGAGTCCTTGAGGTTATCGCTACCTATTGTCCCTGATATTCTGAAAAAACTACTTGACAACCTCAAGGAAATGGAGTATTGGGGGTTCAAAATTAAGCATTTTGGCGTTTTTTGAATTCATAATCTTTTCTGGAGGACGAATATATTAACATTTCGAATTCAAAAGACTCTGAAGATCTAACTGTTCAGGTTTATAAAGTCCTCAGGAAAATGATCTTGGACTGGGAACTGAAACCCGGTTCGAAGATCCTGCAGGAACACCTAGCTCAAAGGCTGTCGGTGAGCAGAACCCCTTTGGTAAAGGCCCTGCGAATACTGGAAAGCGATGGGTTGGTGGAAACTGCACCTAACAGAGGAGCTTTCGTGAGGAAGTTTTCAAAGAAAGAGATGTTATGGATGTACGATATCAGGGAGGCTTTGGAGGGGATAGCTGCCAGGGAGGCGGCATCAATAGCTACTGATCAACAGATTGAGGAGTTGAGGGACATATTTAAAGACTTTTCTCCCCCTTTGGAGAATGTCGACATAGAGGCCTACACGACGGCTGATATAGGATTTCATCAGAAAATCACGGAGCTCTGTCAGAACCAAATGCTTTTTCAGATAAATACGAGTTTCAATATTCTCCTGCGTACCTACCAGGAAGGGTTAACAAGGTCTCCCAGCAGAACCTTGCCCGAGCATATGGCTATCATCGATGCCTTAAGTAGCCATGAGGAAGAATTATCAGAGAATTTGATGCGGGAACACTTAAGGAGGGCAAAAAGGTCTTTCGAGAGGAGACTACTCTCTGAATTGTAGGATTGAGAACGAGCACGTCGTAAGGGATAGGAACCGTGCTGCGTGCCCGAGGGCCGAAGTTACGGTGATACGGGGTTGAAAATATGAGGTGGACGATAATTGGCGGAGAACGATGCCGCGAAAGGGGGGATGCTGTTGGGACATCAGAAACGAGCACGAAGGGGGGTGGTATTGGGACGTGAGAGCACAGCGTCAGACCGTTCAGTTCGCATGGGAACGATCATTTTTCATGGAAAGGAGGGCAACGTAATGGCAAAACGAATTCTCACTATCATGGTGGCAATTGCCATCATAGCAGGTTTTACAGGAAGTAGTCTTGCGGCGGGACCTCAAAAGGGTGGGACCTTCACCTTTGCGGTTTCGACCACCCCACCCACTTTGGATACCCACGTTAGTACCGCCAGGGCGATAGCTGCTTATGGGGCGATATATATATGGGAAGGTCTAGCCGCAATGGATGAAAAATTCATCCCCCGGCCCATGCTGGCCGAAAGCTGGGAAGTCAGCAAGGATGGGCTGGAATGGACCTTCTCACTCAGGAAGGGCGTTCGTTTTCATAATGGTAAGGAGTTGACCTCAGAGGATGTCGTAGCGTCGCTGAACCGGTGGCGCGAGGTCTCAGCCCGCAAGGCTCTGCTCGAGCGCGTCAACGAGGTGGTCGCCGAAGGTCGCCATGCAGTCACGTTTAAGCTGAGTGCTCCCCTTGCCAATTTGCCTTTCGTTCTTGCACAGGAAACCTGCCAGCCGGTAATTCATCCCAAGGAGATCATTGAAGGAGCGGCTCCTAACAAACTGTCGGCGTATGTAGGGACCGGGCCGTACAAGTTTGTTGAATGGATTCCAGGGCGGCACATCATTCTCGAACGCTTTGATGATTACTCTTCCCGAGAGGATGTTCGGGGGGGACTTGCGGGGAAAAAGGTAGCCTACCTCGACCGAATAGTCTTCAAGAACATCCCCGAGGCAGAGGTTCGGCTGGCTGGATTGAAGACCGGTGAGTTTGATGCCACGCAGCCGGTGCCGCAAGAGTACCTCAAAGAACTGCGGGAGACCTCGGGCGTAAATCCGGTCATCATAAAGTTCGACATGAAACCCGTTATCTACTTCAGCATGGAAGGAGTAATGAAGGACCCCAAAATGAGGAAGGCGGTGAGGGTGGCCCTCAACATGGATGATATCATGTATGCGGCCACGGGCAACAAGGACTTCTACGATCTCAACCCTGATCAACTGTTTTTCCGGTTCCAGGCGCTGTGGAGCGATACGGGGAAGGAGGTATATAACCAGAACAACAAAGAACTTGCCCAGAAGTTGGCCAAGGAAGCCGGTTACGAACCCGGCAAGAAAGGTCAACCTATTCGTTTCCTGGCGTCCGCCACCCAGTTCCATCATCGTCGTCCCGCTATTATGATCAACGAACAACTCCGGGAAGCTGGGTTCAACATATTCCTCGACCTGCGAGACTGGCCCACCGTCGTCCAGCAGCGTGCCGATCGCACGAGATGGGACATCCTGTATACGAGGACGGTTGAACCTACTCCTTCCGACATCACGAACGTCAAAAACCATGGCTTCGATTCCCCGGAGACTCAGAAACTCATGGACATAATAGGTGTTGAGACGGACCTCGAGAAGGTGCGGCAGGCAGTCGAGGAGTTTAAACGGGACGTCATTGTCGAACAGGTTCCGTGGGTTACCTTGGGTGACATGTTTGCCCTGAGAGGCGAGAGGGATCGCGTTAAAGGTCTGCAACCCATCTACATTCACCCGCTTTGGAACGTATGGCTTGAGAAATAGCGGTAGGCATTGCGACCTGTTTTTGTCTGAGTAAGCCAGCCTTGAATGCACGGGACGGAGCTGGATTTCTAGGGAGGGAGCCGACTCCGAGGATCGGAGTTGATCTCCCTCCCATTTTTCGATACAGATAATGGGAACGCGTTGACGGAGGTCCCATCATCATGGGTGCGTACATTGTAAAACGGATAGCCTCTGCACTCCTCATACTGTTTTTGGATGTGGTGCTGGTCTTCAGCCTGATTCATCTTACCCCCGGTGATCCAGCCTTGATGATCGTGAGCGGGGAGATGGGTGTCGCTACAGAGAACGTAGAAGCTGTGAGACGCGAGCTAGGGCTCGACAAGCCTCTACCGGTGCAGTTTTACGACTACCTCAGGGGGTTGCTGAGAGGCGACATGGGCAGGTCCTTCTTCAATAATGAGCCCGTTTTCGAGATGTTGGTTGCAAGGATTCCCATGACCTTTACCCTGGCCCTCGTTGCAATGTTGATCGGGTTGGTCATTGCGATCCCCAGCGGAATACTGGCTGCCGTCAAAAGAGGTTCCATCTGGGATCAGGTGTTCATGTTTCTCGCGATGTTTGGGGTTTCAATGCCGGCCTTTTGGCTCGCTCTGATTCTCATGCTCATCTTTGCAGTCCAGCTGGGATGGTTTCCCGTAGTCGGGTATGCAAGTTTTTTCAAAAACCCCTTTCAATGGATCCGACATCTTGCTTTGCCTGCATTGGCGATAGGTTTTGCTCAATCCGCCCTGAAAGCTCGGATGACACGATCGAGCCTTCTGGAGGTGCTGCGGCAAGACTATGTCGCCCTTACCGCACGTGCCAAGGGGTTGCCCAGATGGAAAGTTATCATCAAGCATGCTTTGCCTAATGCTGCCTTTCCCATAGTGACCGTGGTAGGAATGAGCTTCGCCTACCTGTTGGGGGGAGTGGTAATTATCGAGATGGTTTTTGCCCTGCCGGGGGTAGGCAACTTGCTCATCGACTCAGTCGCGAGGCGAGATTACCACGTGATCCAGGGCGTCTTGCTTTTCATCGCTACCGCGAACGTGGTTATGAATCTGCTGGTCGATATCTCCTATGCCATGATTGACAGAAGGGTCAGGTACGGACTAGAGGAGGGAGGAACATAGATGGACGTCAGTGCCGATGTGCTCATTGAGCGGCCCTCGCTGATAAGGCAGAGCAAGAGAATACTCTTTCGGAACCCCTTTATAGCCGCCGGGACAATCATCATCATTATAGCTGTGCTCACAGCAGTGTTTGGACCTATGCTCTGTCAGTTCGACCCGATAAAGAGCAATATGAGACACAGGCTCCAGCCTCCCAATGCCCTGCACCCCTTTGGCACCGATGGTTTCGGCAGGGACGTGCTCACACGCATAGTGTATGCTGCGAGAATCTCCCTCAGGATCTCCGCTATCATCGTCGTTATTACTACTGTACTGGCCTCTCTCATAGGGGTATGCGTGTCATGGTTTCGCTGGCTTGATAACCCGGTCATGCGAATCATGGATGTTCTCATGTCCGTTCCTTCGCTCATCTTAGCCATTGCGTTGATGGGGTTTCTCGGGGCGAAGCAGACCAACCTAGTCATTGCAATAGTGCTGACACAATTACCCCGTATGACGAGAGTCGTGCGGGCTGCGGTTATCGCCATTAGAGAAAATGAGTACATCGAGGCTGCTCGGGCTCTGGGGGCCAGCGATTTTCGGATCATGTTCAAGTACATCTACCCAAATTCCCTGTCACCGATCGTGGTCCAGGCAACCTTTCTTTTCGCCCATGCTATTCTCGTCGAGTCGGCCCTGAGCTTTATCGGGGTGGGGACACCGCCTCCTACGCCGAGCTGGGGGAACATGCTGGCAGAGGGACGCGAATACATAAGTGTTGCCTGGTGGCTTACGGTTATCCCCGGCCTTTCGATTATGACGACGGTACTTGGTTTGAATTTACTCGGAGACGGCCTGAGGGATTTATTGGATCCACGCCTGAGGGGACAGTAGAAAGCCTGCCATCGCTGATCACGCGTTATCGCGGGTCGAATCCCTGAAAGAAGTCGAAAGAAAAATGAGCTATACGATTCTGTGTACACGATGCGGAAAAGAAATTGCCAGTGAGGGATACGCTTACCTGTGCCCGGGGTGCGGCGGCATCTTGGAAATTGAGTATGACATGCCGAGCCTACGAGAAGAATTACCCGCTGGCTGGCCCATGTTAGGCAAGGGGATGGAGACCTACAAAGGACTGCTCCCCATAGGGCCAGATTCTTCATGGGTAAGCCTGGGGGAGGGATCAACCCCCTTGGTTCCATCGGTGGTGGATGGGGAGTGTGAAGTATTTTTCAAAAACGAGGGAGCCAATCCCACCGGGTCGTTCAAAGACCGGCCGATATCCCTCGTAGTTACGAAGGCACGAGGCATAGGGGCGGAAGTTCTCATAACCTCTTCTTCGGGAAATGCGGGCGTCTCACTGGCTGCCTATGCGGCCAGAGCCAATCTCGAGGCCTACGTTCTCGTGGCGGAAAGTACCCCGCCTGGGAAATTGAAGCAGATCGGTGCCCATGGTGCTAAGATTTTTCGGGTTAAAGGAGATGTCAGCCGAGCCTTCGAGATTGCGCTGGCCGTTAGCAATGAGCTGGGCTACGTTAACGCGGCTACTACGTTTCTCAGTCCTTACCCAACAGAAGGGGACAAGACCGTAGCCTATGAGATCTTTTCTCAGCTGGAGAGGGATGTACCTGACTGGATATTCATTCCAATTGGCGCAGGGCCGCTCTTGGCCGGTTGCTACAAGGGATTTGAGGAACTAGTGCAGCTGAGAATTGCCGGGAAAATGCCCCGCTTGGTGGGGGTGCAAGCCGAGGGCTGCTCTCCCATTGCCTTGGCGTTTCGAAAGGGTGCTTCAAGGGTGTTACCGTGGTGCAATGAGGTCAAAACCGTGGCCACGGGGATAGCTGATCCGCTTACCGGGTATCCGCAAGACGGGGAGTACGTGCTGAAGCTCATTACCCTAACAAAAGGTTTGGCTATTTCCGTAACCGATGGGGAGATATTCTCGGCAACGAAACAGTTGGCAGAAAGGGAGGGTATCTGGGCAGAGCCGACTGGGGCTGTTGGACTTGCTGGTTTCTGGGAGTTGTTACGGCGAGGGGTGGTTCAACCCGGTGAGAAGGTTGTTATCCTGGTAACAGGACACGGTATGAAAGATCCTGTGATAACCAGCGCTGAATATCCCCTAGTTGAAGACCTTCGAAGCCTCTTAAAGATGATAGAACGTGGGTGAGGTCTAGGGGGCATCAGCTAACAAGGGAATGGCATCGGTTCGACAACATTATCAGTAAATGGAAGGGTGTCGTCCGAGGTCCGATCCAACCGAGAAAACCACAGATGTTGGCTTCAACGGCACCAGGTATGCTTTCCGAGAGACTCCTCAACAACGAATGAGCTTGTGCGTGAATGGCCTTCATTAAACAGACTCGGTTGCTCGAGGGAAAGAGGGTGCCAGTCAAAAGGAGGGGGGATCTTGCCGCAGGGAGAGAAGCCTTTGTTAAACGTGAGGGGCCTTAAAACCTATTTCTACACCGAGGACGGCGTTGTTTCAGCGGTGGACGATATATGCTTCTCCATGGGCAAAGGTGAGACACTGGGGGTAGTCGGGGAGAGTGGGTGCGGGAAGAGCGTGACAGCCCTTTCGATCATGAGGCTCGTACCGGATCCACCGGGCAGGATTGTGGGGGGGGAGGTAATCTTCGAGGGTGAAGACCTCGTCAAGAAGACCGAGGCAGAGATGCGTCTCATCCGGGGGAACCAAATCTCCATGATCTTTCAGGAGCCCATGACGAGCCTGAACCCTGTGTTCACTATAGGAGAGCAGATAATGGAATCCATAATCCTCCATCAGAAGGTGAACAGGACGAGGGCCCGAAGGAATGCGATTGATATGTTGAGGATGGTTGGAATACCCTCCCCCGAGCGAAGGGTGGACGAGTATCCCTACCAGATGTCGGGTGGGATGAGGCAGAGGGTTATGATAGCCATGGCCTTGTCGTGTAACCCCAAGCTCCTTATAGCTGACGAGCCCACCACGGCTTTAGATGTGACCATTCAGGCCCAGATTCTCGACCTCATAAAGAAACTCAAAGAAGATCTGGAGATGGCCATGATGCTCATAACCCACGATTTAGGAGTAGTGGCCGAGGTTGCAAACAAGGTACTCGTGATGTACGCGGGGAAGATCGTCGAGGGTGCCGACACACAGTCCATCGTGAGGGATCCTCATCATCCGTATACCATTGGCCTGCTCGGGTCGATGCCGGGTTTGGATGAGGACAAGGATCGGCTTGCGGTTATAGAAGGTGGCGTCCCGAATCCCTTCGCATTGCCGAAGGGATGTCGGTTTCACCCTCGGTGCGCTTATGCGGAGGAGATCTGTACGGAGCAAGAGCCAGACCTTGTGGAAGTTGAGCCGGGACACCTGATGAGCTGCTGGCGATACACAAGATATAAGTCGAACCGTGAGGGGTGACGGGGGTCTGGCGGCGAACAATGACGAAAGAAGGATCCGAAGAAAAGAAGGAGGCACCGAAAAGCGGTTCTATGGATAACGACGTTCTGGTCGATGTGAGGGACATCGCCAAATACTTTCCCATAAGGAAGGGGATACTCTTTTCCAAGCGGGTTGGCTTTGTGAGGGCAGTGGACGGGGTGAGCTTCCGCATAAAGAGGGGTGAGACCTTGGGCCTGGTAGGGGAGAGCGGGTGCGGGAAGTCTACGACGGGACGACTCATCCTGAGGCTCATAGAGAAAACGTCGGGGGAGATCTACTTTGAAGGCAAGGAGATCTCGGAGCTCCCCCGGAAAGAGATGAGGGCATTGAGGAAGGGCATGCAGATAATCTTCCAAGACCCATATGGATCCTTAAATCCGAGAATGACCGTTGGAGATATAATAGGCGAGCCCTTGGAGATACATGGGGTCGCCACAGGGAGGCAGAAGGAAAAAAGGGTCAAGGAGATGCTAGAGGTAGTCGGCCTCAGCACGCTTTATGCGAGAAGGTACCCCCATGAATTCAGTGGCGGTCAGAGACAGAGGATAGGAGTGGCGAGGGCACTTGCATTGAATCCAAAGCTGATAATCTGCGATGAGCCTGTATCCGCCTTGGACGTTTCAATCCAGGCCCAGATCATCAATCTTCTCAAGGATCTTCAAAAGGAATTCGGCCTTACATACCTCTTCATAGCTCATGACTTGAGCGTGGTAAGGCACATGAGTAATAGAATAGCGGTGATGTACCTCGGTAAGATAGTCGAGATGGCGGATAAATACGGACTCTATAGGAGTCCACAGCATCCCTACACTTTGGCACTTCTTTCGGCCATACCCGTCGTTGATCAGATGGGGAAGAGAAAACGAATTATCCTGGAAGGAGACGTGCCGAGTCCCATAAATCCTCCAAGTGGGTGTCGGTTCCACACAAGGTGCGGAGATACCGAGAGCATCTGCAGGATTGAAGAACCTCCATTCATCGATATCGGAGGTGGTCATTATGTTGCCTGCCACCTCAGGAGAAGCTCCGGCGCAGAATGAGAAATTTGGAAGAACGGATCGAGCAGCTAGCCCAATGGATGTTCGAGTCCAAATACCTCGTCGTTTTTACAGGGGCGGGCATCAGTACCGAATCAGGACTGCCTGATTTTCGGGGGCCGAATGGTATTTGGACGAGGCGAGATAAAGGGCTTCCCCCGCCCCCCCGCCTGTTCTCTTCCGTAGAACCGAATGCAGGTCATCGGGCTATCGTTGAGCTACAGAATTTGGGTAAAATGCGGTTCCTCATATCTCAGAATGTGGATAACCTTCATTTGAGTTCGGGCATCAGGCCGGATCTATTGGCCGAATTGCACGGCAATACCGCCAAGCTTAGATGTCGACGGTGCGGGACTCAGGTAGATAAATCTCGAGGGTTAGAGATCTGTTCCTGTGGCGGCAGGCTGGTTTCCAGTGTCGTTAACTTCGGCGACCCTTTACCCCAAAAGGAGCTGGATTGCTCTTTCTCGCATTCAAAGCAGTGTGATCTTTTTATCGTTGCAGGTTCCAGTCTTGTCGTCAGCCCAGCGAATGAAATGCCAAGGATAGCCCTCGAATCAGGAGCCCGCTTAGTTATTATCAATCAGGGAGAAACTCCTCTCGATAAGCCTTGTCATCTGCGTTTTGAAGAAAAAATAGGAGAAGTATTACCTCCGGCGGTGGATAAGCTCAGGGAAACCATGAGGAAATCTTGATCGCACCATCTGCGTACTATTAAAATCCCGCCATTATCCCGCTTAGTTCGTGAGCCGGTTTTGAGGCAAATCACGTCCTAAAATTCGCCGCCATATCTTTGCCGTTCCTTCCGTGAATTTTTCCCGCTATTAGGCTATTATTGAAGAAGAGGCAGTAATGGGGAGGCTGTATCATATACTTTTTTTCCAATACGAAGGGGTGGTGTAAATGAAAATACCAATGATATGCGCGATCGGATTCGTTGTTCTGAGTGTTCTCGGAGTTGTTCATTGTGGCAACCCGAACAAGGCTTCCCGTGAGCCTGGAGGCAAACTCGAAAAGGCTACCTTTGCTGGGGGCTGTTTCTGGTGCATGGAGCCCCCTTTTGATAAACTGGACGGCGTGATATCGACCACGGTCGGATATGCGGGAGGAAAGGAGAAAAACCCGACATATAAGGAAGTGTCATCCGGCGGCACAGGACATGCTGAAAGCGTTGAAATCGTCTACGACCCCTCCCGAATTACCTATGTGCGGTTGCTGGATGTTTTCTGGAGAAACATTGATCCGACCCAGGTCGATGGACAGTTTGTGGACACAGGGCGCCAATACAGAACGGCCATTTTCTATCATACCGAGGAGCAGAGAAGACTCGCTGCGGCTTCAAAAAGGCAGCTGGAAGATTCGGGCCGTTTTGAAAAGAAGATCGTTACGGAAATCGTGCCCGCAGGAGAATTTTACAGAGCGGAGGGGTACCACCAAGACTATTACAAGAAAAACCCTCTTCGATATAAATTTTACCGATATGGGTCCGGTAGGGATCAGTTCTTGAAAAAGGTGTGGGGGGAGGATGACGAATTGAGAATGAAGAATTGATAATGAAGAGTGAGAGTAGAGAAGCTTGAGGTAAAGGCTCAGGTTAATACTCAGGGGGAGAGGTTGGAGGCTGGCGGAAAGAATTAGGAGTGGAGAACGAAGAATTGAGAATTACTCCGTGCCGTCCCAGCAGTACGTGCAGAGCCTCTCCTTTGGCAGGCCGATTGCCTCCACCAGGTCCTGTAGGCGCTGGTACTTCAGCGAAGTCAGTTTCAACATTTTCCTTGTCCTCTCAACCATCGTGGCGTACTTTTCCGAATCGGGATTGGTGTATTCATCGAGGGACCTGTCAGCATTACCTTCGATCTCTTGGATCGCCTTTCTCGCCGCGAGATCCAGTTCAGATCTCGACTCGGAGAAATTGAGAAACTTGCACTTGTACACCAGGGGAGGACAGGCCGGCCGCATGTGAACTTCCCTTGCGCCGCAGTCATACAGCCTCTGTATGGTATCTTTCAGCTGCGTCCCCCTGACGATGGAATCCTCGGCGAAGAGCAACCTCTGCCCTTGTACCAGCTCCTTTATGGGGATAAGCTTCATTTTCGCGATGAGATCCCTCATGCCCTCATCCTGCGGCATGAAACTTCTCGCCCACGTGGGGGTGTATTTGACGAAAGGCCTTCTGTAGGGTGTGGCCGCCTCGTTGGCATAGCCTATGGCGTGTCCAGTTCCGGAATCCGGTATTCCCGCGACCATATCTATCTCCACGTGGTCTTTTCTAGCGAGCGCGGCCCCGCATCTGTTTCGCACTGTCTCTACGTTGATTCCCTCATAACTCGTAGCGGGATAACCGTAGTAGACCCAGAGGAAAGCACAGATCTGCATCCTGGACTCGGGGGCCTTCTTCTGCTCAACTCCGTCTTTTGTTAGGCGTATTATTTCGCCCGGGCCCACGTACCGTGTGATCTCGTACCCCACATTGGGGAAAGCACACGTCTCAAGCGTCGCAGCATAACTTCCCGGCTTCTCCCCAATCACAATGGGTGTTCTTCCAAGCCTGTCCCGCGCAGCATAGAGCCCATCGCCGGTGAGGAGGAGCATCGAACAGGATCCCTCAATCTTTTCCTGTGCATTTTGTATTCCCTCAGCGAAAGTGGTCCCCTCATTTATCAAGGTCGCGACAAGCTCCGTCGGGTTGACCCCACCCCGGCTCATCTCCGAAAAATGCACTCCCTTCCCCGAGGCTCTTCTGAAGAGTTGGTCAAGGTTGTTAATCTTCCCAACGGTAACGATGGCGTAGGTTCCGAGACGGGATCCTATGATCAACGGTTGGTCCTCGTAGTCGCTTATGACTCCTATGCCCTCGCTGCCGTGGAGCTTCGGGAGATCATCCTCGAGTTTCGACCTGAATTGATCGTTTTCGATATTGCGGATGGCGCTCTTCAACCCTTCCGGGCCCTTGACGGCAAGTCCCCCTCGCTTGGTGCCGAGGTGAGAATGATAATCGGTCCCGAAAAACAGATCCTCAATGCAGTCCTCTTGCGTAACGACACCGAACAACCCGCCCATAGATCCCCCCTCCTGTCGGATTGATTCCGATTCGGCTTGATTAACGAGAACCTTAGCGGAGGCCAATCAGCGAGGGTGATGATATTCGAGCCTTATCTTCACACCCTACACATAAGCCACTTCTTGATTGTACTGCACTGCGGGGTTAGAATTCAATAACATGGACTATCTTATCCTCGCTGTGTCGTGGATCATATGGTGTGCTATTCACAGTGGAATGATCTCTCTGGCAGCAACTGAGTATCTTAAGCGCCGGTTTGGGAGCCGCTTTCGCTTTTATCGTTTGGTCTTTAACCTCGTGGCCATAGCGACGGTAATACCTGTCATTCTCTATGGACAATCGATACGAGAGGACGGAGTCTTTCGGTCGGAAGGGTTTATGATCGTATTTCAAGTGCTCCTGCTGATAGTTGCGGTTCTGTTGTTCTTCGCTGGGGCGAGGCATTATGAGATGCTTCAATTCCTGGGCCTTCGTCAGATAAGAACGGGAACTTCACGGAGCGTCCTGACCGAGACCGGAAAGTTAGACACTACGGGTATTCTTGGGATAACTCGACATCCCTGGTATCTTGGAACAATTATGATCATTTGGGCCAGGGGATTGGACCTATCAGCGCTCATTACGAACGTAATACTTACCATCTATCTGATAGTGGGAACCTTTCTAGAGGAACGAAAGCTCCTCATCGAGTATGGCGAGGAGTATCGCAAATATCAGCAGAAGGTATCTATGCTTTTTCCGTTTAAGTACGTGAGATCTAGAATCCAGAGGTTTTCTCAGTAAGGATGAAGGGGAAGGGGCCTCATGGAGATGGCAACTGTGTTTAGCTTGGCGAATCCGCTTCAGCAGCCCCGAGGGACTGAGCACGTAAAGAGCCATTCAGTAAAGTTCATAATATATTAAAAAAAATATAGGGCTTCTGGAGATGACATATGAGATACAAAGCACGTGTAATGGAGAAGATTGAACAATTCGCTCGGGCATATTACGCGAAATTGGATTTTGCTCACAATATTGGACATGGTGAAAGAGTAGTCAAGATTGCCAAAAAAATCATGGAAACCGAAGGGGGAGAATTTTTCCTGGTGGAAGCCGGCGCATGGTTACATCAACTTCATGATGACATTGAAACGCTGGGAGCGTTTTTATCATCTTTGGAGATTGATGATGGTACTCGGAAAAAGTTGACGGAAATTGTGGCGTCCTGTAAGGCACAGAGGATAAAGGAACATTCGTCTTTGGAGGCCAAAATAGTCTTCGATTCTGACGGGATGGAAGTTTTAGGTCCTTATGGCAGCATTAGGGAATTACTGTGCAATGCACGGGCGAGAAATAAGGCCTGGGATGAAAATGTCGATGAGACGAAGAAAGTCCAGAGAATGTTTGAAGAAAAGCTAATGACAAAGACAGCAAAAAAATTGGCAGAAGAGTCAATGGAAATAACACGTAAGTTTTGGGATTGCTATGAGAGATGGCGGCGATTGGATTTTCATTGATGCTCGTTCGTGAATTTCTCCAAGGGTCTTCCATCGAGCGGGGATTCCTCCCTATTTCCTGTAAAGAAGAGGTGTATGAATGGGTGTCCCGATTGTCCTTTCATGAGTTTTGAACACAATGGGGACTACTGGTAAAGAGAAACCTCTCGGGGCTGGCAAGAGCAGTTTTGAGCTCGTTGACTCGGGGATGGTTTTCGGTGAACTCCGGCTCAAGAGGGGAAGCACTCTCCTTGATTTTGCCTGTGGCACGGGAGAGTAAGCTATAGCTTCCTCAAAAATCATCGGGGACGAAGGGCTCATATATGCCGTTGACCTCTGGGAGGCGGGAATAGTCCGTCTTCAGAAACAGGTGGAAATCGAAGGCATCAAGAATCTCAAGGCCATCGTTGAGTTTCAGAAAATTGATGGTCCGACCGGCCCACCAATTGACGTCAGGCAGACGCCTGAAGATGTTGAGACCATGGTAATCCCATGCGGTTTCAGAAAGCGAAGAATCCTAGAGGTTGGACCGCCCAATTATCTGATTATATTTGATTTCTGCGGCAAGGGTCAGGGGTGATATTCGATAAAATATCACGCCTGGACATCCGTATCATAACGGGCATGCTCTTTCTGAACCCTGACCCATCGCGATGAATCCTTTGGAGGCTTTTCCAAAAAAAATGTTATGTGGGTAAAGCATGGCAAAGTAAGAGGTTTACAAGATTTATGGTAATGATATACTCCTTTTCGGCAGGCGGTGACCACGGGTCCAAGTACCGGGATGATGTCATTGCCCCGGGGCGTCAGGACAAAATCCTGTTTTTCAGGAGCGCCGACATCTGTGTGGCACCGCCTCACCCTTACTAGTTTTACCTGAGCTTTTCTCCAACATCCTTTTTCCCACGTTGCGGAATCTAATCCATCGTGGTTCTCAAGGAGGATGGGGCAGGGGAGGGCATATTGCTCTGGCATGATGTTGAGGATATGAACATTCTCAATTGATAGGGAGGTAACAAGGGTGCATACCAGAGATCATACACGAGATATATACAGAGTATTGGCGTATCACCTCTCTTCCCTGGGAATGGGATACCCTCCTAGTGAGGACTTGGTGGATATACTCAAGGTAAATTTCAACCCAAAGGAAGCTGAAGTTGCGCTGGCACTTCCGACCAGAGTCAGCCCCCTTCAACCCAGCGGGATTGATGAAATTATGGAGGCGGTCCATCTTCCACGGCCGGATTTGGAAGATACTCTGGAAGGTCTTGCACAAAAAGGACTGCTTTTTTGCGGGAAGACCAGGGACGGGAAGAAGGGGTATGCCTTGCAGCAGGTTGGCTTCGGGTTTCCTCAGACTTTTTTCTGGAAGGGGGAGGATACGCCGCATGCGCGGAGCATGGCCACTCTGGTTGCCAAGTACTTTAACAGAAGGGTGACGCAGGAGGCATACGGTCCCAGCGAGACCAAACCATTCCGGTACATTCCCATGGGGGAGACCATTGAGTTTGATATACAGGCCGTCTACCCCTATCACATGATGGGATATGTTATCCAGCAGACGGAGGTAATCGCTGTAGCTCATTGCCCTTGTCGCATGACTGCCTATCTGCGGGGTAGAGGCTGTGAACACCCCGTCGAGGTATGTATGAAATTTGATGATTTGGCTGCATATGTTATTGATCGGAAATTGGCGAGAGAGATCACCAAAGAAGAGGCTCTCAAGATAATCAAACAGTGTGAAGCGGCTGGTTTGGTTCATTTCGTTGACAATGCGGTAGGTGATATAAAACATAGCTGTAATTGCTGCGCTTGTGCCTGTTGGAGTGTGGGTAACATTCAAAGGAGAAAGATACCAAGAGACGTCATAATGGCAACATATTTCATTCGTGAGACAGACGAAGATGAATGCACTGGTTGCGGCTTTTGTGTTGAAGTGTGCCCGGTTGATGCCCTTACAATGGAGGATGATTTCCCGGCCGTTGAAGAAGAATGGTGTATAGGCTGCGGTGTGTGCGTTGCCAAATGCCCTACCACAGCAGCGCAATTGGATCTGAGGCCAGATAAAGTTGACCACATGCCAGCGCCTGATTTTGAGAAGCTGCATGAAAGGATATTGGAAGAGAAGGGATTAAGATAGGATTGCCGAAGTACTCCACCTGTGGGAAATGGAGTCCAGGAATTTTCCCCCGACGTCTATCTGCGGCACAAGGTCAGCATTCCCGTGAGACCTCCCGCACTGAAATGCGGTTTTCAAACGATCCATGAGTAAAATCCGCTATGGTCTCGTGTTAATCGGAAATGCTTTGCGGGTGTTTGTTTCCTGACCTCTCTCATGAACGCTCCGGTAGGTGGATCGCCTCAGGACAATCTATCATGGGGAGCCGATGTCCCCGTGTCCAAACCTCTTGACAATATCATCCGGCACGTATATTGTTGACGTGAATTGCCTGGAAAATGTCCGTGATTCCAAAGGAAAAAAATCCGGAAAGGAGGTGATCGCCAACCAAGATAAATGGAGTTTTTTGGCTGGGGAAACCATGGTTGGAGTTTCCCAATTTCCTGGTATGAATCTCTGAAAAGGAGGGCATTATGAAAAGAGGAACTATTATCCCATGTATCTGTCTTTTATCCCTTTTCCTTACGGTTACCGTTCATGCAGCGGTGAAGAATCCCGACACGTTCATTCTTGCCAACTACGGCAACCTCAGGACCCTTGACCCATGCGTGGCCTACGACGTGACCTCCTCACAGCGGCTCTGGAACATATACGAACCCTTGATCTTCTTCGACGGGTCGCATACGGACAAATTCAAGCCTCTTCTGGCCACGGAGGTACCCACGCTGGAAAACGGCGGCATATCCGCGGACGGCAAAACCTACACGTTCAACATCCGCAAGGGAGTGAAGTTCCACGAGGGCGGGGACCTGACCCCTGAGGACGTGGTCTATTCCTTCAAACGGAACATGATTGCCGACCCGGACGGCGGTCCCATGTGGATGCTTTTGGAAGCTCTGACCGGTGAAGGTTCCACCCGCGATAAAGAAGGCAAGATCATTGAGGGCATTTTCGACACGATTGACAAGTCCGTAGAAGCCAAAGGGGACAAGGTTATCTTTCATTTGCCACGGCCTTATCCACCTTTGTTGGGCATCCTGAACTATTCCTCCTCGATTATTATGGACAAGGAGTGGGCAATTTCCAAGGGCTGCTGGGATGGCGACATTAAGAACGCGGCCAAATTCAACAACCCCGCTCCCGGACATGAACCCCTGCTAAAGATTGCCAACGGGACCAACGCTTACCGTATGAAAAGCTGGGAACCGAATAAGGAGTTCGTTTTTGAGCGGTTTGACGGCTACTGGGGCCCCAAGCCCAAGCTCAAGACCGCTATCGTCAAATACGTCAAGGAATGGAGCACCCGTAAGCTCATGCTCCAGAATGGCGACGCCGATCGCGTCAGGGTGGACATCCAGTACGTGCCTGAGGTAAAAGCCATGAAGGGCCTGACCTTGTATGAGGTTCCACTGCTCTCCGTGACAGCCGCGTTCTTCTGCCAGAAAATCAATCCTACCGGGAACCCGAACATTGGCAGCGGGAAACTTGACGGCAACGGCATCCCGCCCGACTTTTTCTCCGACATCAACGTGCGTAAGGCCTTCCTCCACGCCTTTGACCGAGAGACTTACAAGAAGGACGTCTTCAATGGCCTCGTGATCATGCCCACAAGCCCCAATGTCGAAGGGTTGGCCTACCACAAGGACGTGCCGGTGTACGAGTTCGACCTGGAAAAGTCAAAGAAATACATGAAGGAGGCCTGGGGCGGCCAGGTCTGGGAAAAGGGCTTCAAGATGATCATCACCCACAACACCGGCAACGAGATGCGCGAAGCCGCGGCCTTGATGCTGGCCGAGAACATCATGTCCCTCAATCCGAAATTCCAGATAGAAGTCCGCAACGTGGAATGGAAGGATTACCTCGTCAAGTACCGCAACTTCGAATTCCCGCTGTTCCTTATCGGTTGGGGGGCCGACTACGCAGATCCACATAACTTCATGTACACGTTCATGCACTCCCGAGGCGTGTACGGTCGATATATGGCCTATCAGAACGAGGAGGTGGATAAACTGTGCGATGCCGGCATCCAAACCATCGACCCCAAGAAACGCGAAGAGATCTACCACAGGCTTCAGGACCTCTGGTATACCGAGGCCATCGCTGTCCCGCTCTATCAGCAGATCGTGGTGCGGGCCTATAGGGACTGGGTGAAGGGGTATGTACCCAACGCCATGCTCACGGACGCCAACGAAATGCTGATGGATATTTGGAAGGAGTAACCCTCTGATCCATAGCTTCTGGACCGCCGGGAGGTTAATTACCACCCGGCGGTTTTTTCGAAAAAACAGTCCCCGGAGACAGGACTGTCAATGCATGCGTACGTCATTCGAAGATTCTTGTTGTTGGCTTTCGTTCTATTCGGGGTTTCGGTTCTGATTTTCGGCATCCTCATGACCTTCAGCCCGGAGCGGAGGGCCGCGGCTTACGTGACCACACCCCAGCAGGCTAAGGACATTCCCAGGCTTATCCAGCAGTTCGGCCTCGATGATCCGTTCTACATCCAGTACGTCCGCTGGATGAGAGAAATCTTTAGGGGCAATATGGGGTGGTCGCTGGTCGCGGCCAGACCTGTTGGGGAGGCTTTTTGGCACTATCTCCCCGTGACCCTGGAGATGAACCTCTTCGCCGCCCCAATCGTCATCATTTTTGGAATTTGGCTGGGTACGGTATCGGGAATCCATCGAGACACCTGGATAGACCACGGCACGAGGATTTTCGCTATTGTGGGCTGGTCCCTGCCCACCTTTCTCTTCGCCCTGGTGTTGCTCATGATCTTCTACGGTTACTTCCATTTGTTTTCGCCGGGGGTGTTGAGCGACCAGTTGAGCATGTTTATATTGGACAACCCCGAGAAATTCACCCCCATCACCCGCATGTACACGATTGACGGTATCCTCAACGGCCGCCTGGATATCGCCTTGGATGGTCTGCGCCACTTAGTCCTACCCGTGCTGACGTATGTGATCGTCGTGGTCGCCCTGAATATGCGGGTAATGCGCTCCGGGATGATCGAGGAGCTATCCAAGGATTACGTTATAACGGCTAGGGCCAAGGGTGCCGACAAGAAAACGATACACATAAGACATGCCCGCAGGAACGCCCTGCTTCCCGTTGTTACCGTAGCCGGTCAGCTCGTGGCCTTATCCATGGAAGGAAGCGTCTCCGTGGAGGTGGTTTTCAATCGCCAAGGGATAGGCTGGTGGCTTGCCGAGTCGGCCACCCAGCTCGACATGCCCGTCCTGATGTGCATTTGCCTCTTCATAGGGGTTGTTTTCGTCATCACCAATCTCACATTGGATATTCTTTACGCGTACATCGATCCGAGGATACGGCTAACTTAGTTGAATGGTTTCTTAAATGATGAGCCAGCAACATCCGCGATTGCGTGAACTCAGGTTTACACTCCAAAGGATTTTCAGGAATCCCTCGGCCATTATTGGGTTTACACTGCTCGTGTTCTTTATCGGCGTGGGTCTTTTCGCCCCCCAAATCGCTCCCCCCAAATACGCCCACAATCCTTACCTCATGCCCCACAAGGGATATTCGCCCACGCCCAAGCCCCCGAACAAGGACCATATCTTCGGGACTACCTCCGGTCAGTACGACATCTTCTATGGCGCGGTTTGGGGAACGCGCACCGCCTTCAAGATTGGCCTGTTCGTGGTAGGCATCGCGGCACTCGTTGGCGTCACCCTCGGCGCTATTTCTGGCTACTATGGTGGATTTATTGACGAAGTATTGATGCGGATGACCGATGTCATGTGGGCCATACCGACCCTTGTTCTGGCCATGGCCATCGTGGTGGCCTTTGGTCGGGGGCTGGACAAAATCATGATTGCCCTGGCCATGGTGCAGTGGCGGTGGTACGTGCGGGTCATACGGTCCGAAATACTGACTCTGCGGGACCAGGATTTCGTTCATGCCGCAAAGATCATGGGCGTCTCGGACGCCAAGATCATTCTGCGCCACATCCTGCCCAACGCCATCTACCCGGTTTTGATCATGGCCTCCATGGACATGGGCTCCATGGTCATTACGGCTTCCTTCATGAGCTTCGTAGGGTTGGGCGCGCCCAGGGGCTATTCTGACTGGGGACAGATGGTGGCCTTGGCTAGGAACTACATCGTCGGCCCACCGGATGACCCCTTGAGGTTTTGGTATACGATCGTCATCCCTGGAGGCTGTATCGTCCTGTTTGTGCTTGCCTGGAACCTGATCGGGGACGCGCTCCGTGACGCCTTCGATCCAAAGGTCCGCCGCCGGTAGGAGATATCATGGCGACTTTGTTGGAAACCGTCGATCTCGTAACTAATTTCTACACCTATGAGGGCGTCGTCAAGGCCCTCAATAAGGTCAGCCTGGTGGTGGATCACGGCTCTACATTCGGCCTGGTGGGTGAATCAGGCTGTGGGAAGAGCGTGACTGCTCGCTCCATCATGCGCATCGTCCAGGAACCGGGACGCATCGAGGGCGGAAAAGTTATTGTGTACCTGAACGAAGAGAATAGACAGGCGGGCATTGACCTACTCCAGCAGTCAGAGGCCTATGTCGAGGGCCTTCGGGGGGACCAGATTTCCATGATCTTTCAGGAGCCCAACGCGGCGCTGAACCCGACCATGAGCATCGGTGACCAGGTGGCCGAGAGTTTCCTGTTTCATCAGGAAAAGGAGATGTGCGCCAAGATTCTGGAGGATCTCTGCGCCCCGGATTGCAGGGCCTTCTATCCCTTGAAAAGGTCCCAGCAGGCAGTGTATCGGCTCGCGGCCCGGGATCCTGAAGCCTTGGCCCTAAAGATTCTCGATAGAATTCCGATCCTAAAACTCTGGCGGACGAGACTGAAGAAGGAGGCTAAAAGGCGCTCCATCGAAATCGTGGGGAAACTCGGCATCCCCCACCCGGAGCAGATCGTGGAACAATATCCGCACAATCTTTCCGGCGGTATGAAACAACGCATCGTCATTGCCATCGCGCTGGCCTGCAGTCCCGTGCTGTTGATCGCCGACGAGGCAACTTCGAACTTAGATGTGACCATCCAGGCCCAGATTCTCGACCTCCTGCGTCGGCTTAAGGAGGAGGTCATTTCATCGATCCTGCTGATTACTCACGATCTGGGAGTGGTAGCTGAAACCTGCGACCGCGTCTGCGTCATGTACGCCGGAAACGTGGTCGAGGTGGCGGATGTCAAGGATTTGTTCAGCAAGCCCTTGCATCCATACACCAAGGCGCTGCTGGACGCGGTGCCCAAGCTTTCCATGGAAGGATCGCTCAAGAGCATTGAAGGGAACGTCCCAAACTTAGTCATGCCCCCATCGGCATGCAGGTTCCACCCCAGGTGCCCACGCGCCAGGGAAATTTGCAGGAAAGAGGCCCCAGATCTGATCGAGATCGAGGGAAATCACACGGTGGCGTGCCATTTGTTCTAGAGGGTCGGGCAGCGTCCGTTATGAGACGGCCCTCTTAGGAATCAACGCGTGAAGCATGGAAAAGATTCTCGAACTTGAAGATCTCAAGAAGTATTATCCGATCCTAGGAGGAGTCCTTCGCAGGGAAGTGAATTCCGTGAAAGCCCTGGACGGCGTGGATCTGGACATTTACCGGGGCGAATGCCTCGGCGTTGTCGGGGAATCCGGTTGCGGTAAGACCACTGCGGGTAAGACTATCATTCGCCTCCACGATCCCACAAGCGGAAACGTTTACTTCTACCAAAAAGACGGGGGACCTGAGGTTCGGATCGACATCGGATCTACAAAAGGGTCCGCGCTCAAAAAACTCGGTATTCGAGGGAAGCTTCAAATGGTCTTTCAAGACCCCACGACCTCCCTCGACCCGAGGATGCTGGTCAAGCACATCATCGCCGAACCCATCAGGGAACAGGTGAGCCTGGGAGGAAGAGAACTTGAGGACCGTGTCGTTAGGCTGCTGGGATTGGTTGGCCTGACTAGGGAGCATCTGCTCCGCTACCCACACGAATTTTCCGGTGGCCAGCGGCAACGGATCGCCGTCGCGAGGGCCATCGCCACAGACCCTGAGTTCATCGTGCTGGATGAGCCCACTTCGGCCCTGGACGTCTCCGTACAGTCCCAAATATTGAATCTGTTGAGGTCCCTTCAAGACACGCTCAATTTGACCTATCTGTTCGTGACGCACCACTTACTTGTGGTCAAATATATCAGCCACCGCACAGCGGTCATGTATCTGGGGAAAATCGTGGAAATTGCACGTACCGAAGATATCTTTTCGCGGCCCGTTCATCCGTATACCCATGCTCTGCTTTCCGGCATTCCCGTCCCGGACGTTGAGCACAAGCAACGCCGAATTGTCCTTGCCGGGGATGTCCCCAGCCCCGTCAACCCGCCGCGGGGATGTCGGTTTCACCCGCGTTGCCCCTTTACCGTAGACCGTTGCCGGAATGAAGAGCCGCACCTCGAAGAGGTGCAAGTCGGTCACAAGGCGGCCTGCCACCGGAAATCGGAAGTGGAAAAGCTTGTGCGGGATAGATTCGGCATCCAGGTCCAATGAAAAAACCTCGATAAAGCCTCACTTTTATTTGATAATGTATTAAAAATATAAGCACAATGTTTACGATTTGGCTTTTAAATTTCAGGAGCACGAGAGAAAATTGTTCGTGATGGATATGCTATGAGCCAACAGTCTGTGGCGGATCGTTTCCTCCAAATTCATTCTAAAATCCGGACTAGGTTCCCTCAGATAGAACGGGATGTCTATGGTAACAAGAGAATTTACCTCAACAGCGGTGCGGGAACGCTCATGGTCGATTCGGCCATTTATGCGCTAGCCGATAAAGCTCGAACTTCAAATCCCCAGCCCGGTGACATCGATCCTGCGGAAATAGCAACAGATCAGTTGCATTGGGGTGTTCGGCAATTTGTCGCGGACTTCATTCATGCTCGTAAGCCGGAAGAAATTAGTTTTCACTCTTCAACTACCCACGCACTGTTCAATCTCGCTTACGCTCTTCGAACCATTCTCATAAAAGGAGACAATCTGGTCGTTACCGATCTGGATCACATGGCCAACATATCGCCTTGGGAAGATATGTGGGGCTCGGAAAATGACTGTCAAATTCGACGAGCTCAGGTGAATGGGGAAGGTTGTTTGGATGTAGATCATTTGCTTTCATTGATTGACGGAAGGACTGGGCTCGTGGCCGTAACCATGGCCTCAAACGCTTTTGGATCCCTGGTTCCACTGAAAGAAATCATTCCCCTCATTCGCAAAAAGTCAGCGAGATGTCTCATCTGTGTAGATGCGGTGCATCATGCATTGCACGGACCAATTGATGTTCAAGAGATTGACTGTGACTTCTTAGCATTTTCCGGGTACAAACTCTTTGGCCCAATGCTCGGCGTCCTTTGGGGAAAAGAGGATCTCCTTCGTCAGCTTAAGCCGTATAGGGTTGAGACGAATAAAGACGAATCCCCTTACAAGTTTGAACAGGGTACGCTCAATAATGCCCTTCTTGCAGCGTTGGAAGGGGCGTTGGAATATCTGCTTTGGTTAGGCGATGAATTGACCGAGGAGGGCGAAAAGGTAACACCCTTGAGGAAGGATAAACTACGATTCGTTATGAACGCAATTGCCCAGTATGAAGGGAAACTCTCTCAATCGATCTTGGAAAGTTTTCAAGGACTTGATGGGGATAAATTTCGATGCTACGGCCTTACTAATCCAGAAAGGGTTCTTGAACGAGATCCCACTTTCTCATTTGAGATACGGGGGAGAAATCCCAAGGAAATTAAGAAATATCTATGGGAGAACCATGGGTTTCAAATAGCTGACGGAAATCATTATTCCGCTGCTATCTGCAGGCATCTTGGTCGTGACAGCATATGCCGTGCTAGTTTTGCCCACTATGATGCGCTTCAGATCACCAAGTCGTTTGTTGAAGCTTTGCACCGTCTATTGGATGAGAATAGTAGCGGTGGGGAACCATGAAATTTTTGAGATTCTCAAGAAAGGTGGGTGTTGGGTATTCACAAAAGCAGAAACTGAGCTCCGTGGGATGGCGAGGCTTGACGTTAGATTCTCATGATCGTATGCCCTGGATATACCTCCTGCAGCTTTCCCTCCTTAACCAAGGGTTTCCCGTTAACGAAGGCCCAATCCAGGCCGGATGCACATTGTGTCGGATTTTCAAATGAGGCGTTGTCGCGGAAGTTCTCCGGAGAGAATATTATTACGTCCGCGTAGACACCCGCTTCAATACGCCCACGATTTTCCAGGTTCAATCGCTTCGCTGGCGCTGAGGTCATCTTTCGGACAGCCTCTTCCAGGGGGAAGAGCTTCCTTTCACGACAAAAATGGCTGATCACCCGGGGGAAGGTCCCATAGGCGCGAGGGTGGGGGAATGTTCCCAAAATGCCGTCACTTCCCAGCGTCTGTAGAAAATGCGTCATCGCACATTCAACGTCCTCTTTTGACATGGCGTGATAGATTGCAATCACCTGCAATTCTTCCTCAATCAATAGATCCAAAACTGCTTGTTCAGTGGGGATTCCTCTATCTCCGGATATTTCATCAAGGGTTAAGCCGGCTAATCCCTGGTTTTTTGGGGTCTCCACCGACGCAATGGTGATGGAGGCGGGGCCACCTCTCCCCTCGATGGATTTTCTCAACGCCACGAGGATTTCCTTCCGGATCTCAGAGCTCCCCAAGCGCTGGCGCAATCCCTTCCACCCCCCTTCCATTGCCCACCCCGGAAGAAGGATGGACAGGGATGTGCATGATGCCTCATAGGGATACTGGTCGAATGCGATGTCAATTCCCCCTTCGAGGGCGTCCTCTAATTTCTCCAGTACCTTCGGCATATTCCCCCAATTGCTCTTCCCCGAGCACTTCAAATGGGAAATGTGGATTCTGCAGCCGGTCTCCTTACCCACGGTTATCATTTCCTCCAAAGCCTGGAAAAGCCCGTCTTGCTCATTGCGAATGTGGGCTATCACAATGGCGTCATAATTCTTCACCACTCTGCCTAAGGAAATCAATTCGTTCGTGTCGGAATAGCTGGATGGAGGATAAATCAGACCTAGAGAAAGGCCCACGGCGCCACCTTCCAGACTCATTGCCAATAATTCTCCCATTCGGTGCAACTCCTCCTGGGAGGGCAGAGCAATCCTATGTCCCATGACTGCAAGTCGCAAATTGCAGTGTCCAACGAGGGTCATGACGTTCAGTGGGGCCTTCTTTTTTCCTACTGTTTCTAAAAAACGCTTCACATCCCACGGTTTCCACTCATCTTCCAAGTGTCCCGCCAGAGGCTCAATCATTTCTCTCACGTATTCTTTTGAGGTTTCTGTCAGAGGTGCAGCTGAAATCCCATCCTGACCGATCAATTCCGTTGTAACTCCCTGATAGATCTTATGCGTACACGAGGATCCGTTAAGATACAGGATATCCGAATGACTATGCATGTCGATAAACCCCGGCGCAGTGATTCTCCTTCCGGCTTCGATGAGGTTTTTCGGATCAATATGACCCACGTTTCCAACCTCAACGATGCGATCGCCACTGATCGCGATATCTCCTGAAAATGGGAGAGCCCCCATTCCGTCAACAATAATCGTATCTTTGATAAGCCAATCGATCATATTGATCTTCCCTCCATTCCGGCCCCCCAAGGATTATCACATTAAGTAATAAGGGGTCGCATCTCGATTTTCGCATTCTTAATCAGAACCTTTGAAGTCGGGAGGCTCCATGAGATACATCGACACAACTCTTCTTTACCTCTCCTCCGCCTTCTCCCTTCCTCGAGAATGTGTTAAAATAGCTGGTAAATTTGCTCCGATTATACCCAAAATTGACGACAAGAAGCCATGAAAAGCTGACGGCGAAGGATACAATAAGGGAAAGAACAATGAAAAGGAAACCGCGACCATGACTAGAACCGATGCAACCCCTTCCACCGACTTCATTCGGGAAATTATCGACGAGGATTTAAAGGCAAACAAGAACGAAGGTCGAGTCGCGACCCGATTTCCACCGGAACCGAACGGATATCTCCATATTGGACACGCCAAGTCAATATGCCTCAATTTCGGTATCGCCACCGAATATGGGGGTACCTGCAATTTGCGATTCGATGATACCGATCCGAGCGGCGAATCCGTTGAATATGTGGAATCGATCGAATCAGACGTTCGATGGCTCGGGTTTGATTGGGGTGACCGACTCTTCTACGCGTCCGACTACTTCGATCGACTTTACCAGTATGCTGTGAGACTGATCAAGGATGGCAAAGCATATGTGTGCAGCTTGAGCCCAGATGAAATCAGGGAGTACCGGGGTACCCTAACGAGGCCGGGCAAGGACAGCCCGTATCGTACCCGTTCGGTTGAAGAGAACTTGGACTTGTTCGAGCGCATGCGGGCGGGGGAATTCGAGGAGGGAACCCACGTACTTCGCGCAAAGATCGACATGGCATCCCCCAATATAAATATGCGAGATCCGACCATCTATCGAATTAAGAAGGTAGCACACTATAGAACCGGGAATAAATGGTGCATTTATCCGATGTACGACTTCACCCATTGCCTGTCGGATTCAATAGAAGGAATCACGCATTCCATTTGCACGTTGGAATTCGAAAACAATCGCCCCTTGTACGACTGGGTGCTTGACCAATTGAAGGTCGACTGTCATCCCCAGCAGATCGAGTTTGCTCGCCTCAACCTCACCTACACCGTTCTGAGTAAACGCAGGCTCGTGGAATTAGTGGAAAAGAAATATGTTGCCGGGTGGGACGATCCACGGATGCCTACACTGGCTGGGATGCGGAGACGCGGTTACCCACCGGAGGCAATCCGAAACTTTTGCGAGCGTATTGGGGTGGCCAAACGGGACAGTATGGTCGATGTAGCCCTCCTCGAGCATTGCCTTCGCGAGGATTTGGATCGGCGGACACCCCGTGTGATGGCGGTACTGCGTCCGCTCCGCGTGGTCATTGACAATTATCAGGAAGACCAAACCGAGGAGCTCGATGCCCCATATCATCCGCAGGATTCCAGTATGGGATCACGGAAAGTTCCTTTTTCACGTCTGCTGTACATCGAACGAGAGGATTTTCTTGAGGAGCCACCGAAACAGTTCTTCCGTCTGGCTCCTGGTCGGGAGGTGAGACTCCGATATGCTTATTACATAACATGCACAGGAGTGGTTAAGGACGAACGAACTGGCGAGGTGGTCGAGGTGCATTGCACCTATGATCCGGAGACACGGGGCGGTTGGTCCTCCGACGGACGCAAGGTCAGGGGAACAATACACTGGGTTTCGGCTGCTCATTCTCTCCCGGCTGAGGTACGGCTATATGATCGCCTCTTCCAAGTAGCGGACCCAACCGGTGCAAAGGACGGCGATGGTTTTAAGCGATACTTGAATCCGAGATCCTTGGAAACACTGACTTGCAGCCGTGTCGAGCCAAGCCTGGCCGGTGCGGCACCTGGGAGCCGGTACCAGTTCGAAAGGCTTGGCTACTTCTGCACAGATTCCGTTGATTCTTCCGAGGGGGCGCTTGTATTCAATCGGACAATGACGTTACGAGATTCATGGGCCAAGATCGCGAGCAAGGAGAAGAACGAGGGTATTCCCCGGAAATAGCACTCTTAGAAAATCACAGCAAAAATTCACCAGAAAAGTCCTGTCAATTCTCCTAATATCGAACGGCGGGAATTAACCTCATTCGAAAAAGAGGGACGTCGTTGAAAACTGTTAGTTTTCCTTCTATGATTCCAGCTTCTGGATAGCCTTAATAATGAACGAAGTGCTAACCCCCAAATGCCTCGCTATCTTTGCCAATGGTATCCCCACCTCATGACTCAAATGGTACGATGCGCCTCCTCTGGCCTGGTAAACTCTCCTCCTCCCCGTTACGAAATTCATGCTCTTCTATCTTCGAACCGGTTAATTCCTTGTCTCATCACATGGTAAAGAGTCCCAGGGGCATCCAATCTAGCTTCGCGAGGCATTAAGCTTTTTATTACAACCACATACCGTTGTTAAGTGATATTTTTCAATAATGTCCCCTAAGTCGACTCAGGGAAAATCGCTCCTGACAGTCCACCAACTCCTTTTGCCTCATAATTATCTTGACAAGGCTGTTTTATTGAACTAATTGTCGAATGAAAAACCAAATCCATTAGGAAACAGGGTACCTATATCCCATTATTGATTATGTCACTCTTGATGAATGTCTCGGGGATGGCGGGAAAAAATCGTTACCGAGCGAAAGGCCAACTTCGTGAAAGAAAGGAGGTGAACCGTATAGACCCGTGGAGTGTAATAAATCCTTGAATCGAGACATTGATCCAGAAGCGTGTCGAGTGAAAACAAGAAGAACAACTGGATGAGAGAGGGGGGAAAACATGGATACTTTAAGAGATAGAAAAAGATCAGATACATTGATTTCGTTGGGGGTTGTAATAGCTTTATTTTTCGTTTTCTGCGGCCTACCGGCAGTTGCCGCAGCAGAGAAACCCTTCAAATTAAAATTCGCCTATTGGATGCCTACCAAACACTCCTTGCACCGAGCATTTGTAAAATATGCAGATGAGGTGAAAGCGCTCACGAACGGCAGGGTGCAGATTACCCTTTACCCCGGTGGGGCCTTGGGAGGAGCCAAGGAACAGTGGGATATGGCCGTTGGGGGCATCGCTGACATCTCCTTTTTCATGCCGGGTTATACGCCCGGACGATTTCCTCTAACGTCGGTTTTTGACCTTCCCTTGATTGGCGGAGGAACATGCACGGTCAACACGGCATTTGCGCAAGGTGTTTTCGAGGACTATCTTGAGGGGGAATACAAAGACGCAAAGATGCTGATTTTCTTTGTCAGCGAGCCCTTCACCTTCCACACGTCCAAAAAGAAAATCGAAAGCATGGCGGATATGAAAGGGCTCAAAATCCGCGGCGCCGGGGCTGTTCAGTCGGCCTTTATCAAGGCACTGGGCGGCACCCCCGTCACCCTACCCATTACAGAGGTTTATACTTCTATGGAGAAGGGCGTACTCGACGGAGTCCTTACCGCCTTTACCGCCATGCGATCCTTCAGACTTTTTGACGTTTCAAAGTATTCCATACAGGCCGGGCTCACAGCCGCGCCGATGGGCGTGGCCATGAACAAAAAGACGTGGAATTCTCTTCCTCCGGACATCCAAAAGATTCTGGATAACCTGAGAAGGAGATATGCCTTTGAGTGTGCGGGTATATATGATGAGGATTTAGAGAAGGCCTTAGAACTGGGTCAATCCAAGGGGAAGATAATCTACCGTCTCGCAGCGGCTGAGTTGGCGAAATGGAAGGAAAAAGCTGAGCCATTATATGATAAGTGGGTAGCGGATATGAAGGCAAAAGGCCTCCCCGGAGAAGAGCTATTAAGGGCTGTACACCGGCTTACAGGAAAATAACATAACACATGAAGGGACTAATGATGAATGGATGGTTAAGCCGAGCCGCCCAATGCCTGGAGAAAATCATTTTCCCGATCAGCCATTTCCTGCACCTGATAGGGCAAGTCATGCTGGTCCTCATGGTTTCGATAACGGTCGTGGATGTCTTCCTTCGTTATGTCCTTAACCGCC